>CAYFOW010000064.1:0-1589 GCA_964344885.1 uncultured Candidatus Nitrosopelagicus sp. | reverse complement strand
CAAACTAATTAAACTAAAATAAGGAAATAATTATGGCTAAAAATAGAAAATATAACAAAACATCAATTGAGACTTTACCAAATGATAAGCCTGCATTATACAAAATCAAAACCGAAAGCGGTAATGTGAATTAAGCAGGTGTAGCTAAAAAGGGACGAGTATCTGATAGAATTAAAGAACACCTTGACGAAATTCCAGGAGCAACAGTTTCAATAGAACAATTCAATAATATTGCAGATGCTAAAAAGAAGGAAGCAAATGTTATCAAAAGAAACAAACCAAAGTACAACAAACAAGGGAAATGATTAAATTTCGGCTATGAAAACTGAACACAAAATAATCATTGGTGATTCGAGAAGAATGAAATTGATTAATGACAAATCAGTTCATCTTGTTATTACCTCACCACCGTATTGGCAATTAAAAGACTATGGGAACGGAAATCAGATTGGTTTTGATGATTCCTATGAAGAATATATTAACAACCTAAACCTTGTTTGGAATGAATCATTTCGAGTGTTGGATAATGGTTGTCGTTTATGTGTGAATATTGGGGACCAATTTGCACGATCAGTCTATTATGGTAGATATAAAGTCATCCCTATTAGAACGGAAATAATAAAATTTTGTGAAACGGTTGGGTTTGATTATATGGGCGCAATTATTTGGCAAAAAGTAACCACATCGAATACAACCGGTGGCGCTACAATTATGGGTTCATATCCATATCCAAGAAACGGAATTTTGAAAATTGATTACGAATTTATTTTGTTGTTTAAAAAACCGGGTAAACCGAAGAAAGTTGAAAAAACAATTAAAGAAAAATCAAAAATAACCAAAGAAGAATGGAATAAATACTTCACAGGTCATTGGAATTTTTCAGGTGAGAGACAGGATAAACATCTTGCAATGTTTCCATTGGAATTGCCAAACCGTTTAATAAAAATGTTTTCTTTTGTTGGTGATACAGTATTAGATCCATTTCTTGGTAGTGGGACAACATCTTTGAGTGCAATAAATCTTGATCGAAACTCAATCGGTTATGAAATAAACAATAAATTTTTATCCATTATCAAAGAAAAACTTGGCGTGGATAATCCTTCAATTTTCCGAAAAGCTGATTTCAATATTCTTGATTCTACTCAAGATAAAATTGATTATAAGAAAGATATAAAAAATCTACCTTATCAATTTATTGATAAAGTGAAAATGGATAAGAAAATTGATCCCCGCAAACTAGAATTCGGTTCAAAAATCTCTAATGGATCAAATGGTAAAAGAAATGAATATTTTTCTGTAAAAGAAGTTTGTTCTCCTAATGAGTTGATATTGAACAATGGCTTAAAAATAAAACTAATTGGTATAAAGCCAATTAAGGGACAAATATCTAATGCGAAGCGATTTCTTGAAGAAAAGACTTCTGGCCAAAAAGTTTTCTTGAAATATGATGATAAAAAACACGATGAACATGATAACCTGTTTTGTTATTTATATTTAAAGAATAAGACATTTCTGAATGCCCATTTAATTAAAAATGGATATGCTAAAACTGACAATGGATTTGATTATAAACATCATAAAAGATTTTT
>CAYFOW010000063.1:0-1937 GCA_964344885.1 uncultured Candidatus Nitrosopelagicus sp. | reverse complement strand
TTTTCCGAAGAAATGTGATGAGATTACCCGCCGAATTATGAAGCCATTGCATTAAATCAAAATTTCCCCAAGTCGCAATCAAATAAATAATACAATTCATTCAAAAACTCAAGATGTTAAGATTTCAAGATAAAGTTGCGCTGATTACTGGAAGCGGAACAGGAATTGGTATGACAGTGGCCAAAAAATTTGTTGAAAATGGAGCCAGTGTAATTATTCTAGGTAGACGCAGAGAACCATTAGAAGAAACAGCAAAGATGTTAGAATCCATCATTACTGAAAAACAGAGCAATGGTTTTGTCAAGATATATTCTGGAGTTGATGTAAGTGATGAGACAAGCATCAACAACATGTTTGATGATTTAAGTAAATCAAATACCAACGTAGATGTAATAGTAAATAATGCAGGGGTATCAGGTCCAGTTACTTGCTTTTCACATGCAGATTATAATGACTTTAAGAGTACAGTAGGAATTCACCTTACAGGTACATTTTGGACCTCAGTTAGTGCATTAAAGGTGCTCAAGGAAGGCTCAAAGATTGTAACAATTTCTACATTTTTCACAGAAGAAAGGCCATTAGAGCAAAGACCCTACAGATTCAGAAGTCCATACACAGCATCACAAGGTGCAAAAAACAGACTAGCAGAATTAATGTCATGGGAATTAGTTGATAAAGGTATTGTATCAATTGCAACAAACCCAGGACCAGTTCATTCAGATAGAATTTACAAGACAGTATATCCAAAGGCTGCTGCAGAATTTCTCAGAGTCAGTGGATTTGAAGATTTGTCCCCAACTGAAGTCGAAAGTGTTGCAAAAGATGTCTTGCCATTACTTGGCGAAGAGGAAGATACCATCAAAGAAGGCATCTCAAAGGCTGCAAGTAATTTGGCCCAACAAAAAGGAATTACAGATGAAGATGAAACAAAGAAACTAGAAGAGGTAATTGCTAAATTATTATCAAAGATTCAAGGAATTGCAGAAAAAGTTCAATCAAACACATCAAAGATGATTGCCGACGAGCAATTCCTATCCCAATCACAAGTAGCTGACACAGTCCTTACATTATCAGAGGACAGTACTGCTAAAACGCTAAATGGTAAGGTTATACCTGGCGACAGAGTATTTTATCCAGTAAAGTCACATGTGTCATCAACTGTTCCTGCAAATCACCAAAAGAAATTCGATGATCAGGTTGTCGTATTCACAGTTGATGCAACAACACAATCTGAAGTTGACAGAGTGATTGCAATTGCATCAAACATTGAAGAAAATGGTGGTAAAGCAGTTTGCTTTGTCTCACAAGATATGCCAAAAGAGATGCAAGAAGCAATTACTGGAAAGTTCCATGCACATGCAATTAATCTCTCTGAAAAATCAGAGATTGAGAGATGGTTAAACACTGCAAAAACCAAAGTAGGTAACATTTCAATGGTAATTCACAGTACAGGAAATGTTCCACAGATCTCAAAGTTTACAGAACTATCACGAAGTGAATGGGACAAACTCGTTGACAAATTTATCAATATTCCAGCAGCAGTAGGTCAATCAGCATTGGGAGTGTTTGTGCCAGGAGGTTCTGAAGACCCACGTTTATTCAAAGAATCAAATGGAAGAATCATCATAATTGGCCCAGACTTGCCATCAGGCAAAAAGATTTCAGGCAATGAGCGAGCCAAAGTAGAAGTGTTTAGAGGAGCACTTAGACCATTTACTACTACAGTAAACCAGGAATTCAGCGACGTTCTAAAATCAAATATTCGTTCATTTCTGGTATTGCCAGGCTCAGTAGATGGCAAAGTGCCTGACGACAAAAAGGCAGTTGAAGCAATCAACTTCTTTGCTGGAGATTTATCAGCAGGTCACTCTGAAGTGATCTACTGTCCAGATGAGGCGAGAGCATAACGATAAGATTCTCAGAGATACATCTGGGAG
>CAYFOW010000062.1:0-2032 GCA_964344885.1 uncultured Candidatus Nitrosopelagicus sp. | reverse complement strand
ATGATTGCCATTGCCGAATCAGGTGGATGATTAAACTCTAGTTTGGCATTTTGTCTTGAGTCATTACCTGATAGCCTTACTTGAGAGATTGATGATAACTCAGGTATCAGCCAATTAGTCTCATACTCTTTTTCATGATGAAATGGAATCACAAACTTTGATTCTCCTTCAAACATGCCTATCAATTTCATAATCCAGGCAGTCTTGTCAATTGTTATTCGTGCAGTCTTTTGACCGTGCTCATCAGTTACTTCATCATCTACTCTGGTGGCCTGAGTCTGATTCGATACAGTACGACATCCAAAAAATACTGAACTACCAACACCTGGATATGATTTCCCAGTACTTTGATTAATTCCACCACTTTGAATCATCTTTACCTGGATGTGACCATAACCTAAATCCCCTACTCCTACATCACAATTACCATTCCTGAATAACTCATTTATCATCTCTGTTTGAGAAATCTGATTCTCTGCTTTTCTCTTATCTAAATATGCCATCTGAACCACTCCAGTCTCAAGCCAATGAATCAATATCGTAATTACCGTATGCCCTAAATTGCCTGAACCAAAATCCACGCCCATTGAAATTTTGACCTTATTTCCATACTGTGATTTTATATCTGAAATCTCTGATGGCATTAACAATCTCTTCTCACGGTATGGTTCCATGGATTTTCTGATCATTGCCGGTGTCAAGGGATTGCCTGCAGACTTGAAGAAATTTCCCATCACATGTGCCTCAAATTCATCATATGACATATTCTCTTTTTGATACTGGATTGAAAACCTATGAGATATCTTGTATTTATCAATGGCATCTTGTATGGTTAATGGAATATTTGCAAATATTGTCTGTGGTATATGATACCCATGATATAACGAGTTTTCTGGCTTTTGTGCAATCCACTTGCCCTTTAATACATCTATGAGATAGCTGCCATACACTAACCCACTAGCATCAAACTGTAATCGGTCACGCCAATTCTCATCATCATAAAACCACTCTCTTTGGTCTGTCTTATTCCATTCTTTTTCGTATGCAGTCCCTGTTACACCTCCAATGCCTAGTATGGTAGTTTTTCCTTTTGTTTGCATCATTGTCTGCAAAACATTTCCTAAAAATTGTATGTCCTGATATTGTGCCTCATCTATGAAACAATGTGAAAGTGATTTTCCTTCTACGTTCCGATATCCATTTGTATGAGTCATAAAGTATGCGGTACTATCATTTTTCATTGATATCTCGCCAACACTTCCAAGATTGTTTCTTGGAAATTTTGTCAAAATATCATTTTGCAATAAGGTACCTATTCGAAATCTCTGCTTTGAGAATGCATTACGATTTTTCTCATCATAAGTGATATAGCCGACCTGCTTATTTGGCTGAGACGTTACCTCGCAAGCCAGAATATCAGTTATGTATGTGGATTTGAAAGTCTGTCTTCCACCGATGATCATCTTTTGTGGGCATATATCTTTGTAAATGTCTAACCAAAATGGAATCATATCAAAATTCCTCGGAACTCCATCTACTATGGGTCTGGCCTGAAAAATCCAGGTAAGCGGATCAGATGATAAACTGGGCAAAGAATTTTTTCTTGATTCATTTTTTAATTGCTCCTTGAAATGCTCAAGTTTGATTCTAGCAGAAATTCTATGTGATATATCCCATGAAGTCATTGGTGTGAAATTAACTCCTCAAATCCTTGCTCTAGAATGGCACCTTGTGTTAATCTATTTGCTACATCTTCTCGTTTGATTGAAAGATTTGAAATCTCTTTTGCAATCTGAATTTGTTTGTTAATTAAAAATTCATACAGCCTTGTGCTTTTCTGTGTAGGTTTTAATTTTTTTAATTCGGATTTTAATTCAGATTGTAATTCAAGTAATTCATCTATTTGTGAATCAAGTAAGATGACATTTCTACTACGATTTCTTTTTGCATTTTGTTCAAACTCTTTTCCCTCTAGTATCTCTAATTCCTTATCAAATTCTTTAAAGTACTTTCTAACTGTATTGATGTTACA
>CAYFOW010000061.1:0-2273 GCA_964344885.1 uncultured Candidatus Nitrosopelagicus sp. | reverse complement strand
TTTGGAATGTCTGCTTTTAACATGTTTTGATAATTAATTTAGAAAATTAAAGGAATTTTGTTTTTTATCATAATAGGTAAGGCTTTTATTCTGGAAATCAAGGATGCATGACAAGTGAATAATTAGTGTCACAAACAAATGCAAAAAGACCATTGACGACTCTTCAAAAAAATACAAAAAAGAGTGTTATAATCAGATTGAAAAATGATGTTGAGTATAAAGGAAAAATGGATAACGTAGATTCCTACATGAATTTGATAATGACTGATGCTGAAGAGATCAATGATGGCAAAGTTGTGGGAAAATATGGAAGAGTAATCGTTAGAGGAAATAATGTATTATTCATAAAATTAACAAATGAACTCTAGTGAGTTTTATGTCTAAAGAGTATATTTTTACTTCTGAATCAGTTACTGAAGGACATCCAGACAAGGTGTCGGATCAAATATCTGATGCAATTTTAGATGAATATCTAAAACAAGATCCTAATTCAAGGGTTGCAGTTGAAACATTAACAACTACAGGATTTGTTGCAGTAGCTGGGGAGGTCACATCAAATGGAAATTTTGATGTGGAAGATATTGTTAGAAAAACAATAAAGGAAATAGGATACAATGATTCTGAACTCAAATTTGATGGTGATTCGTGTGAAGTTTTAGTTAAATTACATTCTCAAAGTCCAGATATTTCTCAAGGTGTAACTGCAACTGAAGAAAAAGAACAGGGAGCAGGTGACCAAGGACTGATGTTTGGATATGCATCAAATGAAACAGATGAATTAATGCCATTACCGATTTTACTTTCACATAAATTAACAAAAAAGCTATCTGAAGTTAGAAAATCAAAAGAACTTGCATGGGTTAGACCAGATGGGAAATCACAAGTTTCAGTTGTTTATGAAAATGGAAGGCCAAAGCAAGTAGAAACTGTAGTTATATCTACTCAGCATTCACCTGAAATTTCTCAAGAAGAAATTAAGAGAGAGATAATTGAAAAAGTAATAAAACCAGTTTGTGATAAATGGTGGAATGAATCAATTAAGATTCATGTGAATCCAACAGGGATTTTTGAGATTGGTGGACCTCATGGAGATGCAGGACTAACAGGCAGGAAGATTATTGTTGATACATATGGTGGAATGGGAAGACATGGTGGAGGCGCATTCTCAGGGAAAGATCCCTCAAAAGTTGATAGATCAGCATGCTATATGTGCAGATACATTGCAAAAAATATTGTTGCAGGAGGTCTTGCAGATAAGTGTGAGGTTCAACTAGCATATGCAATTGGTGTTGCTGAACCTGTTTCATTAATGGTCAATACTTTTGAGACTAACAAGATTTCAGAGAACGAAATTGAGAAAATTGTAAAAGATAATTTTGATGCAAAACCAGCTGGCATCATAAAAGAGCTTGATTTGAAAAGACCAATTTATAGAAAAACTGCTGCATATGGTCATTTTGGTAGAAACGAACCAGAGTTTTCATGGGAAAAAACAGACAAAGCAGAAATATTAAGAAAGGCCGCAAATCTTTAAGATTTTTGTAAATGGGGTTAATTTATCATCAATCATATTTTCTAATTTTTTTGGATTACCAGTATAATTTCCAACTAAAATATTTAGATCATCTAGTGCAAAAATGTAATTAGATGTATCTAATGATTTCTCATACGCTACTTCTAAAGGGATTTTTTGAATTTTTGAGTTAGTTTTTGCAGAAAATAATTTTATGAAATAATTGTATGAAATAATTTTGGGACCGACTAGATCTAATAATTTGTTTGATAAATTAGGTTCAAAAACTGATTTAAAAATAATTTTAGTGACATCATCAACATGAATAGGCTGCAATTTGTATTTTCCAGAGCCTGGAATATATAACACACCTTTGCTAGCTTGTTTTTTTAGATTTTTTGTAAAAGGATCAGATTTACCAATGATATACGAGGATCTAAAGATTGTAAAATCAAGTCCTGAATCTAAGATCTGCTGCTCTGCATTATATTTTGAAATAAAATATCCAGATTGAGAGTTTTTTGATGTTCCCAAACCGCTTAGAAAAATTATTTTTTTTATTCTTGATTTCTTACATAAATCAATTGTATTTTTTGTAAGCTGTACATTCACATAATCATATGTTGAATTAACAGATTGCTTTCCAACTCCTATTAAATGGATTAATGCGTCATAATTTTTTATTTTTGGAATGATTTTTTGTTCAGTTAAATTTTTAGAAATGAGTTTTGCTTCATGTGGATATGTTTTAAAATCATTT
>CAYFOW010000060.1:0-2683 GCA_964344885.1 uncultured Candidatus Nitrosopelagicus sp. | reverse complement strand
CCGCCATACTCAAAAATTGATAATCGCATTTGCTGAAATCTCTTTTTAGATACTTTTGAATCATCATGAAATATTCTTCCACTATCTTCAAACTCAAACTCTTCAGGTTCTCTTGACATGATGTATTGTCCCATTATCTGTACGGTTTGATTCTTCCCAAATTTTGGAATAAACAAATCTGATTGATTCTCTGTTTTCTCTTCCCATTCATTTTCCCAATTTGGATTACTTTTGGGTACAATCTTTCTGATTCTTATTGGCTCACCATGCCATTTCATCTTCTTTCTTACCTTGTTTACAATCTCTTCATTCTCTGATGCGGGCTTTTTTTTCTTAAAAAAAATCATTTAGTTAGTGATTTTCTTACTAGTTTAGATAATTTTCTATCCTCAAACAAAGCGAATTAATAGTATTTTTTCCAGATTTTTTTTATGGCAAAAATGAAAACATTTGATGCATCTGGATTCTGGAAAAATGCATTTGCACATCAGCGTGGTAAGCTCTTGAAATTTGTCCATGTCCCCGATGATCAAATCAAAGAAATTGTCAACAAACCATACATGCAAATTCCTGCACCACTGCGCTATGAAATTGAAACAAGTGGCGTTACATTATCTGATTTAAAGTAACTTTACTCAGATCCTTCTGCATGAAGTGTAGTCATGATAAATGCCATCTCACTGACAAATTCTGGCTCTCCAGTTTGAGATGCATACTGGTATGCTTCATTCCAAAAAGCATTGTTTTCAATTAATTCATCATTTATGATTTCATTCATGTATGTTTGTTGGAAATTTCTTATAATACTCGGCTAGATTCTTTTGATTTACTAAAACAATCAAATTTTTTGATCTGTATTTTATCTTGATTAATTGTTAACAGTGATTCAATCTGAATTTATTTTTATTATTGATAATGTACTTTTTTTATGAAAGCAAAATTTACTACATCTTGCATTTCTTGTGGTGAAAAAATCATTGCAGGCAAAGAAATTGCAAAAAACGACGATGAGAAATGGGTTCACAAACACTGTGCAGGTGAATCAGCTGAATTCCCATAACTCTTTTTATTTTTAAGATTCTGATTTTTCTATTTTGTATAGTAATTATTTGGTAGACTCTTCTAGCTGATCTACTAATTTCTCATAATGCTCTCTTGTCTTTCCTAATTCTTGTAACTTTGATTCTTCTGTTTTTGATAAAACATCATCCATCTTTGATGAATCTCCTTGCAATGCCATATCTGCCATCATAAACAGACGATTATTCTCTTTCCAGAGATGTTGTGACACATGCTCAATATATTCACGAATATCTGAAATCAATTGTTCTGACTCGTCAGTATCGATGTATTTTTTTGATGACTGTTCAATTTTTTCGGCAATCTCTTTTGTCATCTTATGCTCCATTACCATCATGGCAATTGGGCCCATCTCTTGTGGCATGCCTTTTTCATATAATGCTGGAAACAATCCATCTTCTTCTTTTCCGTGATGACATACATCTACAAAATTTCTTGAAAAGTCTACTACTGGCATCAATATTGATTCTGGAATTTTTTTGCCTGATGCAAGTAGTTCTAATGTAGCATTCATTGATTTGAGGACTTTTTCAATCAAATCATGGTCTTTTCGTAATGATGCAGTTGACATGAAAATTTTGACCTAAATTGGTCATTTAAAGTTAGATGAATTCACAAAAAACCATCTACAAATAAGAAAATTGTCAGAGGTTTTTTATGCTAATAATTTTTTCTAGATCTAAAGGTGTATGCTAAAAATGTCTGAGCTAGAAGTTACCTCAAAAACAATTCCTCAAATAAAACATCTGATATCTCTTGGAATTGGGGATGCTGGAAGACTATCATACATTATTGAAATGTTAGAATCTGGCAAGGCACTATACAAATCTGATGCAAAATATATCCAATCAAAACTTGTTGAAATGCCTGCAAATGCAGGAATCTCTATAATTCATTCAGGTTCTGATTTGGATGCTGTACAAAAACTAATTGATTTGGGTGCAGGTGAACCTGGACGATTAAACTACATGAAAGAATTACTACAAAATGGAAAATCACTTTATCATTCAGATAAAACATACCTTGATTCAAAAATCAATCTAATTGATAATTTACAACATGACTTGTCTACATTTACAATTCCAGATACACCACCGGTAACTGAACACCATGAATCAGTACCTGAGTTTACACAAACTGCACCAACTGAAATTCCTGAAAATTCTGCAGAATTATCTAATTTGCAATCTAATTTAGATTTGGCAAATGATAAAATCTTAAAACTCGAATCTCTTTTAGATGAAAAAATCAATCAATTAGAACAATCAAAGACTACTTTTGAATCAACTCAACATCATGTCAAAGTTTCAGGCACAATGCCGTCTGGTTGGAAATCCTCTGATGTAATAGTTACTTCACCTAACATATCTGATGAATCAGAAAAAAAACACAACCAACGAATGAATGAATTAAAGATAAAAGAATCACAATTAACTCAGGCAATTTTAGACAAACGTCAATATGATGAGCAGCTAAATCTAGAAAAGCAACAACTTGAAGACAAAATTACTTTTGAGAAAAAACAAATTGAAGAACAAAAACAGTTGGCAAATCAAATTAAAAAATACAAGTCAGAACTAGAATCTGTAAAATCCTCTCGTTC
>CAYFOW010000059.1:0-2825 GCA_964344885.1 uncultured Candidatus Nitrosopelagicus sp. | reverse complement strand
TGCCATTCCAAACGGTAATGATTCAGGATTAATTGCAGGAACCTTTTTGAAACTTTCCAGTACAGGATCAAATCTTACCAATCCTGGTGCAGTATGTTCTGCAATCCAGAGCATTCCAGCATCATCAAACATTAAAGCAAATGGCTCTTCAAGAGGTTCTTCAGGCATGAATTCCTTTACAGACCCAGACTGAATATCAATGACACCAATTTTTCCACCCTGTGATTCAGCAAACCAGATGTGACCATTATCATCAGAGATTAATGCAGATGGTCCCGCAGGTGATGTTTCAATGTGAATGAATTTTTCAAATTCTTTTGTTTCTTGATTATACATGATTAACTGATCCTTATCTACTACTGCAACCCATATGTTATTTTGACTGTCAGTTTCAACTGCAATTGGAATAGAGTCTTCACTTGCAAAATCAAGTGGAGGTAGTTTTATGGTTTCAAATGATTCTGTTTTTGGATTAAAGAATCCAATTGAAGAGTTTGGGGTATCTGTAAACCAAATTTTACCATTTTGATCAATATCTAAGAAAATTGTAGTCATTCCATCAAACTCAAATGAAGTAAATTGCTGATCATCTAAAGTAAATTTCCATAATTTTGGAGATGATGCATCGCTAATCCATATTGTGTTGTCACCATCAAATCGCGGTACTAGTGGCGCAGTATTTTCTGCAGGCATTGCAAACTCTTTGATTTCAAATTTTGTTTCTAAAAGACTGGGTTTGAGCAAGAGATCAATTGATATGTTTTCATTTGCACTCTGAGTTTTTTGTGCCTCAATTTCAACTAACCATGTTCCAGCAAATCCAAATGTTGATTCTGCATTAAATTCAGGTATTTCTTGTTGCTCTGTTGATTCTTGTGTTACAGGAACTTCAATTGGTGCAATGTTTCTTTGTGGGTTAGATACTTTGATTTTGATTCCATTAAGATCATGTATCTTGCTTCCATCTACATTTGTGGCAATCACATGAATTATGTTTGCTCCAACTGATACGGGGTTAATTGTTACATCAAACTTTGTGTTCTCAGAAAATAATGTAGATTCAAAACTAGCTGTTACAAGTTGTGCTTGAGCAGTTTGTACATCACCTGCAGGAAGAGCGGAATTTGTCAGTAAAGCAACGCATGCAAGAAGAATTATTCCCAGAATTGATTCAATCTTTAATGGTTTGATTAACTGTTTGTGAGCAGAGCTTTTTCCTGATTTGAATGCTTTTTCTGCTTGTTTTTGGATTTTAAATTGATAATGACCTCCCATTGCAGCCATTAAAAGTGCAATGAGGATTTTTGCAATAATTAATTGTCCATAATTTGAGCCTGTAATTGACTGTACATCTGTTTCCAAAAACCACATCAAAGTGGGTCCAGTTATTGCAACTATGCCCAAAGAGATTATTATCATCATAGAAAATCTTGGAAGCATTCCAAGAGTTAATTTTTCTTTAATATCACCATCTAATTTTGAAATTAATGGTAATGCAGTAAATCCTAGAAATATTATTCCGCCAATCCAGACTGAAGACAGCAGATTATGTACATAATCAATTATAATTGGTGGTAGCGTTTCGCTTGCTGCACCATGACCCATCATAGTAGTTGTTCCAATCAAAACAAGCGACACAACTAATAACGGAATATGATCCTTTTTTGATAGGAATTTTTTTCTCTCCATCCAAAACCATAATCCCAACAAAATTATTGTAACAATCATCCTTTCAAGCCAAGTTGTACCAAAATTTGTCTGCAAGACATCTAATGGAGATGTTTCAAGTCTCCATGTCTGAATCCCAAGCATTATCATATTTGATATGAAAATTGCTGCAATTCCAATTCCTGTTAACTTTGAGAACTTTGCGACATATAGTTGACGAATTTTTTTTGCCGAGTCTTTTCCTAATCCTTTTTCTTGAGAGACCCAGATTAACACAGAAGATATTACACCGCCTAAAACGATTGTCTGTCCAACTAATCCAGGCAGTCTTGCTGCAGCTTCAGGAATAAAAGTAGATTCACTGCTTTGATCACTAATTTGTGAAATGTCAACTGCTGCATCGCCCACTCCAAAAATTACTGCACCTTGTACCAAATGCCCGTCAACTTTTGATAAGACCTTACTTGAAACAGTGTATACACCGTCTTCTAGTGAAGGAACAGTTACAATAAGAGAACTTTCTTGTTGATGATATCGTGTATCTTTGTTGTCAATTTGATTTCCGTTTGCATCAAAGACTTTGAGTTCACTAAAATCAATTTCTACTGCCTCTGAATAATGAATTATCACATTAGTTAGTCCTGCATTAACATTTGATGCTTGTGGAGGCTCTGAATCAATAAGAAATGGATGTGCATAAACAGAAGGAATTCCAATCAACAATGGTAGAAAAAACATAATCCAGATTGTTTTCATTAAATTTTTTTAAACAAGATACGCAATTTAAAACAGTTCATCTATTCGATAGTTGTACCTGATTTTGAGTAAAAGTAATAACTACAGTACAGATTTTGTGTATTTATGAAATCAGCAATTTTTGTGATTTTGTTAATTGCATTTTCAGGAATTGGAGTAAATCATGCATTTGCTCATACTACAGTTCAAGCAGGACCTTATGAAATTGAGGTAGGATGGGAAGATGAACCACCTGTAGTTGGATATCAAAATTCCATTGTAATTGAGATTAGTATGCCTGGAGAAAATGAAGGTGTTAAAATAGGAATAAAAAATGCATTTCGTAATTTAGATGCAGTAGTTAGTTTTGGAGGAGTAAAAAAGACACTTGATGTGAATTCAGATCCAAAACCAGGTCACTA
>CAYFOW010000058.1:0-2964 GCA_964344885.1 uncultured Candidatus Nitrosopelagicus sp. | reverse complement strand
ACCAAGTGATTCAGATGAGTACGTTGCAATAAAGTGTCAAAAGGGAACATATGCAATTACTAATACCTGTGCTGCAAACGCAATGGGACTAGTTGAGCCTGGCGACTATTCATATGCTGACCCTGAGACTGCAAAAATTGCAATCTCTCTACTAGCTGAGAAAATTGGAATGTCAGTCTATGAGACAGCATTATCTGTAATTCAGACTGCCACTTTTGAGATTACAAAAACCATTACTAAAATCCTCAAAGAATTTGAGATGGACAAATCCAAGACCAAAATCATGGGCGGCGGTGGCGGCGCATCTGTACTTGTGCCATTTGTAGCAAAACAGCTAATGATCTCATATGAAAAATCAGAGCATGCCGAAGTCATCTCTTCGATAGGTGCTGCATCATCAATGCTTCAAGAAGAGTTTGAGCAGACAGTAACTAATCCAACCCCTGAGCAGATATCAGAGGCCACAAAGAAAATCCAGGCAATTCTAATTGAAAAAGGTGCTTTACCTGAATCAATTACAATAAGCAGCCAGTACATTCCTGAAAAATCCCTGTTACGTGTATCTGCAATTGGAAATGTAGAGTATGATAGTGAGCTTACATCAAAAAACGTCTTTACTCTAGATGAGGCACATATTCGTGCATCTGAGATTGCAGATATATCAAAGGAATTAGTTGAGCTGACATTTGAGACTGACCATTATCTGGTCTTTACAGGACATGTAACTGTAAAAAAATTATTTAGCAAAAAAAATCAGCATCGCATTATAGTACTTGACAGGTATGGAAGAGAAAAACTATCTGTAAAAAACGGCAAGACAATTCAAGGCGGTAAGATTTCAATAATTGAGGAATTAGACGACTTTTTAGAATCATTTAGTGGAGATATTGCCCCACAGGTATACCTACTCAATGACTTGAAGTTAGTTGACTTTTCTGGACTGACTTCACCTACGCACATACTTGGCGCAGTAAAAAAGGAATTAGAGACATCTACAAAGGCTGCAGTAATAATTGAGCTAAAATAATTAGTTACTTTTCTTGCCTACCTCGATGAGCCGTCTTTTAGCACTATCATCAGTTATGGTATCAAGTGTGTTTTGATTGTACAATACATCCCACATGTCTGCATCTTTGAGGTTTGCACGATAAAGATCAGCATCACATAGATTAGCGCCTCTGAGATTTGCACCCTCAAAGTCTGCCTTTATCAGATCTGCACCTGCAAAATTTACACCACTAAGATTTGCATCAGTAAAATTTGCACGATACAATACTGCATTACCAAAATCTGACTTGCTCAAATCCTTGTCTGCAAAGTTTTTTCCAGTGTAATCTTCGGTCATGAAATCCATTTTTTCTGAATTAAATCGGATTGAAAAATATTGTCATTTGTAATTCTCATCTTTGCAAATCATGATTTCCTTTATTACGTAAATGTAATGTTATTTTACCATGTCAATTGATGAAATACCATCAGAGCATATGGTTGAGTGTATGTGCTCTTGTGATTGTACTGTGAAGGTTCCAGTCTCAGTCTCAATATGTGATGAATGTGTATATCAACGTCATTGACTAGAAAATTTATTCAGAAAAAAATTCGAAGCCAACACGAGGGTTTTCGCTTCCGAACCCAACGGCTGCAGTTTCAATTTTCCGGACCGCTATTATAGCTAGATTTACGTATCGACTTCACAAAATAATACGGTATTTTTGAATATAACATTGATCCATCATTTCCTAAACATTTGTTTAATTTTTTTTATAGATTCTCACAAATGTCATTTTATGAGATTACTCCTGACTTACCAAAAGCTCATACTGATTTAATCAATTCCAATATAACGGAATCATCTTTTAATCAATTCCTATGAGGGGATTATGTCATAATTGTTACAAATCAGGCGTATCAGTAATCATTCATGAAGACTCTGGAAGGGTTTTTTGTGATACGTGCATTACAAAGATCTCAGGTTAATGCCTCATTTTTCTAATTTTTATTCCCAAAATTGAGCATTTTTTGTATACGATAATTACTTAAGCAATGTAGGCCATATTACTACATGGGCTTTATGAAGAAATTAGGAAAGTATTGCATACTCAAAAAGGTCCGAGACCGTGCAAACGAAGACGAGTAAAACCTCACTTCTAATTTTATTTCAAAATATGGTAATCTTCTTACTCTAATAGTAACATGAATGCCTTGGTAATTATCTCTGAATTATCTACACCAAATACATTGTATGCCCATGCGGCAATTGATACACCAAGTAGTGATGCACCTAAAACGCCCATCTTTTTGCCTAACTTGTTGATTTGTTCTGCTGACATGAAAAAATTTGCAAAAAACCCTCTATTTATAGCACCAATTAACTGATGAAAACCGCCAAATTATGATGATACAGTGATAATCAATTATGACAAAATGTGCCTAAATTCTATGAATTTTATCTAAATTCGTTACATGGACACAATTTTGCACGAAATTAAAAATGTGCGCTGCTCCTTTTTGTAAAGATTCTAAGAGATTTCCTCTTTCTTGGTCGGCAACATTTTGCCAGACTCGCGCATTATCTTTACGGAACAGCGCCTGCTTATTCATAAGAAATTACTTTCTTAAGCACGAATAGTATACACAGTTTTAGTACTTAATACTTCATACAATTTCTTTGACTTTACTATGAGATTTTTTGAAATTATTGCAAAACTAAATCATATTAAAATTATAATCTGATATGGTATATTGAAAAAATTTCATTTTTGCACAATTTCATAAAATTAAAACAAAATTATTTTTTGAAAAAATAAAAAGGGAAAGCAAAGCGGATTTTTCAAAAGGTTTTTTCCCGCACAATCTAACATTTCATTTGCGTGCTACTGTCTCCAAACTAAGCACGACTATAACCCGAACTAGGATTATTGCTTTCCAGTGTATAATATACAAGCATGGAATATAACCCGATAT
>CAYFOW010000057.1:0-3033 GCA_964344885.1 uncultured Candidatus Nitrosopelagicus sp. | reverse complement strand
CAAGATTTGGGATTGTTTTGGGGTGATCTTTATTCGAAGATTCTGCTTTTGTTTAAAGTGATTTGCCATTCGGCGCAATACCTGATGTTCTGCAGCAGGATCTTGTGCCAGTGCATCAAGGTATCGTGTTTTTGCAGGTGCCGAAAACTTTGAAATTCTGTGTGCAATATCTACTGCCTTGTCTGCATCAGAGATGACTTTGCATATTCGTAGTGCATCGGATTTTTTTATAATATCTGGAACTAACTCTTGAACCTTGCCAGGCAACCCCTTAAAGCCACGATATGCATTAAATGTAGGCTGGCTTATTCCAAGTGCGGCTGCGGCCTTTCTTTTTGAGCCCATCTGTTCTGCTAAAAATTCACATGCTTCTCCCATCTCCTGGTGAGTCATCTGTTTGCGATGTAGATTTTCTATGATGGATACTGCCTTTGCATCCTCTAACTCATATGGTTTTTGTACTACTAGAATAGGTACAGTTTTTGCACCAATTCTTTTCATTGCCTCAAGTCGTCTTTGTCCGGCAATGAGTTTGAATTTTGCTCCAATCTTTTGACAGACTGGTGGATTTTGTAAACCTTCTTTTTTGATGCTTTCAGAGAGCTCCCTTATACCCTGATTGTCTAGTTTTCTTGCTTCTGCCTCATCCCATACCTCGATTGAATCAATTGGTACTGACTTTACTTTGTGAAAAACTACATCAAAATTTTTAGCCATTTATTATGGATGTGGTTTTTAATATAAAAAAATTTAGTCTATAATCACTAAACGAGATTTGAATTTGCATAGACTTGTAGATTGTTAATGGATATGATAATTGCTAAAACAACTAGAATTGAATCTCATAAAACAAAAAGAGACTGACTCGTCAATTGTTCATTACGAACCTTGCTAACCGAAGCTATCCAAGTAATTGATTTACCAGTCTCAAATAATGAACAATGTATTGAATTATAAAGCAGATCTAAGAATTTCTAAAAATCTAATCATATAATGAGATTATATCTAAACAATTTTTCATATTTTATGATCTGAAATCCAGTAAATACAAGTCAGATACATACTTGGGGAGACATAGTCCAGGTGGGATTTATTAATTAATCTAAAAAGGGTAAAAAGGATTAAAAATTGCGATTTGGCAACATCTTATTTTTTAAAAATATGAATTAATCAAATTATTTGAAATACATATTGATTTAACACATTAAGATAATCAGTATTTCATGTTAGGATTATGTCATAAATGCTATAGCTCTGCAATTAGGATTTCAGTTCATTTTGAATCAGGAAAAGCATACTGTAAAAAATGTATGAAAGATATAACAAAAAACCGATAGACATGTTCTAAATTTCCAAAAGATTGCAGATATGATTCTCAAAAATATCGTTCATAACTATTCATTGTTCTAATTTCAATTTTTTTAAAAATCATCAAATTAGATCAGAACATTTAGAGCAAATAATTTTTGATTAATAGTAAATCAAAAATCATCAACAACTATACGTCATATTTTATTGTAAAGTGGATATGTTGTTGAAATTCCTCGGTTATTTGCTTGATTTCGAACGAAGATATCAAGTTATTTAGGAGAGATTTCACAATTATTTTAGCTATGCCAAGATGGGCCAACTATTTGATTTCTGGAGTGACTTATGATTCAAGCAATATCATCAGCAAAATTGTACAACACAAAGACAAAGATGAGGGAATTGGTAAAGGAATAATTGTAGATAGAGAGGTAATTGCTAAAAATTTAAGATCAGGTAAAACATATGCAACTATTTTTAAAAGATTATCAGAATTTCAATTAGGAAAAAAAATACATTATCCAAAAGCCAAAGGACATCATTATATTAGAATTGACACAAATCAAGCAGAATATGATTACTTAGGCGATTTACTAAATGTTGAAGAAATCAAAGCAGTGTTAGATGCCGAAGAGCAGAAAATGGCAATAGAAGAGCAAAAAAAAATAGACAAGAAGAATGCAGAGGAAGCTGCTAAAAGAGAAGAAGCTGCAGAGGAAGCTGCTAAATTAGCAATCCAAAGAGAAAATAGATTAAAATCAATAGAATCAGAAGAGGCACTAAACATTATTGAAGAGTCACAGGTAGAGACTAAAAAAGAAGCAAGTGTAGATGTGAATCTACAAGAAATTAATGAGAGTGAAAAAACATCTTATGAGCCAGAAAAAAAGAATTTATCATTTATTGATGTTAAAAAGGGACCAGAATATTATTTTAAAAGATATATTTTTGAGCCGGGATATAAACAATGGTTTGAAAAAAATTATCCAGAATACACAATTTATGAAGCAGTTGGATTAACGGAATTAGAATACGCAAAAATAATTTCTAAAATAAAGCCTGAACCTGAACCAGAACCTAAGAATAAGGATGATGCAGACATCGCAGAAGTTCAGAAATTACTAGATGATCAAATACACAATCTAGAATCACAGATTACAGAACTTCAGAATGGTGACAATGACACATATGAAAATGTTAAACAAGAAAAAACATTACCAAAAGGATTTGAAGAAAAGAATGAAGATGAAAAGAAAATCAGATTAGAAGAAAAGTTAAAAGAATATGAAAATGAATTTAATAAAAAAATATCAGAGATTAAAAAATCAGAAATTAAAGTCGATGAAGAGAAAATTAAAGAGAAAATTGAATCACCTTATGGAACAATGCCAAAAGATTATGAGATAACAAAAACTAAAGAGAAAATTGAATCACCTTATGGAACAATGCCAAAAGATTATGGCAGTAGTAATGAGCAAGAAGAAGCTGCAAGACAAGAAGAGGAAGCTAAACAAGTAGCAAAGATTGCAGAGTTGGAAAAACAAGTATCAGAAGCTGAAGCACAAAAGGCAGCTGAAGAAGCAGAAGCTAGAGAAGAAGCTGCAAGACAAGAAGAGGAAGCTAAACAAGTAGCAAAGATTGCAGAGTTGGAAAAACAAGTATCAGAAGCTGAAGCACAAAAGGCAGCTGAAGAAGCAGAAGCTAGAGAAGAAGCTGCAAGACAAG
>CAYFOW010000056.1:0-3393 GCA_964344885.1 uncultured Candidatus Nitrosopelagicus sp. | reverse complement strand
TTATTATACTAAGTTTGATTAGGTTTTTTTATGAATATAGAGTATGAAGAATTTGAGACAATAGAAGATCTCTTTATTTATTTGACTTCAATTTCCCAACCGATGAAAAATATAATGCCGCTTAATTCCTACAAAGGCTATGTATGTTCATTTGTTCCAATTGGTCAAGGTGCAACTGATTCATTTATGATGTTTTATGTTAAAGGTACCTTAGATCCTGGAGTTTATGAATTTGATATTAACTCAAAATCATACAAAAATGTAAATGCATTAGAGCGAACAGATAAAACATATTTTATTGTAATTTCTCCAAAAAGAAACACTATAGCAGATTCAGCAATAACAAATCTGTAAAAAAATTATTTTGTATAATTTGGTGCAGACACTGATCTACTTCTTGCATATTTTTCCATTATCTCATCTGGTAATTTACCATTGAACAGATCTTTACAAAGTCCTCTTAGATATCTCATAATTGCCCATGTTCCAGCTTTGATAATTCCATACATGAATACTTTCATTGGTGGACCATATGTCTTATTTCGAAGAATAATTGGAATGATGTCATTAATTACTCTAAGATTGTTTTCCCAGCATTTCCAAAATAATGTAAACTGTGCTTCATTAAGATTTCCAAAATGCATAGAATTTTTTTCACTAAAGTCTTGATACAATAATGGTGCTACAAGACCCCTAAAGTCTGTGGTTCTAAAGTCTTGCATCATATCGATGGTATATTGAACTTCATCGGGTGTTTCATCTGGCCAACCAATGATGATTGTGGCTGCTGGGAACCAATGATTTTCATTAAGTATTTTTGCACCTTCTCTTACCACCCATCCCCATTCATCAGCAGAAAATGGTTTTGCTTTTATTCCCAAATGTTTTTTAATCAATCTTGGTGCAACTGTTTCAATTCCTAAATTAGTTGATAACCATCTACCATTGTTATGCATCTCATTAATCTCTGAAATATCATGTAACAATTTTGGATCAGCTGCTACTGCAGAAAATGTCATATGTGTTGTTCCAATAAAGTTTGCACCCATTCCTTTGAGACCCTTCCACAATGATGTAATTGCATCATAGTTTGGTTGGAAATTTTTATTATCACAACCATACAGTAACATCTCATCAGAATGAAGCCACACTGAGTCAAATCCGTAATCTAAGTTAATCTTTGCCTCTCGTTGAAGTCTATCTAGCGGTAAGTCTTTTTTTGATCTTTTATTAACATCACAAAAGTCACATCCTCGACCACACCCTCTCATTGCTTCAATTAATGAATTAACTGAAGGACCTTGTGTCTCTGGAATATTTTCTATATTTCTTACAAAACAATGCATTAGCTCTGGTGCATCTCCTTTTTCTAAATCATTAAACAGATCAAGTGCTAACTCATCGGCTTCTCCAACAACTACTGTATCAATTCCATGAATTTTCATTCTGTCTGATTTTGCAAGCTCCCATGCACCATTTCCACCAACAACTACTTTGAAATCATATTTTTTCTTTAATTGGATAATGCTTGCACATAATTTTTTAAACTTCATTGCTACATATGATAATTTTTCTGGTGACATTGTTGTAGTTACTGGTGCCATTCCTAATGGATCCATTACATTAATTCCCACAACTTTAGTATCATGTCCAATTGATTTGTGAATGAAATCTGGATTTGCAATAAGAATTTCATCTTTTTTATATCCTTGATATAACGCACTTTCTACCCGTCTTAATCCAATTTGTGCAACTTTGGCTTCTCCCGTAATTGGATCTGTTTCAACTGCAGGGCAAAAGACCTTATCAAATACCCATTCTGGCAGTACTTCGTAGGGACCACATGCAATAAACCCGTAAAGAAAATTTCCTCTATAATTAGTCATTAGACTACGATCAGCTGTTAATACAATTCGTTTACCCGACAACATTTGCAAACAATGGTGATTGCTATAAATTATTTACTAACACGATGAAACTCTATTTTTTAATTAATTCAAAGATAATTGAATTCCATTTTTTTCCCTTACAAATGATTCAATTCAACTATTATTTTTTTTAAAGTGTATTTTATTTGCTATATTCGCAGCTATTGCTCCTGCCCCAATCCCATTATCGATATTGACTACTGCAAGTCCTAATGAACAACTTTGAAGCATAGATGCAAGTGCAGCAATTCCTTTCTCTCCATATCCATAACCCACTGATGTCGGAACTCCTATTACTGGCACATCAATTAATGATGACACAACTGATGCAAGTGCTCCTTCCATTCCAGCCACCACTATAACTGAATCGACTCCTGATTTAGTGAACTCTTTTAATACTGGAAATGTTCTATGCAATCCTGCTATTCCAACATCATAACTACAGATACACTTACAATTCATTGCCTCAGAAATTAATCTGGCCTCTTCTCCTACACCAATATCTGATGTACCTGCTGTAATGATGCCAATGACACCGCTATTCATTTTAATATTTTTTTTTGAAATTAATATGGTTGTAGTATTTTTACCAGTTTTGACTTTCAAATTTTGTTTTTTTGAAAAATCTATTATTTTTCTATAATTTTTTCGATTAATTCTTGAAATAACCATCGAATCAGTTTTCTTCATCACTTTTGAAATAATTTTTTGTATGTCTGATACCTGTTTTGATTCAGCAAAGATTACTTCTGGAATCCCTTTTCTAATCTTTCTACCTAAATCAATCTGTGCAACATTTTCAATTTTCTCAATTGCATGCAATGATAAAAGTTCTTTTGCTTTTTCAACTGTTACATCCCCATCTGTTAATGAATTTAAAATCTCGTTTAAGTTCAATTATTATTCTAATAAAAAGTTAATTTAAAACTCTTCAAAAATCTATTCCTGATAGACCATCCTTAATACTTTTGACACCTTTATCAAACCATTCCTTTTCTTCCTCGTTTAGATCTAATTCAATTATCTTTTCAACTCCGTTTTTTCCAATCACTGCAGGAACTCCTATTGAAACATCTGAATGACCATATTCTCCATCTAAACTTGTTGCAACTGGAATGACTTGTTTTTGATCTCTTACCACTGCTTCAATCATGGCAGAAATTGCATTTCCTGGTGCATGAACTGTTGCACCTTTTAACTCTATTACTTTGGCTGCAACTTTTCTTGTATCCTTAACTAGTTCATCCATTTTTTCTTTTGTTAAAAATATGGACAATGGAATTCCAGAAATTGATGCAAATCTAGGAAGTGGCAACATATTTTCTCCATGTTGACCTATTACTAGTGCACGAATAGAATCCCGTGAGAAGCCTGTTGCTTCATGAATAAATTGTCTAAATCTTGATAAATCTAACATTCCACCCATGCCAAAAATTCTATTTCTCTCAAATCCTGATGTTTTATA
>CAYFOW010000055.1:0-3861 GCA_964344885.1 uncultured Candidatus Nitrosopelagicus sp. | reverse complement strand
AAGTTTCAAAAAGGTTCCTGCAATTAATCCTGAATCATTACCGTTTGGAATGGCAGTTGACAAGTTTTCAAATATTTGGTATGCAGAACATATCCCTGATGCATTAGCAGTCTATGATCCATATGCTGAACAAACAATTGAGATTCCGTTGCCATCAACTGAGACATTTACGCAATTTGTCACTGCTGATAATTCTGGTGATATCTGGTTTGTAGAACAAAGAGGAAAGAATTTGGGTCATGTATCAATTAGTAGCGTATCGAGTGTTTCAAAATCTAATATTTCTGAAGAATCTGGAATTGATCTAAAGTATGCAGAAATTGTTACTCCGTTTGTCTTTGTTGGAATAATTCTAGCATCGTTATTTTATGTAAAGGCAGTACATGACAAAAGACGAATTGATAAGATGTTAGATGAAAGCTGATTTTTCTAAAATTCTAACAACATGTTTTACAATCGCATAGTGAGACAATTTTTTTGCTTGCCTTTGTAACGTTATCAATTAATCCTGAAATTTGTTTACTTGATATGCTGTACATTATCATCTTACCATTTTCACGTGATGTTAAAACTCCACATTGCTTGAGGATTTTTAGATGATGTGAAATTAATGGCTGATCTTTTTTTAATGCAGTTACAAAGTCACTTACACATAATTCATTTTGTCTTTGCAACATCTCTAAAATACTAAATCGTGTCTCATCACAAATGCATTTGAGTAAATCTAATCCATTCATATCAATCTAAATTTATATAAATTCATATTTATATGATTTTATTATGATTACAAAAAATTTTTTGTTTGTATGTGTTGAAAACGCAGGACGAAGTCAAATGGCAGAGGCGTTTTTTAAAAAATATGCTCCAAACACATTTTCTGTAACTAGTGCTGGGACAAAACCTAGTCTACAAGTAAATCCTGTTGTAGCTGATGCAATGAAAGAGATTGGAATTGATATTGAAAAAAATAATCCAAAAACTATTACAAAACAGATGATTGATGAATCATCCTATAGAATTAACATGGGTTGTATGGATAAATCATCTTGTCCTGCCTTGTTTATCAAAGATACAATTGACTGGAATATTTCTGATCCAAAAGGACAAGATATCAAAAATATAAGAAAGATAAGAGATGAAATAGAATCAAAAGTCATGGAATTGGTAGAAAGACTTTCTGGAGAATAATATTGCACAAAAACCCATTAGTTATCTTTCTTGCAGAAGTTTTTGGTACATTTGGATTAATTGTTGCAGCTACCGGTTCAATTGTGTATAATGCAAGAATCAGTGATGAGCCTGATATGGCATTTATTGCAATGATTCATTTTGTTGGGCTTTTTTTTATGGTGTATCTTTTTGGAAGATTCTCTATGGCGCACTTTAATCCTGCTGTAACAATTGGGTATTTGGTAACTGGACATATTACAAAACTTCAGGTTTTACTTTATGTGACAGCCGAAGCTATTGGTGCCATACTTGGAAGTCTATTTGTATTGATGATTCTTGGTGATTACGCAAATTTGGGCGCAAATGCTCCAAATCATTCATTATCGATTCCATATTTTTATGGAATAGAAATTCTAGCATCAGCTTTTTTGATGGGAGGAATTCTATTTGCAATAAGTATCAAAAAATTTCCTACAGGAATAGTAAGTATGATTATTGCAGGAACAGTTGCATTAGATGTATTCTTTTTTGGACAAATCTCTGGCGCCTCAATGAATCCAATTCGTTCGTTAATTCCTGCGATTTTTGCAGGAGTTTTGAGTGATTTGTGGTTATACCTAAGTGCGCCATTTATCGGTACTGTAATTTCAGCATTTATCTATAAAATGATAAAATCTAGGCATGTAACTCGTGCCTAGACGAATTGGTTTTGGCAAATCAACCTCAAAAATTAATAACTAGAAAATTTGCAAATTATCAAAATATGCCTAATCAAATTGAATCAAAAAGTGGAACAAATCTATCAATTATCATTCCAACTTATAATGAATCTCAAAACATTATTGAAATTCTAAAATCAATTGGTGAGCACATTCCAAAAAATATCTTTGCAGAAGCAATAGTAGTTGATGATAATTCTCCTGATGGAACAGGAAAAATTGTAGAGGATTATCTTAATGATGTAAAACAACGTGTAGGGTATACCATTGATGTCATACATAGAAAAGCCAAAAACGGTCTAAGTTCTGCAATTCTTCATGGAATAAAACATGCACGTGGTGAGACAATTGTTATTATGGATAGTGATTTTTCACATCCGCCAAAAATTATTCCCAAGTTCATTGAGGAGCTAAAAAAATCTAGTTGTGATATTGTAGTTGCCTCAAGGTATATGCGTGGAGGAAACATCTCAGGGTGGACAATTAAAAGAAAATTCCTCAGTAAATTGGCTACTGGAATTGCAAAACAGGGACTAGGAATTAGAGAATCTGATCCAATGTCTGGATTTTTTGCATTTAAAAAAAATATCTTGCATGGCTTGAAATTTGATGCGTTAGGATACAAAATGCTTTTGGAAATTCTAGTAAAGACTAGAGGTGTTAATGTTAAAGAAATCCCATATACTTTCAAAGATAGACAGTTTGGTTCAAGCAAACTTGATTTTTCCACTGTAACAGATTATGCAAAATCTGTCTGGAAATTATACCGATATGGGAAAAAGTCTGAACCATCTGAACATCACAAATCAATTAGGTTTGTTTCAAAGGCAGGACGATTCTATACTGTTGGTGCAACTGGCCTTGCAGTAAACTATCTTGTATCATTACTATTCACTGATATGATCTCTGACTCTTGGTACATTCATGCAAATATTATTGGAATATCATTTTCGATGCTATCTAATTTCTTCTTAAATAAAATTTGGACATTTGAGGATAGAAACTTTGCAAAGAAAAGAACACTTGCCCAATTAGGAAAGTTTGTTGGGTTTAGTTCATTTGGTGCACTTGTTCAACTTGGAATGGTATTTGGTTTAGTTGATGGATATGGTTTGTCTTATCCTGTATCATTAGTGCTGGCAGTAATTACTGCAGCATCAGGTAATTTCTTGCTTAACAAAAAATGGACATTCAAAGAAAAAATGCTAGAATAATCTCATACTGAGATAATTCCTACTTTGATTAAAAACTGCAATCCATTTGCAAATGTTTGATCATCAATCTGACCTTCTGCCCACCACTTTGCATTGTTTTTTACCCATTCAGGAATTACGGCATCTGACTTTTGTCCACTCTCAGTTACTGGAACTATGATGATACCTTCTTTGATCATAAACTCTATTCCTGATGCAAAGTCATTATCTGAAATTGCTCCTTCTGCCCACCATGCAGCATTGTTTCGAACCCAGTCAGGGATGGTTACTACAGGTGTTACTTGTTGACCAATTGTCATTGAAAACTCTGCAGTCTCCAAAGGAATCGGCATAAACAAAATTCCTTCAATCTCAAATTGGATCTTATGCTCACCGTTTTCAATAAATTGTACTGGAATAGTTACTGAGCCAGTTGATGTATGAGTTAATCTGATTGGACCAAAAACATTCTGTTCATTTTTGATTACTGTAATCCTATAATCTACATGTTCCTGAACTCTTTGAGTTCCAGTCTTTAGAAAATCAATTTTGAGTTTTGTTAACTCGTCAATATTTGGAATTTCAGGAATTGTATAAATTCCAATATCTAGTGTTCCAGCACTTGTTGTTGTGGTTTGCTCATATTCTGCAGCAAATGCTGGGCTAATCAGAAATGGTACAAACAATAACAAAAGCAAGAATTTCAATACATTTGATCGCATATCTGTGATTAAAAATTGTTATGACCAAATCGTTTGAGTTGAGAAAACGATCACATC
>CAYFOW010000054.1:0-4459 GCA_964344885.1 uncultured Candidatus Nitrosopelagicus sp. | reverse complement strand
CAACTCCTGCATTACGTATGGCATCTTCTACATAATTTGCAACCTGAAATGTCTTTGGTAATACGCTTGCATTTACTGCAGCAGTAAGTGTTCTAATCTCTAATCCATATGTACCTGAGATTTCATGTGATGCAGTTGAAGGCACACCGTGATTAGTGGCATTTTTCATGACAAACATCTCATTTGATGGATCATCCACACCAAATGCCTCAGTTGCAACAATTACTTCGGCGCCTTCATTTTTTAGATCAGTTACTGCATCTGATACTTCTTGCTCAGATATTAGATGCGAAGTATCAAGGAATTTGTGAGATGTTTTAATGTCATGCTCTGCATTAATATCAGAGCCTTCAAGATTTGTTCTTTTGATGACGTCATTTTTTTCAGGGCCCACACCCATTGCAATGATACCAACTTTGGATGTATCAGATTCTAATAATGCATTAATTGCCTGAGTCGTACTGTGTGCAATTAGCTCAATTTCGTCTAGTTTGATATCAGAGTGATTTAATAATTCAGATAATGCATTAACGATTCCCTCAGAGACTCCCTTTTGTGCATGATGAGTCGTAGGTACAGTCTGCTTTGCAAGGATATCACCTGATTTGATATCAACTGCTACTGCTTTTGTAAAGGTACCACCAACATCAATTCCAACACGGATTCGTCTAGTCATCTACTTGCGCCCTTGATTTTCTCATAGACATTAGCGCTTTTTCTTTTTTTGGTCTTATAATTAGTACGTACGATGACGCAACAAGATATACTGCCAATAATGCAACTTGCGCAATTACTGTCTCAAGGGTTGGATAGATTCCAGTCATTGTTGCCAAATTGATGTCAAGTCTTGGGATAATTCCCATCATGTTGGTATATGGAATGATATCAAGTGTCTGTAGTTCTCGGATTGCATTACCTAAGAATGCCACAGACAGATATGCACCCACACCCATTGTCAGGCCAAATAATGCGCGAAGTGGGAGACGTTTTCCAAGCTTTCGCATTACAAAATATACTACAAGAAGTGACAGAATTCCTGTCAAAAAGCCTGCACCAACAAATACTTCCATGTATTTTGCAAAGCTAAACATTGCCTGATAAAATAGAACAGTTTCAAATCCTTCTCTATATACGGTGAAAAATGACAGCATCACAAAGACCATCGTTCCGCCAGTAGCTGATGCCTGCCAGACTTTTGCCTTTACAAACTCCATCCATTTTTTATGTTCAATTTTATTTAGAATCCAAAAGCTGACATAAAATAAAACTGCAGTAGCTGAGAGCGCAGCAATTGCCTCAACTAACTCCCGATTTGCGCCAGAAATCTCAACTATAAATGATGCAACAAACCAGGTTACTGCAGTAGCTGCAATTGCAAGAATTATTCCATAATAGACGAATTTTTTGTACTTTATGTTTCTAGATGCCTCAAGATAAGTAATGATTGCACCAAGTATCAGAACTGATTCTAGTCCCTCTCGGAAAATGATTGAGAATGATGATGTAAATGCAATTGTAGGTGCAAGCTCACCTGTTCCAGAAACTAGTCTTTCGGACTCATCAAGATTACGTTTTACAGCAATTGCTGCTTCTTGTACTTGCGAATAATCTGCCTTTTGCTCAATCAAAGAACGAAGAGTTGCAAATTGTAATTCTACTTCCATTGTAAAGTCAGGATCAATTGTTCTTAGTGGGATTTCCACATGTTCGTAGCTGTCAAGATATGCAGTTCTTGCAGTAGTGTATGCTGCCTGATAGTCCCCATTTTCATATTGTACAAGCATTGTCTGTAGACTGTCACGGATAAAATCAATTTCACCTCTAACGCCAGACTTTTGTTCATCAGTAGCTGAGCCCATCTCGGCTAGCTCCTTTACAGGCATTGCACTTGCCTCAAATGATTCAGGGGATTCTGCTTTTAGTTCTTTTACAAGTGATTCAGCTTCTGCAAGATCAATTAAAATTCCATCAATAAATGATGATATTTCTGATTTTGATTTGTGTTTTTTTATCATGTCACGTAACACTTCACGCATATCAATTTCTAGTGCATACAGCAAGTCCTCATTGACTAGCTCAATGTCATGCTCCAAATACTCAAAGTTCTCAAGGTATGCCTCAATTGCAAGCTCTTCAGCTTTGTCATAGTTTCCAGAATCAAGTTCTGTGTTAAGCTCAGTGTAGAGATCTCTTATAACATCATAAAGATGCAAGTTATCATTTGCAGATGTAATTACCTCAGTTCCCATTAAATCTCTCTGTATTGTAGTAATGATGGTGCCAACTGTAACAAAGTCAGATTTTTGTGACATGTTTTCATCAAGGTCTGCAAAAAATGATTTTAGCTCAAGAGAGGTTCTCTCATCAAATGAATCATATGAAAAGGAATTTTGAGATTTTGTTGCAAGATTAATGGCTAAAAGATAGCTTGCCGGATCATCATCAAGTATTGCATTCTGATATGCTTGATCAGATAATGATAAGAGATTCACTGCAACAGTTGGAGAGGGCGGGTAGGGTATACTTTCAACTGAATCCAGTATTGAATTAATCTTTGATGATACATTTGGATCATTGCCTGAAAGACCAGACTGTACATCAAGCAATGTGATATGGATATCATCAATTACTTGAGGATTTGATTCTCGTAATTCATTTAGGTTTTTGCCAAAAAAAGATGATGCAAAATTTGCATATGTTTTAGCAGAATCATAGTCACTTGATTGGACAGATTCTTCTGCTAGAGTAAGTGAGATTTCAATCACATGTCTTGCAGTACTTTGAATCTCAGAATTATCTGATGCTGCAAAAATTCCAGGAGTAAATGTACCAAGTACCAGTACAGCAAGCAAAATTGAGCCAATTTTAGTCAAATTCAACGATATGAGATTAGGATTAGCTAAGCAATTTAAAGCAGAAATACATTCTAAGATCATATTCTATGAGTATAGAATGAGAAATCAAATCGAGTATGTAGGAATGAGTGGTTTTGAGTACTTGAGTACATCTTGAACATCTTTTGAGTGAAGAATTAGTATTCCTTTGATTTCATCAAGGTCATTTTCTGATGGGGCAGATCCATTTCGTGCAAAAAACTGGTTTATACAAAAATCATAGACTTTTCCCATATGCCAACCATAACGAAAGTCAACAGAATCATGACAATTCCATACATCTGTAAGATTAGAAGAATCAGTTTTTAGTGCATCAAGTGATTTTTCTAATTCATGTTCCAAAATCTTTCGTAATTCTTTGTCTAATGCCATATCCAAGTACAGGTTGATTCTCATTTAACTTGTCTAATGATTTTAAAACAATATTTCAATGATCTAGAATAATATGTTTTAAAAATGAAAAAAAGAAAAGGGTTTTAGATTCTTGGATTAATTGACAAGAGTTTACTTCTTGATGCAAAGAGTACTGAACCAACTATAGCAGTTACAAGAATTAACATTGCAATAGAACCAAATTCTGGGACTGCAACTTCAACTGCATCCATTTTGATTAGAATTGTATCAATTTGCGAGTTTACATCAGAAACTGATGCTCCATTTTTGATCATTGAACGAAGTTCTTCACGCATCATTATCTCAACTTCTACCATCAATTCCTTTTCACCTGCCTCAACTAGAGGACCTTCTAGGAATTCAAAGTTGTCAAGATATGCCTTTGTTGCAAGGCTTAATGCAAGATCTTTGTCACCATTTGCATATTCTTGTTTTGCTTGTGTGAGTAATTGTCGAATTGTTTCAACATATACTTCAGGTTCTGTTTCACCGCTTTCTTCTCCAGTAATTTCATCAATTTCATGGATGATTCCACCTGTAAGAGTGTCAACTTGTGATAGATCAGCTCTTGAATCATATGCGGATTTTACATCAGCAAACAATTCTTCAATTTCAAGTGCTTCATGTTCAGGAAGATCAGATTTAATCTCCTCAAAGATTACTTGGGATCTCCAGACAAATGCAGAACCGTCTTGGAATTCAGCCATTTCACCAATTACTCCATCCTCTACTGCTTCGCCATATTCAGCAATTGATGTTTCAAGAAGTGTTTTCATCAACTTTGCTTTAAAGATTGGATCATTACTTAGTTCATCGCCAATAATAGCTGAACGTGCAATTTCGACAAGCTCTTTTGCATCATCGATTGCAGACTGTGCCTGACTTCGAGATACTGTAATTGTTGCTTTGTCTTTTAGTTCAAGTAATGTGGTTTTGACTTTGTCATCAAGTGCTGGATCAGCTGACTTTAGCTGTGGCTTCATTGCATCATACAATTCAGAAATTGGATGTGTTGCATGAATTAAAGATAATTCTGCGTTGTTCTCATCAAGATTTTGTTCTAGTGCCCAAAAGTGACCTAGTGTTTCTTCAAGACCTGCACCAAATTCTAGTTTTTCTTGAATTGATGCTTCGCTTGGAACGGACATGTCCATTTCCATACCTTCGTCTGC
>CAYFOW010000053.1:0-4498 GCA_964344885.1 uncultured Candidatus Nitrosopelagicus sp. | reverse complement strand
AGTTAAATTTTTAGAAATGAGTTTTGCTTCATGTGGATATGTTTTAAAATCATTTCTAGAAATGCTAGTTGTTTTTACATTATTTTGAGATAAGAATTTCCTAATGTTTTTTGCTAAAAATCCATTTGCACCAGTAACTACAATTCTCATCTCATTTGTAGACATAGTATTTAGAAGTTAATTAAGGTTTTAAAGAATCTTAATTATTTAATAATTAATAGATTAAGAGTTATACGCCAAATGAAATATGGTTTTGCATGGTAAAGAGATTAAGAAATGGTTTTACAACTGGAACGTGTGCAACTGCTGCTGCAAAAGCTGCAATCTTATCTATAATTAATCAAAAGAAAATAGAATCTGTAACTGTCAATTTACCAAAAAATAAAGAGATTGTAATAAATATTAAAAAATGCAAATTTTCAAAAGGTTCAGCTATTTGTTCAGTGATAAAGGATGGTGGAGATGATCCAGATGTTACACATGGTGCAGAAATTATCAGTGAGATTACATTAACAAAAAAAGAAAAAGGAATTATTATTGAAGGTGGTCAAGGAGTTGGCAGAGTAACAAAACTAGGACTAGGTTTGGAAATTGGTCATGCTGCAATTAATCCTGTTCCAAAAAAAATGATTAGAGAAAATTTAACAGTTGTGGGAAACGAAATACTGCAAAAATCAGGAATAGAAGTAATGATTTCTGTTCCGAATGGAAAGGAATTAGCAAAGAAAACAGATAATCCCAGATTAGGAATAATGGGCGGGATTTCTATTTTAGGGACATCAGGAATTGTTATACCTTATTCAACTGCATCGTTTGCTGCAGCAATTAGACAGAATTTGGATGTTGCAGTTGCAATGGATGAAAATGAGGTTGTCATGACTACAGGTGGAAGAAGTGAGGACTTTATTAAAGAGATGATAAAATTGCCAGAGCATTGTTTTGTACAAATGGGTGATTTTTCAGGTTATGCAATTCAACAGTGCTTGAAAAAGAAAATCAAGAAAATTACAATTGCGGGATTTATTGGGAAATTTGCAAAAATTGCAAATGGTGTAAAACAAACTCATGTCAAAGGATCAAAAGTAGATATGAAATTTCTTTCAGACGTAGCAGTAAAGTGTAATGTAGATAAAAACATAATGGAAAAGATTAGAAATGCAAATACAGCAAGAAACGTACAAGAAATAGTTTTAGATAATGGTATAGAAGGATTTTTTGAGAAAATTTGTTCTGATGTTTTTAAGCAGATGACACACAATATAGAAAGTCAAATAGAAATGAAAGTGATATTGTTTAATTTTGATGGTTCAGTTTTAGCAAAATATCCAAAATAACAATATATTTTATGAAATTCTTAAAAAAAATGTATGGTAAAAACTGCAGTTTTAGCAATTACAAAAAATGGGATTAGTTTAGGTCATACTTTAAAGAATGTTTTTCAAGATTATGAGATTTATGCACCAGAAAAATTTTCTGATGGTTCCAAAGTAAATTGGTTTTCAGAAAAAGCTAGTGTAAAGATTAGAGATCTTTTTTTAGAAAATGATGTAATAGTGTGTGTTTTTTCACTTGGTGCAGCAATTAGATTACTATCACCATATCTAAAAAGCAAAAAAGAAGATCCAGCAGTAATTGTTATTGATGATAAAGGAAAGTTTGTGATAAGTGTATTATCTGGTCATTTAGGAGGAGCCAATAAAAAAGCAACTGAGATTGCAAACAAGCTTGATGCAATTCCAGTAATCACTACAGCTGCAGAAGTTAACAAAACTATTCCAGTAGATTTAGTTGGAAATGAATTTGGTTGGAAAATAGATGATGATGCAAACGTTACAAAGATCAGTGCATGTATGGTAAATGAAGAAAAGATTGGAATATTTCAAGATGCAGGTGAAGAGAATTGGTGGACGACAAAATTTCCAGATAATGTAAAGATTTTCAAAAGTATTGAAGAGTTATTCAAATCAAATTCTCAGGGTATGTTAATTATTACAGATAAGATATTAGATGAAGGTATTTTTGAGAAATCTATTGTGTATAGACCTCAAACTTTGGTAGTTGGAATTGGATTGCATCAGGAAACAACTGATGAGGATATAAAAAGAGGTATAGACGAAGTTTTTGAAAAATTTTCATTAAGTAAGAAATCAATTTCAACATTTGCAACAATTGATGGTAAAAAAGATGTTATTGGATTACTACAAATTTCAAAACAAATGTCAATTCCAATTGAATCATTTAGTAAAGATGAGCTATCATTAATTAAAACACCAAATCCGTCTAAAATAGTAAGATGTTTTGAAGGTACATCTAGTGTTTCTGAAGCTTCGGCATTAATTGCATCAAAAGGGAAGTTAATTGTAGAAAAGCAAAAATTTCCTCCAAATTTAACAATAGCAGTAGCTAGGATTTTGAAATGAAACGTGGTTGTTTAATAATTGACAGAGGAAGTAGAGAAAAAGAGGCAATTGATGAATTAGATATGATTTGTGAAAAGGTTCAAGAAAGATTAGGGTGTGCTTTTACAGATTATTGTTTTTTAGAAGTTATCCCACCTTTTATCAAAGACGGAATAGAAAAAAGTATTGAGAAAAAAATCGAGGAATTAGTAATTGTTCCTTATTTTCTCTATCCTGGAAAAAAGATTAAAGCTACAGTAAATGATGTAATGAAATATCAAAAGGTTACAAGTAAGAAATTGAAAATCACAAAACCAATGACAATGCATAAAACATTAATTGATTTAGTAGATAATCGAATTGTTTCATCATTACAAAAAAATCAAAATAAATCATCTAGTGAACAAGTTGATGTATTGATTATAGGTCATGGTAGCAAGGACCCAAATGCAAAATTATCTATTCAGTATGTAGTAGATGGATTACAAAACAAGTATAGAAATGTAAGTCATTGTTATTTGGAAATAGAGAAACCAAATATTTCAGAAGGTATCAAGATATGTGAGAAGAATAATCCAAATGTATTAGTTGTGGTATTTTATTTTCTACATCAAGGTGCACATGTTAAACGAGATATCTTCGAAGATCTCAATCCAGCAATGGAAGAATCAAAGATTGAGAATTTTGTTATAACAGAGCATTTAGGTGCAGATGAGAAAATGATAGATTTGATAGTTGATAGGGTAAATGAGGTATAAAATGCAGACTAGAAAAGGTCAATCAATTGAAGATGAAAGTATGCAGATTATCGAAAGAGAGATTGGAAGTCATCAATTTGATGAGTTAGAATGGCCAATTGTTAGAAGAGTAATTCACACTACAGCAGATTTTGATTTTGCTGGAAAAAATTCTCTTGTTTTTCATGAAAATGCAATAAAAAATGGTATGGATGCATTAGAAAAAGGATGTAACATAATTGTAGATGTGAATGGCGTTATTGGTGGCATGAATAAGCAAAATCCAAAAGATTTTGGAAATGAGATAATCTGTAACATATCAAAATCTGAGATTATGGAGATTGCAAAAAAAGAAAATACAACGAGAGCACGGATATCAATGCGTGTTGCAGCAGAGAAGATGAATGGAGGTATTGTAATTGTTGGAAATGCACCTACTGCATTAACTGAAGTAATTCAAATGTTTAATGAAAGAATAATTAAGCCAGCATTAGTTATAGGCATGCCAGTAGGTTTTGTTTGTGCAATAGAATCAAAAGAAGCATTAGTTAAATCAAATATTCCGTTTATCTCAAATATTGGAAGAAAGGGTGGAAGTGCAGTTTCATCAGCTATAATTAATGCGCTATACATTTTACTGAGAAACAAACTATCTTCTTGAAAAAGAAATACAATTTTTAACAAAATTTTTTGCATATGAAGATGAATCAAAGTAGAGATGACCATATGAGGCTAGTGTGTTATATTCCATTAATCCATCTAGATTTTTTTTGATTCCTTTACCAATGTCCAATGAAAATGCAAATTTTGAATCTTTTGAAATTGATTCTAATTTTGAATAGTGGAATTCATGACCTTGAATGTTTTGGTTTGGTTTTGCAATTATGCAATTTGAAATAGTTTTTCCTTTTGTGTAATTTAGAATCATTTTATCTGTCATTTTAGTTTCAGCGTCAAAAATTCCAAGTGTTTTGAAATTTTTATCATTATAACTAATTGAATTTGTAAGATACATCAAGCCACCACATTCTGCATATACAGGATTATTTTCTGTAATGAATTTGGTGATGGATTTTTTCATGGATTTATTTTTTTCAAGTGAATTTGCAAGTATTTCTGGAAATCCACCACCAATGTAAATTCCATCACATTTAGGGATTTTTGCATCAAATATTGGACTAAAGAACTTGATTTTTGCGCCTTCTCGTCTAAGAGCATCAAAATTTGTAGAGTAATAGAAATTAAATGATCTATCTAATGCTATAGCAATTAAGACGGAGTTTGGTTTTGATTTTTTTGGTTTAGTTGATGGTAATGAAGGCGCAGTTTTACTGATTTTAATGATTTTATCTAAATCAAGAT
>CAYFOW010000052.1:0-5357 GCA_964344885.1 uncultured Candidatus Nitrosopelagicus sp. | reverse complement strand
CTACATCTTGAAATAGAACGGTGTTCATATAGTGATATGCTAGATGGAAAAGTTGCAATAGTTACTGGCGCTACAAGTGATATTGGTCAAAGTATAGCAAAAAAGTTCGTAGATGCAGGAGCTCATGTTGTAATGATTGGGCGTGATATGGAGGACCTAGAAAAGTCAAGGACTGCAATTGGATGCGGTGATGCAACTGTTGCAGTACAGTGTGATATATCTGACAATTCCCAGGTAATGCAATCCGTAGAGCAAATAATGGACAAGTATGGTGCAATTAACATTTTAGTAAATAATGCTGCAATAATTAACAATCCTATACACTTTCATCAGATGGGTGATGCTGAAATTTCTAATTTGATTGATGTAAATGTAACTGGCACATTTAACATGACTAAGGCAGTCTTAAACAAAATGCTTGATTCAAAGAATGGAAACATAATCAATATTGGCTCAATTACAAGTGAGAGGGCAATTCCTAAAGTGCACTTGGCTGTATATTCATCTACAAAGGCTGCAATTACTATGTTCTCAAAGGCAATTGCAGTCGAATATGCACGAAAAAATATTCGCTGTAACTGTATTAATTTGGGAATAATTAATTCTGGAATGGTAAAACCATACTTGGATGATCCAAAGGCAAGACAGGTTCTAGAGGACAGACAGCCTTTGAGAAGAATTGGTGAGCCTGGTGATGTTGCAAATACTGCTGCATTTTTAGCATCAGATGAATCTGCATGGATTACTGGTGCAGTCATTAATGTAGATGGCGGAAAGTCAGCATCTGAGGCATGAGATAAAACAGATACCATACAAAATACATCAGAATAAGATGAATCCAAAATTATTGCAAAAATGATTCGAGGTGATGTCTTTTATGATGATGAAACTTTACGGCTTTATTCAGTTGATTCTAGCTCATTTGTAAAAAAACCAAAAATCGTAACTATTCCAAAAAACCAGGATGATGTAATACAGATTGTAAAATTTGCACAAAAAAACCATATCTCTATAACTGTGAGGGGTGCAGGAACAGGTCTTGTTGGTGGTGCAATTGGGAACGGCATTATAATTGATACAAAGAATCTGTGCAATGTACGGGTATCAAAGAATCATGTCACAGTAGATGCAGGAACACCAAAGGGATTACTTGACTTGTTTTTGCACAAATCAGGCAAGTTTCTAGGTGTTAATCCATCAATTGGTCCGTATTGTACTGTAGGGGGCATGATTGCATGCAATGCCAGTGGTAGCAAGTCACTCAAGTATGGTTCAATGATCGATAATTTGATTGAGGTAACAGTAGTTACATCAAAGGGTACAGTTGAAAAGTTTCCATCACATTCTGCATTATCTGATAAAGTAATGAAAATAGCTAAAACTGTTTCATGCAATGATTATCCTGATGTTTCAAAAAATTCATGCGGATACAGACTAGATGCAGTAAATGAGAAATCTGAAATTCATAAAATCATTGCAGGCTCTGAAGGAACACTTGGAATCATTACAAGTGCAAAACTCAAAATCTATGATATACCAAAACGTAAGGTTCTATACATAATTGAATACCCATCATTACAAGATGCTGCATCTGATTGCCCTGAGATAGTAAAGCTAAAACCGTCTTCAGTTGAGATAGTTGATAAAAATATTTTAAAAAATATCAATCATACATTTGATAAAAAAACTACATGTCTACTATTTGTAGAATTTGATTCTGAAATATCAAAAAACAATTCAAAGATTCAAAAAATCACATCCTGCATTTATCACAAAATAATACAACAAAAAGAAATTGATGAATGGTGGCAGTTCCGTGATCATGCATTATCATATAGTATCAAAAACATCTCAAATGACAAAAAAATACCGCACATCATTGAAGACGGTACAGTGTCTGTCTCAAAATTATATGATGTTATAATAATGGTGGATGAATTGTGCAAAAAAAATAATGTCAAACCAATAATTTATGGTCATGCAGGAAATGGAAATTTGCACATTCGATTAATTGGAGAAAATAACAAAGTAATCGTAAATAAAATTGCAAGAAAGTTTTTCTCAAATATTATCAATCTGGGAGGTAGCATTTCAGGTGAACATGGTGATGGAATCGCACGAACTCCATTTGTCACAAAGCAATACAAAAGCAAAACCATTACAAAATTTAAAAAACTAAAAGAATCCTTTGATAAAAATAATATCCTAAATCCTGGCAAAATAATTAAAATCTAAATGGAGGCTAACTGTTGTATTTGGCACTTTGGCGTGTCAAGTGGATTATGATGGAAGAACAGCCTTGACTACGTTTCTGCATTAGCCTCCTGATGATGTAATTGTTCTAGTATGAGATAACAATAACTTTGTGAAATTTTTTAAAATGTTTAGGTTTTGGCAAATAATTAAACAAATTTTTAATTAAAGAATTTTTAATTTTTATTTTACAGTCTGTCTGTATAATCATGTCATCTACTGGTATCTACCAGGCAATTTATGATGCAAATCTGCACAAGGGATTACGTGAAATACTGCTTACTTTGCTGAGGTATAACAACTCACCTTCAGTTGAAGAGCCAATCCGGCAGTTTTTAAATAATTATCAGATAATGTCTGAGAATTTCTGGGCAGTATACAACAAGGCATCAAACTATGAAGATATCTTAGATGCATATTACCAGTTTAGCAAAAATCAGTGTACAGCAATTGAAACTTTACTGCTGACACTTAATGAAACACTTGACAAAGACGATCTTCGAAAGGAGATGTCAGTTATGATGCGCGAATGCTTTACTTTTTAGATATTATATACTAATTATCAATTCTGAATCTTAGATGTGATAATTGACATTATTTGCTTTAGTACTATTTTCAAATAAAAAATATTGAAAATTATTTTTCTAGTTGCATTATGCTTGGTTGCTGCACCGACTATCTCTACAGTTTGGGCACAAGGAATTGAGCAAAATGATGGTGGTATCTTTGATCAAATACTTGATTCACATCTAGCAAAGACTGAATCTGAATTAGTACTGGATAAATTTCATACAAATCTTATGATCGGTGATACGGTACAATTCTCTGGCTCTTTGAATATTGGAAAAAATAATCCTGAGGGATTGATTATCTCAATTTATGATAAAGGAAATTCAGGTCATGACATACTTTTGACTCAGGGAATTGTTGATAGAAAAGGAAAATTTGTTGCAAACTGGGATTCTACACGTGTTGATCTGGACAACGTTGTAGATGTTTATGCTGTATTTGAGGGAAATGACAAAATTCTCTCAACTACGACTTGTAATCAATTTTGTACTGATACTGTAAACCTATTTTTAAAAAATAAAATTCACATGACGACTTTTGATGATTCTAAATTCCTTAAACTAAACAATCCTATGTTTGAAGATGATGGAGTTAAGGTACTAGTTACAGTTGGCTCTGATAATCCTGATATATCTCGAAAATATATTGCTGCTGCAAAAAAAGCAGTTCAGGTCTGGCAAACATCTCTTAGTGAGATGTATCCTAATGGCTCATGGAATATTGAAATTGATGTGGTACCAGAATACGTCTTTTATGTTGCAGAAAATTATGACGTAAAAATCACACTTTACACTCAAAATGATAAATTATGTCAAAGCAATTCATCAGGTCATACTGATCTACAACGACTGTTTAATAACGAAATCCTAATTGATGTAGTAGTCTATGATCCATGCGATGCAAAACAAACCCGAAGTCAAAATGAGATTCTATCAGTTGTTTCACATGAATTTGGACATGCACTTGGTTTAGGACATGCATATGATGTTGACTTTGATTTGATGTGTAGTAATTCATGTCAAAATAATTATCTGCTCTCGATACCATCAGATTTTGATGTATATGGATTAGGTTTTCTGTATGGTAGTGATGGATTTAAGACACCTAATACACATTTGAATCATTTTGATTCAAAAAAATTCTATCTAAATGATATGCCAAAAAATATTGGACCAATACGTGACGGTTTTGATAGAAAATTTGCATAAGGTGAAATAACCGTGAATTACGCACAATTTTTTGTATCAGTACAGTTCTCAAATAGCCCTGAATTAAATAATAGATTTGGAGATAAATCATGTTGAGCAAAAAGACATCAATTATCTCAATCAGATTACCTGATGAAATAAAGCAGAAATTAGAACGCGAATCTGAAATTAACGGAACTACATTAAATACGCTGGCAACTCAGGTACTATCACGACATACTGATTGGGATCGTTTTGCAAAGGATCTTGGTTTTATCTTTTCTACTAGAAAATTTCTAAAAGGGATTTTGACTGATGTATCTGATGAAACTGTAGAGAAAATTGCATCAACTACGTGTAAAGATGCTGTAAAAGATGTAGTAATTTTCTCATTTTCTGAAGTTACTTTGGAGAATTTTGTAAAAACATTCCGTTTATGGCTTGCAGCATCTGATATTCCATTTAGATTCATTCCAAATTCAGAAAATGATGGTGGCAGATTCCTAGTACAACATGAACTGGGCCCAAAGTATTCATTATATCTGCAGACAATGTCTGGGACAATACTCAACGAAATTGGTTACCGAGTAAAAAATATTGAAAGTACTGACGATAGTCTGAATTTTGAAGTAGAATTGGCAAAATAGTACAAATTATTATCAAAATAAAATACAATGTATACATTTGAAACATACTACTGATATTTGCAAAATTATCCAAGAACTTGATGCTAACTAAATTAGAAGAACATAATCACCGTTGGTTTCTTGAAATTCCAAAATCACTGGTTAGCTTGTACAAATTAGATGCAGACTCTCAGTTTAAGGTAAATTATAATGAAGAGACTGGAATTGTGCGCGTTACTATTAGCAAAAAAATAGAATAGTAATCATTTTGAATTTTTCAAAAAAATGTATACATTGTAAACGTCCTTTTTTTAAATACAAAATCAATCTCTCGATTAATGAAGCAAAACCAAAAAGCAGGTACAATCATTGCTCTAGCAGCTATTATGATGATTGCAGTTGTTCCTGGCACAATTGTCACAGCAAATGCAGCATCAGATGATGCACCTAGCGTAGATATTGTTCGTGTAATTAGAGATGGCTCTGGATACATGGCAACTGTCAGCGTAACAGCTTCTGATTCTGGTAACTCAAACATCAAAGCATTAGTCTCATCTGACACTGATGCAACAGTTCTATCTGTAAAGGGTTTGAGTGCAGGTGATTCAACAACTGAAACTGTAAGCATTGGCGCAAAAAGCATTACATCTGTAATTGCTAATGTCGATTCTTTCAAAGTAGGTGGCACATCACCAGCAGCAAAGGCAACTGTTTCTAAAAT
>CAYFOW010000051.1:0-5511 GCA_964344885.1 uncultured Candidatus Nitrosopelagicus sp. | reverse complement strand
TGTCAAGAATTAATTTAAAATTTCAAGACGTATTTGAAAAAAGAGAAAAGGCATTAATTGCATATGTTATGGCAGGATTCCCAAATGAGAAAGCAACAATGAGCACAGTACGTGGACTCATTAAAGGAGGCGCAGATATAATTGAATTAGGATTCCCATTTTCAGATCCATTAGCTGATGGACCAGTAATACAAAATGCAAGCACTACTGCACTACAAAAAGGAGCAAGCATCTCAAAATTTCTAAAGATGGTAAAAAAAATCCGCAAAGAAACAGATATTCCACTAGTTTTGATGACATATACCAATATTTTATACAAAAAAGGGTATGAGAAATTCATCAAAGATGCAAAAAATGCAGGAATTGACGGATTCATTTTACCAGATATGTCAATTGAAGAATCAAAAGAGTATATTTCTGCAATTAAGAAAAAAGATGTAGATGCAATATTTCTCATCTCTCCTAATACGGACAAAAAAAGAATAATATCAATTGCAAGAATGTCATCAGGATTTTTGTATTTAGTTGCAGTATTTGGTACAACTGGAGTAAAGACGAGTATTCAAAAATACACTATTGATGCAATTAAAAATACAAAAAAATTAGTTAAAGGTAAAATTCCTATTGGTGTAGGTTTTGGGGTATCTACTCCAGAGGATGTAAAAAAATATGTTTCATCGGGTGCTGATGCAGTAATTGTAGGTAGTGCATTTTTAAAACTAATTGAAAAGACACCTGAAAATAAATTAGAAAATGTAATTTTTAGATTCACCAAGAGTCTCAAAAAACAGACAGTAATTAGATAAAAGAATAAAAACCCAACTTACTTCACACATATGTGCAGGCAAAATTTGTTTTTGTAACTGGTGGAGTTATGTCTGGTCTTGGTAAGGGGGTAATGACATCATCTATTGCAAAACTATTACAATTATCAAATCAAAAAGTCTCGTGTGTAAAAATTGATCCTTATCTAAATTATGATGCAGGTACAATGAACCCAGTTGCTCATGGAGAAGTGTTCGTTACCGAAGATGGCGGAGAGTGTGATATGGATATTGGAAATTATGAGAGATTCTTAGATGTAGATGTTCCAAAATCTCACAATATAACAACTGCACAAATTTATTCCAAAGTTATTGAAGATGAAAGAAAAGGAAAGTATTTGGGAGCATGTGTACAAATCATCCCTCACATAACAGATGAGATCAAAAATCGTATTAGAACAATTGCAAAAGATGAACAATTAGATGTCTTAATAGTAGAATGTGGAGGAACAGTTGGAGATATTGAAAGTCTGCCGTTTCTTGAAGCATTACGTCAGATAAGAGCAGAGGATGGACCAGAGAATGTGATATTTGTCCATGTAACATTAGCACCGTCTATGGATGTTGTAGGAGAACAAAAAACAAAGCCTACTCAACATAGCGTTCAAGAACTTCGTAGAATCGGAATTCAACCGGATTTGCTTTCAGTCAGATGCACTGCACCATTACATGATTCAACTAGAAAAAAAATATCATTATTTACTAATGTGCCTGTTTCAGGCGTATTTTCATGCCATGATGTAAAATCAGTCTTATTGATTCCAGAAATTCTATATGATCAAGGAATGATGGATTTTATTTTCAAGCGATTTGGTAAAGTTGGTTTAGTTAATACTTCTGAGAGATGGGATGAATGGAAGAGGATTATAAAATCTGAAGAATCAACTGGAAAACCAGTAAGAATTGCCATGGTTGGAAAGTATGTCACATTAGCAGATAGTTACGTTAGTGTAAATCATGCGCTAAAACACGCAGGACAGTCAATTGGTAGAGATGTGGAAATTGAATGGATAGATTCAGAGACAATAAATGGAGATGTGCAAAAAATTGCAGGGTTTGATGGAATTCTGATACCTGGTGGTTTTGGTTCAAGAGGAGTTAAAGGGATTATTGAAACTGCAAAATTTGCAAGAGAAAACAATATACCATATTTAGGAATATGTTTTGGATTTCAATTAGCAGCAGTAGAATTTGCAAGAAATGTATGTAAATTAGAGAAAGCAGATTCTACAGAACTAGATGAAAAAACACCAAATCCAGTTATCTCACTATTGCCAGGTCAAGAGAGTGAGAAGAATATGGGCGGATCATTAAGATTAGGTGCAAATCCAATAAACATAGAAGAAAATTCAAAGGCATTTCAGATTTATGGGTCAACAAGTGTTTCAAAACGCCATAGGCATAGGTACGAGTTCAATATGGAATATGAAAATTTGTTTAAAGAAAATGGAATGAAGTTCACAGGAGAAAGTGGGAATGGAACTAGAATGGAGATGTTGGAGATTCCATCACACAAGTTTTTCTTCGGGGTTCAATTTCATCCAGAATTTAATAGTAGACCAGGACATCCAGAAGAAGCATTCAAAGCATTTGTTCTTGCAGCATCTCAAAAAAACTGAATAAAACATAGTAATGTATATTCTTGGAAAAGAATCGATAAAAATTATGAAAAATAATATCAAATTTTTTTTAAAAGTATGTTTTGTTTTTACATTTTCTGCATTTTTATTTTCATTAATTGGTATTAACTCCCCTGATGGAGAAATAATCGGCAATCCCTTAGACCCAGAAATTACAGGAATCAGCATAGGGCATGTGACAGGACATATTGTATGGGGTGCAATGGCAGGAATTGCAGCTTTATCAATCAGATATGTGATATTTGGAGGGGTTTTTGCTATAACGATGGATGCAGATCATTTGATTCAGTTTTTAGATTTAGAGATTATTGGCAGAATGTCGCATTCTATTCCATTTGCAATAACAATATTTGTTGTGATGTTAATCATTTTTGGAAAAAAAGATTACAGATTAGCAGTTATTTCGGGTTCAGTGATTTTCTCACATATGTCGTTTGATTTATTTTTAGGAATGAAAGGTTCATCATTTCCGTTATTTGCGCCATTTCATACAGAATTATTTTTTATTGAAGGATACTATTGGGTTTTATTTCAGGCAATAGCAATTGCAATAATTGGAACAATAAGTTTGATGCAGATAAAACAAAGTGTTTCACAAAAGTCTCAAATATGATTATTCGATTTTAGATATTTCATAAATTTTTTGGCGTGCATCGCGAATCGATACTTTTCTTTTGACATATCTTTTTTCCATCAAATGTCTTAAGGCTAATCTAACAGTTCGTTCAGGTAGCATTGTTTTATTTGTTAATTCCTTATGAGTCATAGACCCCTCATACTCTAAGATTTTTAGTAATAATTTTGAGCTTGGAGGCATTGCAAATAATTCTTCAGCTAGTTTTACTTTTTTTGCTAGTGCAGAAATAGTTGTAGAATCTTTTTTCATTCGGATGATTCTTGCAGGCGGGAGTGATTTTGTCACTTCTACTTTATCCTTCACATTAAAACGATCAATTCCATCTAGAACAACTTCACAGTATAATCTGGATGAGATTTCATCAATTTCAATTATAGAATTATCAGATACAATCAATGGTCTCCTAGTTACATCTAAGGAATTAACAGAGATTATTCCAAATACGTTTGCATCTTGAAAAATTACAGGTCCTCCAGCAGACATTGAATAAGCTGAAGAACCAATTGGCGTAGAGATAATTATGCCGTCACTGCTATCATGCCAAACTTCTTGTTCATTTACCCTCAAAACATGTTCCATTAGAGTTGCACTTTTAGATGTAAAAACAGCTACATCATTTAATACAGGATAGACACGTTTTCCATCAATTTTCACACCCAGACGTGGAACATCTTCAATATCAAAATCATGGTTTTTTAGACGGTTCACATATGAAGGCAATTCTTTGAGATCAATTTGAGCCAAAAACCCATTTGATTCAGACTCACTGATTCCCAAAACAGGGACATCATTTGATTCAGTATGAAAATAATTTCTAACACCTCTATCTCCACCCATAATAATAATACAATCAGGGGTTTTAGATTTTGATTTTGCAGACATGTGAAATGATTCAATTCCAACGTCTTCAAGTTCATTTTTAATGAATTTTGCAGAGTTTTCAGATGGAGATACACCAGTAATTCCGATTTTCACAATCAAATGAGTAAAACATGCTTTAAAAATTATTCATATATTTTAAGAAAGTAACTGTAAAATCAGCTATCTTGGATTATACACCAGATGTTTCGATTTTAGATAGTTCCAAGAATACTTTATCGCCAACAGAAATTCCAGTTTCTTTGTATTCAAACATGGAAAGTTTTAAGGTAGTCATATTTCCCATCATGCCTTGCATTCCTCCGAACATTTTATTCAAGTCTTTCATCATATCGTTCATGTTTGAAAAACCCATAGGTTTTTTGAATGGGTTTTGCGTCATGCCAGAGTCTACATCTTTTGGAGAAGTTAATGATACAACAACATACGTGCCATCAGGTGCAGCATCTATTCCTTTTACTATGAATTCTTTTTTCATTAATGTGATTTGAGTTAAATTATTTTATTATATGTTTATTGTTACTAGATCAAACCTGTTTGAATTTTATCATATTGTAAAAATATGATGCGTTAGATTCTACTGCAGCTTTTGGAGGTATTTTATCTAATCCTAATTGATTGCAATCAAGTGCATATTGTGCTGCACCACCTGCAAAACACAAGGCCCATAAAAAGTCCTTTTCTTTTAACATCGTACAACAAAAAACTGCACAGAAAATATCACCTACGCCAGTAGTATCAGATAATACAATTTTAGGTAACTGAATTGAATATATTCTATCTTTTACTAAAACAGAAATGTCACGTTTATTTGTAGATATGATGTTTTCAATTCCTTGTTTCTGGAGTAATTTCATTCCTTCATCACCAGACATACCAGTCAGAGAATGCAATTCATCAGGACTTGCCTTAATACAATTTATGCCAGATAGATCAAGAGAAGTTTTTTCTAAAAATACATGATTCTTATTATCAATTCTACGTAAGAATCCTTGAGGATCAAGTAGTGTGAAATTTGAATTTTGTTTGATTTTATGGAATTCATTATCAGATATTTCATCAAAAATTGGACTGATGATACACCCATCAGAATCAGTTTCCTGATAAAACAGGGGATCACATTTTTGCTCTAAGTAGAGTTCACGTTCAGAATCAGATATGTTAATTTTAAATTTAGTTGTAGGAGATTGAGTTATTGCATCAATCAAATGTATTTTATTATCATTAAAAATTTCGGTAGGAAAATCAGGGCCGAATTTTGTATGTAAATTGACATCAAATTTCATATTTTTTGCAGTAATTGAACAGTAACATGCAGCACCGCCCGGAACATCAAATGACGAATCATGTAATGATATTGTGTCTAGTGCACAATGAGAATAGACATCTAATTTCATGGTCTCTAAATTTATTTAGAATTTGGTGTTTTATTGGTTTGTTCATACAAAAAGAAAAGAGCCATTCTAGTGAATCAAAATATAATAAAAAATATATAAAATTAGACATATGTATGAATCCTCAAGAATATAAG
>CAYFOW010000050.1:0-6566 GCA_964344885.1 uncultured Candidatus Nitrosopelagicus sp. | reverse complement strand
GTAGACCATACTTTGGATATTCTCAGGCACTAAAATCTCTAAATTTATCATATGATTCCATCTTACCTGAACAAATCTCTTCATATGGCGGACATCTTGTTTTAACTACCCGTTCAGAATCAGTTACCGATCCGTTAATTCCCATACTATATGATGAGATTTTAGAGCAGCACCCTACTGTAATTTATGGAATGATGATGCAAAAGCTAGATTCTAGAATTGAATCCGATGAACTTGTGATAGGCATTGATCCTGGAACACGAATTGGTGTTTCAGTTTTTTATTACAACAAAGAGATCGAACAATCTCTTTACCTTACTATAGATGGATTAATCACACACATTATTGAACTACTTGCAAACTTTCGTGCAAAAAGAAAGATTGTAAAAATTGGCAATGGCAACATGGCAATTGCTCGCTCAATTGCATCACTTCTTAACTTGAGATACTGTTCAAACTTTGATCTAGAATTTGTAGATGAGCGATGGACTAGTCTAAAAATTAAAAACTTTAACCAGCGCGGTAAGCGTGATATGCTTTCAGCAAAGTACATCTCTCAGCGTGACGGTTATCGTCAAAATATCCTACCATTATCACAAACAGGATAATTTTTTGATCATTGAATTATATTGAGTAATTTAGAATTTTACGAATTTCGTAAAATACCGATATTTTCTATATAAAATGAGGTAATTTTGTGAAATTGTTGTATTAGATAATATAAATCAATAAAGAATTTACAAAATAAATCAATTTTTTTAGAAAAAATTATGGATCCATGCTTATATACATATAATTTCTATACTATAGAGTACAAAAATGACATGTAAAGGAATATGCACAAGATACAAAGCTCAAAAACCTGTAGGAACAGGTCGTTATGCTTCTGGTCAAAGAAGATGTCAAATTTGCGAAATTTTCATCAAATGGGAAGGTCTTTGGTGTCCATGCTGTGGTTACCGTTTGAGAACTAAACCAAGAAATCTGAAATATAAAGCAAAACTACGCGCACGCGTTGAGGCAGATTCTCATGAATTAGAGGCTACTGTAGAGTCAAGTGCACCTCCAGCAGTTTCTGACGAAGAAAATGCAGAATTTATTGAAACTACACTAAAGACTGCAGTTGAAGAAGGTTGGACAAAAGCAAAAACTGTTGAAGAATTGCGCAAGGTTCAGGGAATGACCATCAAAAAGGCAAGAGAGCATACAAAAGCTGCATTTGATGCAAAAAAGGCAGAATCGATAGCAATAAAGGCATAAGCACCTCTGGTTAGCTTATTGTCTTTGGATAACTGTTATCAGACAGCGACGCTTGAAATTGACAGTAGGACGTTTGTCATTCAGGTGTTGAAATTTGATAATGGAAACTTTGTCTCTATTGCTGAGGGTGACTGCAAAATTGGCGCAACAATTGCGTCAATTGGAACAGGACAGGTTCCAAGTAGTACCATAGTAATACCGGCAAAATCCGAATCTCTTTTTCTTAAATTATTATCACAACAACTTTCTGCACAAAACAAGGGAATTAATTTTGTATCTGCATTTATTCCAAATGAATTATCACCACAAGAAACTAAAACATTGATATCTAAAGTATTGGAGACAGTTGGTAATGAGCAGTGACTTGCGCAGCTATATTGCACAAATAAAAAAATCAAAAGAGCTTGCAGTCATTAAAAAGAAAGTCTCAACAAAATTTGAGATAGCATCAATTACATCAAAGACTGATAATTCAATTGGATTATTATTTGAAAATATTCGGGAAAGTAAATTCCGACTTGCATCAAATCTTGTTGGAACAAGAAAGCGTTTTGCAATTGCAATTGGTGCTGATCAAAAAGACATTCATAAAAAAATGATTAAATCAATTGCATCTGCAAAAAAACCAAAGACGATATCAAAGGGAAAATTCTTTGAAAATAATTCTAGCGATGCATCTGTATTACCTGTAGCTACTCACTTTCAAAAAGAGTCTGGACCATTTATCACATCATCAGTTGTCTACTCTTATAACGAAGAGAAGAAATCTCAAAACTCTTCATTTCATAGAATGATGCCAATTGACAAAAATCATTTTACTATACGGATGGTTGAAGGACGTCACACACATCGCTCATTTATCAAAGCAAAGCAAAGAGGAGAGGATCTTAAAATTGCAGTAATTGTTGGTGTACATCCTGCAGTATCTATCTCTGGTGCATACCAGGCAGACTGGGGCAAAGACGAGATGCACATTGCAAACTCTATTCTAAATGACAAACTTACAATGACTACGCTTCCATTTTCTGGACTATCTGTACCGTCTCATGCTGAAATTGTAATGGAAGGCAAGATTCTCCACAACAAAACTCATCCTGAATCTATGGTTGAGATGCTTAGAACTTATGATATCTTCAGAAAGCAACCTGTATTTGAGCTAGAAAAACTATACTATAGAAACAATCCAATTTTCCATGATATATTATCTGGATTTACAGAGCACAGACTTTTGATGGGAATGCCAATTGAATCAAAAATTACTGGAATTATGAAAAAGCAGATGCCGCTTACTAAACAAGTTGCATTAACTAATGGTGGTTGTAATTGGCTTCATGCTGTAGTTCAAATATCTAAGAAAAAGTCATCTGATGCAAAAAATGCAATTAAAAAAACATTTGATGCACACCGTTCCTTAAAGCAGGTAACAATAGTCGATACTGATATTGATCCCACAAATGCTGAAGCAGTAGAATATGCAATGGCTACTCGTTTTCAGGCAGATAAGGATCTTGTAATAATTAAAAACGTACGCGGCTCATCACTTGATCCTTCAAGTGATCAAAAAAATCTGAAAACTGCAAAAATGGGAATTGATGCAACACGCCCCTTAAACAAAAGACCAGAAGGATTTGAGATTGCAAAAATCCCAAAAAATGATTCTATTTCTTTAAACAAGTATTTGTGAGTATAATGAAAGCACTAGTCTATGAAAAATATGCACCTGACAATGATTTTGAATCAATATTGAAACTGCGTGACATACCTGAACCTACACCAAAACCTGATGAAGTAGTATTCCGTGTAAAATCAGCTGCACTAAACTATGATGATATTTGGGGAATGAGGGGTAAACCATTGGCTGTCCCCTTACCACACATATCTGGAACTGATGCAGCAGGTCAAGTCATTGCAGTTGGTCAAAATGTAAAAAATATCAAAGTAGGAGATAGAGTTGTATCACACGGAAACATGTCTTGTCGTGTTTGTGCTGCATGCACAGACGGACGTGAATATGATTGCAGACAAAGAAGAATTTGGGGATTTCAAACAGGCCCATTATGGGGAGGTTATTGCGAAATCGCACATTTGCCTGAATATAATGTAGTAAAAATTCCCGAAAATGTAAGCTATGATGAGGCAGCAGCTGCATCAATGACTTTATTGACATCTTGGCATATGCTAGTTGGTAGAGCACAAATCAGACCAGGTCAGATTGTTTTAGTTATGGGTGGAAGCTCAGGTGTAGGAATTTTTGGAATTCAGATTGCAAAACTTTACGGTTGTACAGTAATTGCTACTGCAAGTCCTGATAAACTTGAAAAACTCAAAGAACTAGGTGCAGACTATACCGTAGATCACAGAAAAGATGACTGGCACAAAGATGTTCGTGCAATTACAAAAGAGATTTCAAAACAAAATGGAACTGCTCCAGGAGTTGATGTAATATTTGAACACATTGGAGGAACTCACTGGAATAAGGAACTTACCTTATCAAAGTATGGTGGCATCATAGTTACTACCGGTGCTACAACTGGTTATGATGTGTACACTGATCTACGTCATATCTTCTTTAAGGGCTTGACAATTTTAGGCTCCACACAAGGAAATCGTGCAGAACTAGAACAAGGTCTTTACTGGATGTCTCAAAAAAAGATCAAAGTAATAATTGACTCTGTTTTTACATTTGACGATGCCGTATCTGCACACAAAAAGATGCTTGACGGAAAAGGACTAGTTGGAAAAATTATCTTAAGACCAAACTGATCCTTTCTCTAGATGTGCTGCTTTGGTTCAAGTGATCTTCTTCTAATCAATACAATTCCAAATACAATTACTCCCATTACTGCAAATACCACATAAGGCGTTGCATTTCCATAATACTGTGAGATAAATCCTGTAATGATTGGTCCAATGACCCAACCTATTCCAAAAATTGCTTCATAGGATCCAATTATAGTGCCCCTGGCTGATTCTTTTGTCTTACTTAGTACTATCTCAAATGTCAATGGGAAAAACATGCTAAACCCGTAACCCATCAATGATAGAGCAATCATATGCTCAATCATTCCTTGTGCAATAAATGAGACAAACAAACCTAGTGCAATTGAGATTACAGATGTTGCCAAAACCACACTTGTCTTTTTTGATAACTTTCTGACAAAAACTAATGATGCAACCCTTGAAATTCCAAATACAAAAAATATCAACTCAACTTGTGATCCAGTAAATGAATTATCACTAAGAAATGCAGGATAAATTATCAGTACAGTACCAAAGACCATGTTGCAGTACAACATGATCATAATTACTGATGGAAATTTTTTCATCAGTTTAATTGAACTAAAGCTGAATTTTTCCTGATGACTCCTTACATGACCTCTTGCAATAAGAAGTGATGCCATTACGCCTGTGGCAATAACAAATGATGCAATCTGAAATAACATCCTAAATGTAACATCTGCATCTTCTAACAAATGACTTCCAATTAATGGACCAATCATAAATCCTGAAACAAAAAATCCTGTAAACATTGCAATGTTAGTAACCCTTGAAATTCCCTTACTAGTTGATGAAATAATTGATTCACTAGGTGGCCAGAAAAATGCATGTGCTATTCCAGTCAACACCCTAAAGACAATTATCTCTGGAATTGTTTGTGCTGTAGATAAGAGGTAAATTGAGACTGAATTAATTGCAATGCCTACTGCCAAAAGATATCCGTTATTGAATCGATTTAGTAATACTCCTACAAATACCGGGATGAACATGTATGGGATAAAATTAGCAAATCCTATCAGTCCTAACTCTGCATAAGATGCTCCAACTACTTCTTTTGCAAAAATTGGCAAAACCGGCCCATGCATTCCATAGGATATACCCACAGTCAAGGCAACAACGTAGACAAGATATTGCAGCCTTTTCATTGTGTGCAAACCATCTAAATGAGCATTTAGTGTTTTGCACTAGTTATGTTAAAAATCATCTATTTGCTAAAAGTCAATTGGAATGTGCTTGTTATCTTTGAGCCATTCAACTTGAGGGATAGTGTATCGCCACAAAATATCTCCACGCTCGTCATCTCCAAATTCCCAAGGTGCAATAATTACTACGTCATTATCACGAATCCATACTCTTCGCTTTAACTTACCACGAATTCTGCCACGCCTTGTTACCTCATCAGTACATTTTACCAAAACGTTTTCACCACCCATCAATTTAATGACTCTGCCAAACAATTCGCCTTCTTGAGGCAGTTGCATGTCTTTGAGTGCTGATTCGTTGAGAACTTTGCGCTTTCCCATTCGATAAAAACCGCGACACCGGCATTAAAGCATTACTAACTAAATCGGGCTTGATTACATCTGTTAAAAATTGAAAAAAATTGGATTATTTATCCAATTATCTTGATTTTTCCTCACAATCGTCTGAGCAATATCTTACTTCTGGTTTTGAAATTAATCTCCCACAATTCTCACAATTAGAGTACATGAGATCTATAGTCACACATAACTAAAAAATATGATCTACTCAAAGCCTGATCGCAGTTTGTCAACTGACATGAATGATTTAGAAATTATTTTTTACATCTGGTGCTAAATTCACACAATTAGACCTCATCACACATGAATCAAACAGAACCACAAGTAATTGATAATTTCAAAAAACAGATCGCAAAATTATCTATACAGCAAAAAAGGGATCTTGCAATTTCTTTAGAAAATAGACTTGATGTATTGAGATCTGAATGATTATATCATAATCTTTCTTTTTTATTCTAAATCAAGCTCAGCAACAATTGCCTTTTGATCCTGTTTTCCTTCTACCTGTTCTTTCATGTCTCCTACCTGAATCTTTGCCAATTTGATTAAAAGTTCCTTAGTAAACTTGTTTGCAATCATGAGCATTTCCATGTATAGTCCTCTTTCAATTGTCTCTGGCACTGCATCTGGTCTTCTTGGTCTCTGATTTTCTCTCTGCTCTAATTCTAAGCATTTTTTCTGCCACTTTGTAATCTCATCTGTAATGTCAATTGATGACATTGAATCAAGACTGGCATGAATTGCAATATACTCCTTTTTCATGTCATCTATTTCCTTGAATAGCTCATCAAAGCCAGACATGTCTTAGTTTAGTCATTCTCATTGAAAACAGTATTGACTCTTGAAAATTTGAATTTTTTACAAAAAATTGTTGATAATTTCTGATACTTTTAGGTTTTAGAAAAAATCCTTTTGTATTTTATTGACGTAACATACTATATGGAAACACGATGCTCAAAGTGTGGATGTATACCTTCTGAGTGCAAA
>CAYFOW010000049.1:0-6675 GCA_964344885.1 uncultured Candidatus Nitrosopelagicus sp. | reverse complement strand
TCAACTAATAGTTCATCTAACGTTGACATTTTTTTTCTTTAATCCAATCCCAATCCATATCAATCCAAAGATAATTGTAGCCGTCATTACTTTAGTAGCATTAAATTCTGAATTCCATAAAAATTGCCACAAAAAATCTGGACCCCAAATAAACAGATCTTTACCAAACACAACTCCTCCTGTAATTACAAATAAAATCCCCATTACAGTAAACCAATTCTTACCCTTTCTAGGATCTTGATTCATAAAGAAATTTTGTAATGGTAAGTTTTAAACTAATTTGATTCCAGGATTCTTCATCTTATTTCTGATCATTGCATTTAGCAATAACGGTGTAGACATTTCTGCCATGTAAGCTAATGCTCCAGAACCAAGATAAATTGATCTTAGCCCCTGAATTTCTGAAATCAAGTCATTTATGACTTGGACTGACTCTTTACTGTCCCCACAAACAAAAATATCATAATCTAAAACAATCTTTGGATTGATAAGTTTTTTCTCAGATATGACATGAAATGCAGAAACTAACTTTGACTTGTCTTTCATGAATTTTTCAACTAATTGATGGGAAAACGGCTTGTTGTCTCTTATCGGAACAAACTCAAAACCAACATCAGTCTTTTCCATTGGAACAATTGGAGATACTACTACACAACTATCTTTAATCTCAGAAAGAATTTGTGAACACGTACTCTCAATATTCTCATATCCTATTGATAAAATTAAAACATCACTTTGTTTTGCAATACTCAAATTATCATCCCCTGAAATTGTTCCAGAAATTTTACCGTGAAATTCTTTAGCTTCACTCTCATACTCCTTAGCTGATTCTTGTGCTCTGGTAGCATTACGTGAACCAATCATTACATTATGATTCAAACACCATCTTAGGGCAAATCCTTTACCCATACCTCCAGTACCTCCAATAATTCCTATATTCATGTAATTTTCCCTACTAATGTTATTATTATCTCTATTTGAAAAATTAATGATTTTTGAAATGATCATTTTCTTGCGACACGGACAAGCAGAAAACAATACTCAAAGAATTTTGGCTGGACGTTCATCTGGAATCCAATTAACTGAAACAGGCATTACACAGGCAGAAAATATTGGAAAATTTCTTCAAAATTTCAATATCTCCCATATCTATTCTAGTCCAATTGAGAGGGCAAAACACACTGCTCAAATTGTGGCAAAACATAATTCTGTTGATTATTCAATTGACAAACGTCTAATTGAACTTGAAATGGGCAAATTCACTAAGATGCCTTATGACGATCTATTTACAAAATACGGTAATGTTTTTTTAAAATTCTATGAAAACAGTCCTGAAATTTCTGAAAACAGAGTTGAGACATTTTCTCAAGTTCAAAAACGTGTTTTAGATATAGTTGATTTTGTCTCAAAAAAACACAAGGGTGAAAACGTAGTCTTAGTTACTCATATGGATCCAATCAAAGCAATGATTTCAACAATTTTGAAACTAAATGCAAAATCTTTGTTTGAGTTAATAATTGCCAATGCATCTCTTACAATAATCAAAGGACATGATTCAAAATTTTACATAACTGCAATAAACTCAATGAACCCTGATCGATATCATCACAGCTTTTAATGCAAATCTTCCGAACCCTTAAATAGACAATCTCAAAAAATCTTAACAACCGGTAATGAGAGCAATATTTGGATTAACACTTGTAATGGCAATTTTGTTTATACTTCCTGCTGTAGATCTAGCATTTGCAGCTGGTGGTGACTCCCCCGGTGAGTACATGGATAGACGTGCTGAAATCTGGAATCTGTTTTTCAGAATGATGACGATAGCCATGGTTGTAGGTTCAGTTGTATCTGGTACTTTGATTTGGCAAATCTTTAGATTTAGAGAATCAAACCCAAAGGCAAAACCAACCCCATGGGAAGAAAAAGGAGAGTGGTAAGATTTGGGCGGACACTCTAATTGGCCAGAATGGATCTATCTTGCAGTAGTAATTTCATTAATTTGTTATGTGGGTTCAGAGGCATGGATTGTAGAAAAAAATATTGATCATGCACCAGCTGATGCTGAAATAATTAAAGTGACTGCAGCACAATGGTACTGGACATTTGAGCATGAAGACGGAACCAAAGAAATAGGTGAATTACATCTAAAAAAGGATCACGCGTATAAATTTGAAATAGAATCTATTGATGTCAACCACTCGTTTAATATTCCAGAATACTTGGTATTAATGGATGCAGTACCAGGACGAGTAAATACCGTATGGTTCTCCCCCACTGATGCTGGTGAATTTGAGATGCAATGTCGTGAGTATTGTGGTCTAATTCATTATAACATGCGCGCAACATTAATCGTGGAGGATGCATAATGAACTCAACATTTTTAATATCTACAAAAAATTTTGATGATAACGGAGTTTTGAAATGGTTCTAGAATTACAAAAACCACGCCCAATTTGGCAAATAATGTTCTCTACACATCACACTGATGTCGGTTTACTATACATGATTTCATCAATTGCATTTCTCTTTATGGGTGGTGCACTTGCTTTAGCAATTAGAGCAGAATTATTCCTGCCTGGAACCCAATTCATCGCAGATGCCATGACATTTAACAGAATGTTCACCGTTCACGGAACTACGTTAATTTTCTTATTCCTGTTACCTTCTGCATCTGCAGTAGGCAACTATCTTGTACCAATTATGGTGCGTTACAAAGATATGGCATATCCAAAATTAAACGCACTTGCTTTCTGGATGATTCCTCCAGGTGCAGTACTTGTATGGTTGGGCTTTGCTGACTTTTCTTGGTATGCAACACCACCATATTCAGTCATTAGTGCACCAGCACCAGCAGCAGACATGTGGATATTTGGACTAAAACTGTTAGGTGTATCCTCAATTCTTGGTTCTATCAACTTCATTATTACGATTCTCAAATGTAAACACCCCGACATGTCAATAGGTAAGGTACCATTACTGGCTTGGTCATTTTTATCGTCTTCGTGTATTGCCCTAGTTGTACTTCCAACATTTGCAGCAGGTCTTTTGATGTTATTGACTGACAGACTTGGCGCATCTGGTTTCTTTGATCCAGCAATGGGTGGTGACCCAATTGCATATCAGCACCTATTTTGGTTTACATTCCATCCTGAAGTATATGTTCTAGTCATTCCCGCAATTGGAATGCTTTATGAAATTGTACCTCGTTTCTCAAGACGACCAATTTTCAGTCAATCATCAGGTATTGCAGCATTTATCATACTTAGTATTGTATCAGTTTCATCATGGGCTCATCACATGTATGCAACAGGAATGTCATTTACAGAAAAGACGGTATTCATGGTAGGTACTTTAGCAGCAGTTCCGGGTTCAGCAATGCACGTCTTTAACTTTATTGCAACAATGTGGAATGCAAGAATCAAGTTTGCAACACCAATGATGTGGGCAATGGGTGCAATTGCATTATTCTTCTCAGCAGGTGCAGGCGGTGTAGTTAACTCTGCAATGCCTTTGGACTTTATTACACATGACTCGTACTGGGTAGTTGGACACTTCCACTTGTTTGTATTTGGAACAATTGCATTTGGTACAATTGGTTTCATCTATTACATGTTCCCATACATTACTGGTAGAATGTATAGTGAGGCAGCAGGTAAAGTTCACTTTGCATTAACTTTTGTAGGCGCTATATTGACATTCTTTACACAACACGTTCAAGGACTATATGGTATGCCAAGACGTATCTATGACTATCCAAACATTCCAGAGTGGGTTCTTGGTAGTCAAATATCAAGTACTGGTGCGATGATTATTGGTGTTGGAATGGTTATATTCTTAGTTAACTTTGTTTACAGTTCGGCTAAAGGAAAGCCAGCTAATATGGACGATCCATGGGGACTTGGTGGAAAGTACTATTATCCATATGAGGCAAAAAATCCATCACATTAGGAGTATATGAAATGAGCCAAGATACAATTTACCGAACTTCATCATCACGTACTGCACGAATGATGGCAATTATGTTGGGTATCTGTATTGTTGGCGGTATTATCTTCTTTGCAAATTGGGATTATTGGATTTCATCACCATCACCTGCAGCACTTGCAAAAATGAGTAGTGCTGAAACGACTGTAGTAGAGGCATCTGGAAAAGAAATTCCTGTCTCATTATCCTTTATCGAGTCCCCTGACTTTAGAACTCTAGTATTTAATGCATTACCGGGAGAACCTAACAGCAACCCTGAAATTCATGCAAGCGTTGGTGATAAGATTATTTTTAATGTAGTCAATGATGGCGTATCATTTCACTCATTTGGTGTAACTGCAGATGAAGAAGGCTTTGGCGGTATTTTCCCTGGCTCTGAAATTGCTTCTGCAAGCAACCCACTAAAAGCTGGTGAATCCGGTACATCTGAATTCATCCCTGGTGAGGCAGGCACATACTATTACATTTGTACTGTACCTGGACATCGTGAGATGGGTATGGTTGGTAGCATCATTGTAGGTGAGAGTTCTGGACCAGCAGCTGCAGCAGCACCAACTGGTGTAAGTCACGAATTCTCAGTTGACTTTGTAGAATCCTCTGACTTTAGAACTCTAGCATTTAATGCATTGCCTGGTGAAAAAGGTCATAACCCTGAATTTACAGTAAAATCTGGTGACACCGTTACATTTACAGCAACTAATGCTGGAAAATCATTCCATTCATTTGGTATAACTAAAAGTGCTGAAGACTTTGGAAATGTCTTGTGGGGCTCTGAAATTGCTTCTGCAAGCAACCCACTAAAAGCTGGTGAATCCGGTACAGTCACATTTACAGCTGGCGCACCTGGCACATACTATTACGTTTGTACTGTTCCTGGACATGGAGTTCAAGGAATGGCTGCTAAATTCATTGTAGAGTAGTTTGATCTTAAAGTACATTGCACTTGCATCTTTAGTAATTCTATACTCTTTGATGTTTCTTGGTGGCTATGTATCATCAGCTGGACTTGGATTAACTTGCCCTGAGTGGCCGATGTGTCCTGACGGAATTTATCCTGGAGAAGAGTATCTAATAGAATGGATTCATAGGCTAGTTGCTGCAACTGCTGGTGTCTTAATTATTGCAACTGCCGTAGGTTCCTGGACATCTAAAGGCTCGCATTGGAAAATCCGTGTAACTGGTACTTTGGCAGGAGTCTTAGTAGTCACACAAATTACTCTTGGTGCACTAGTTATCGACTTAAAATTGCATGCGCTACTTGTTTCAATTCATCTGGGGATAGGAATATGGCTATTTGCAATGGTCTTGATGACAACTCTATTTGCATTCAGATTAAAAAAAAATCCACTTAAGAATCACGCTTAAGTCTGGATCTAATAATTCGTGGAATGTATGTAAATCCAACTAGTCCTGCTAATCCTATTGAGCCTAAAGTAATTACTGTAGAAAAGATTATTCCAAACGGATCTTGTGAACCAAAGTTAAATGTGTAAATTACTGGCTGTCCATCTTCTCTTATATCGTACATATCTACCCTCATGATGTGATTTCCAGGCACATCTAAAATATAATTAAATTCAGTATGCCCACTTTTGTATAATTTTGGTGGAATTGCATCAATTTGTTTCCCATCAAAAAATATTCGAATTCCTACTTTGAACTGATTTACTTCTTCATATGTCTCTCGATGATCCACTTTAAGCATTATCTTAAACTCTTGACCAGTCCCTGGAATTTCAGGATCAGTTGCAATTGATACCCTATAATCTCCAATTATCTCACCTTGAGAATTAAACAGCGGATGTGCATAAACATCTGAAATTATACCCATCTGTAAGATCAAAATTATTGTAGCAATACCAATCAAACTTTTGTTCATTCTGTTTTAGACGTAGATTTGATCAATATATTATAACAGATTTTTTTCATGACATTAGACAAAAGCTTTAAATCTAGAATTCCGAGTTGATCAAATGTTGACTGTAGTAAGCAAATCAATCGACATAAAGGCACCTGTAGAAACCGTCTTTACGTATTTCTCAAGACCAGAACATGTTTCTGATCAAATGAAAAATAACGAACGTGTTGGAATGACTATCATACCAATGGATGTTAAAGAAGGAATGGGTGTTGGAACAACATTTCGTGTTATAGGTGACTTTGATGGCAAACGTCTCTCTTGGGATTGTGAAACAGTAGAGTTTATCAGAAATGAAAAAATTTCTGCAAAACAGATTGAAGGAAAATTCAAGAGATGGCAAATCACAAATGAATTCAAATCACTAGGCGAAAATTCAACTCGTGTGACATTAACTGTTGACTACGAGATGCCAATGGGTCCAATAGGTGGAATTGTTGACAAAATTAAATTCGCTAAAACTGCTGAAAAAGGTATGGAAAGTTCTCTTTACAATGTAAGGGGATTACTTGAAGGTAATGGCTCAATCCCAGTATACATTACTCTAGAGGCATATCAGAAACTTATATCCGAAAAGAAAAAAATGAACGACGTTCCAGTTTCCACAGCATTGACTCAGATTATCGATAAATATCTTGAAAGAGAATCTGAGATAACGAACTAGTTCTTTCCATTTTATTCAACTTTAAATTACCTCTCTAGCGTCTGCTAAAATTGTGGGTCTATGGCTCAGCCAGGTAGAGCGGAGGACTCTTAGGGTTTCCCGGAGA
>CAYFOW010000048.1:0-7305 GCA_964344885.1 uncultured Candidatus Nitrosopelagicus sp. | reverse complement strand
ATACTATATGGAAACACGATGCTCAAAGTGTGGATGTATACCTTCTGAGTGCAAAAATTCTCCATCTCCTTACAACTGCCCAAACTGTAAATGGGAGATCTGTTGTTGCTGGAAAAGACCATAGTCATTTTTTTGCCTTCATTTTATTCATTAATCATTTGCCGTATAGCTCTACAATCTTTCTCTTGTTTTTGCTATTTCTTGGATGACATCTTAGTCTGTATCCACAGCAAGGACACCTTAGACCATCCCACATAATGAACACCTCGCACATTTGACATCTTTTTTGCCCTGTCCCATATCTTGATGTAGCATATTGTTTTTGTGCCTTAAATTGCATGTGAATTTCTCTGCATGCCATTATAACGTGAAAATGTTATGCATACATGTTATTTGAATTTTTTATGCTAACTCAAAACAGTTGTTTAGTTTTGGCAGTTTCTTTCACATAGATTTGATAATACGGAATATTATGTTATAATCTTTGAAATAATTTCAAATTCGCTTGTAAGTTATCATCCATAATTATTTCATTGACAAAAATTTTTTCTCAAAATTTTGTATTATTTTGTAAGAAATAATATGAATGGTTAAGTAGTATTTTTGTATATTATAATTAATGCCTAAGGATGTCATCTCGAAAGCATTACTTAGCGCTACCCTGTAAAGCACAATTGAAAGTCTAGTACAATGGTGCAGACAAATAGAGGAAATCTCTGAGAGGCTTTACGTTTGTGGGTGGCGCCTTTTTAATTTCTAAAAAAATACTAGCTGCTCTTTGACCAAACTATTCTTACCTTGTATGTTGTAGATGAATTAGTCTCAATATCCTCAATTTTTCCATTTCTTGATTCAATCTCTTTTACCCTTTGATCTATTATTGCTGCAACTTCATCTAGATCATCACTATCTATGGAAAATTCTTCAAATTCGGACAAACATTTCTGCATCTTTGATGATCGTACTAAAGCCTATTGTTGATAATCAAAAAAAAAAACAATTACGTATTCTGTAAAATTGTACTAAAGCCTATAGAAAGTCTGAAAAGAAATCAATTATCTTCTCTATGAATTCAAACATGAAAACCTATTTCGAAATTTGTATTTAACCACGTCATCAAAACAGAAAATAGATAATTTTGAAATTTTTCATGAATTTTTCTTGTTTAAAGAAAAAAATTTGCACCAATTAGACAATTTTTTACCACATTTGTTGAGTTTAACATTTCTCAAAATCACATAATGACAATAGTCGATAATTGAGGTCCAGAAAGATACTCCCCTATTTTCTGAGACCCAATTATTCTAAATTAATTAGGCAATTAATGACAATGCTGCTTTTTTTGCTGCCATCTCTGAGACATTCTGTTTTTTTGCACTTCCAATAATTATCACATCTTCATCTTCTGGCATTAGATTCTTAATTATCACATCTCTAATCTCTGAAATATTTTGCACTTGTTTTGATTCATTTCCTGGCATCAAAAACTTTCCATCTTTGTATAGCAGAGTTGTAGCACCACTTGCACCTGCCCTAATTGCCTCATCTCTTTGCTCAATTCCTGAGCCAACTGTAGAAGACATTCCTCTTGCAAGCACTGCATAATTATATCTGCCAACAACTATTGGACATTTTGGAATCTGTATTCCATCAGTTATTACATTTGAAATCTGTAAAAGCAATTTTTCACCATTCTCTGACATTTTCATTCCTGCATTACTTGTCTGAATCAAATCGTTCATCTTCAAATGCTTGACTAGTGTCTTAATTGACCCCTCCCCCAAATCTAAAATTTTACCAAGCTCTGCTCTACTAGTCTTTGAATTTTTTTTGATTGTTTGTAATGTAATTAATACATGCACTGCATCAAATGATAACACCCTACTAGGTGCATATCTTCTTGAGACCTTCTCCAAAACAGAAATTGCCTTCATAGACTATTTTGTTACGGTCAAATAGTTAAGTGTTGGATAAACCATCCAGTTGTTTGAATTAAAAAAATTGTTTTAGTTATTTAGTTTCAGAAAGCATTTTGTCGACAAAAAATATTCCTCTACCATCGGTTCCTGCAAGTTTAATCTTTTGTAGTATCTTCTCAAAAAGATTCTCCTCTTCTAATTGCTCGTCAACAAAAAACTGCAAAAAGCTAAATGTGAGGTGATCATTTTCCTTTTGCGCCAAGCTTACAAGCTTGTTTACATGTGCAGTTACTTTTTGTTCATATCCAAGCGCTAGCTCAAAAACTGACTTGTATGAACCGTATGTGGCCTTTGGTTTTTTTGTTTGAGGAATTTGTCCATGACTTCCTGCCTTGTTGATATAGTCAATGACTTTGAACATATGAGTTTCTTCTTCACTTGCATGTGTAAAAAAGAATTTTGCTGTTCCCTCATATCCTTGTGTGTTGCACCAGGATCCAATCGCTGCGTAGTTACTTCTTGCAAAATCTTCTAGCTCGACTTGCTCATTGAGCATTTGTGCCATTTTTTTTGAGATCTTTGCTGCCATGATATTACCTTGTCTACAAATTACATTAACATTTCCTTGATTTTATTGGCATAGAATAAGGTACAAGCATTATGAAAATAAAATAAAAATTGAAAAATCAGGTTAATGTGTATGTGGTCCGCTTCCACCTGATTGTGTGACTAATACTGGCTTTTCAAATAATCCAAGCATTGGTAATGAATCCCACTGGTACATGTAAGAATTCAGGACTTCATTGCTTGCCTGTATGTACTTGTCTAAGAACTTCTGTGCATCTTGCTGAGTGGCAGAAATGATTGTAAGCGATGTCTTGTTGTCATCAAATGGCCCTGACCACAGAAACTTTCCCTGCATTTGCCATTCATTACACACTGATTGAATCTGTGGTAATGCATCTTGTGAGATTGCTGCATTTACATCATCTCTTAGTGTTGTTACAAGTGCCCATTGTTTTTCTTCTTGGCTCATGACATCCAATCTAACTTTTAACAAATTAATGGTTTGATGATTTTAGATTCATGTTTCATTGTTTTATTCTATGAATCTGTATTGTACAAATACATTCTAAAATTTTAGATTAAACATTTGAAATATTCTGTTTGTTTAAATAAAAATTTCAAATACTTGAATTGATCATATGTATGCAAACTCTGTTTCTCATTACATGTCAAAAAGTTTGCAGAAATATTCGCGTTTGACCCAAAGTTCATTTTCATATGATCATTGTGTTGCCTGCAATCATATCTTACTCGATAACAATTCGTTTGATTACGTATGCACTTTCTGGTAAATTGTTGTTGGCATACTATAGTCATTAATGATTTTCAGGCAACACTTTTTGAAAAGAGTTTAGCAGATGCTAAAATCATTCTTAATGATTTTTGCTGTACATAACTAAAATATTCTCTGTTCTTACCCTGATTTTATTTTTAAATCAAATGATAATGCAGATTGTTCAAAATCATTTTTCTCATAAAACATGTGTGATTCAGTTCTCTGATTACCTGACTCTAATCTAATTCTATGGCAATTTTTCTTTTTTGCTAATTCAATTACAGCATTAATCAATTTCTTTCCAATTCCTGTATTACGAAATTCTTTTTGTATAATTAATTCTGGAATATACATCTCTTGTTGTTTTTGATTCAGTCTTGTAAGATAGATTATACTTATCATACCAATTACATCTGAGGAATTTCTCACAATTAGAATTTCTTTATCAGAATCATCCAAATACGATTGAATTAATTCTGGAAATCTCTTCTTATCATCCATATCGGGTTTTGGTCTTCCAAGCTCAATTAGTAATGTGATAATTTTATCAATGTCTTCTGTCTTAGCTGATCTGATAATCAAATTTTCCATTATTCAATTAGAATAACACTTGCTTATGAAAATAGACTATTCCTCATTCTCTTTTTTTATTCTAAAATAATAGAGCCTTCAAGTCCAATAAATATTAGGCAAGCCTAATGCCCTTTATGATATCTGAAAAGCAAGTTCAATTATTGCCTGGAATAACTCCTCAAAATCTAGCAAAATCTGCTTGTGATGGTTGTGGAAATTGTAGTTGTGGAATAGGAAATCAATCCGTCATTATATGCCTAAAATGTGGTAAAATCCACGAATACTAGCTCTAAAACTCAATAATTTTGCCATACTTTTGCAATAACTCTTCGTACAATTTCATTCGCATTTGATCAAGATTTTTATCATTATCATACATCTTTGTGAAAAATCCAGCTAAAACCCTCTCATTTTCTGAATCAAAAAACTGAATACTGTAACTTGTTCTTTCTGGTAATTTCTTTGTGATAAATTCTGCTTTTTTGATTGATTCTGAGTTGACATGCATATGACATGGCCCATCATTTTCTCCTATTGTAATCCATTTCTCTCTTTGATGAATACTCAATGAGTTGCTTCGAATCTCACTTGTGGCCGCACTTGATTTTACCACAAATAAAATGTCCCTGATTTTAACCAAATCTGAAAGAATTTCAAATAATGCAGACATCTATGTTCATATTTGATTTGATGTTTAAAAAATCTGTTATAGTTGGATAAACTATCCAACATATTATATACTAAAAATAGTCTTGCAGTATATGTCTCAATCACAGCATGCAATCTCTACTTTCCAAAAACCTGTAATTGCAATAATCTCTTTGGCAATAATTTTTTCAGTAGGACTATTTGTAGTTGGATTTGATCAAGGACATATTTTTAGCATTGTTATGGGAGAACATGCATTTGAAGAACTATACATGCATGAATTGTTTCATGATATGCGACATGCTGCAGGATTTCCCTGCCATTAGGTGATTCATTGAAAACTGGTCTGTTTGTTGCAATTGTTTTGATATCTGGATGTTTTGCAGGAATCGTCCAGGCAACAACTAATCTTGCAATTGTTGAACCATATCTTGATGAGGCAATAGGAATTGAAAACCAAAATTTGTTTGCATCAGGTGAAGAAGAAGACACCCCAGAGTTTTGGGTAGAATACTATTCTTATCGTGGATGGCAAAAGGGTGGACAGTTTCTTGCAGGTGCAATTTATGGAACTGCTTTAGGCTCTTTATTTGGAATCATTTTTGTTTTATCTCGTAAAGTTTTACCTGAAGGAAACAATGTAAAAAAATCACTTGTACTTGCAGGAATAATGTGGACTACGATATTTCTTATTCCATTTCTGAAATATCCATCAAACCCTCCTACAGTTGGTGATGCAGACACTGTAGTGCTCAGATCAATTCTTTATCTATCATTTATTGCAATTTCTGGATTTGGTGCAGTAGGCTTCTATCAGATTTTCAAAAGATTACAATCAAAAAAATTCTTGGCATTTGTAGGATATGCAATTTTTATCTCTGTAGTATTTTTTGTAATGCCTGAAAACCCTGATCAAATTACTGCCCCAATGGATCTTGTAAATGGATTCAGATTAATGTCTGCAATTGCAATAACTACATTCTGGATTACTGTGGCAGTAATTCTTGGCGCATTGTGGCAAAAATACAAATCAAAGCTAGAGAATTCTTCGTATGAGGCTTGAGTTGTTTGGCGAATCAATTCTAGAAATAATCTGGTCTTCTTTACTATATATGGCAAAATCCATTGTTGTAGGCTCAGTCGTAGTATTTGCACTTCCGTGGTTTATTCCATGGATATTGAGGGCAAAACATTCTATCAAACCAAAAAACTACTCTGTTTTAGTCTATGATGTTAACGGAAATCAAATCACAGTTGATGGAATTAGAACAAAATTCTCTTTTCACGATGTTGCATGGAGCTACATGAAACAATACAAAAAGTCCTATCCATTGTACAATTTTGCACTAGTATCTGATGTAATTCGAAATGGAAAAAAGACAATTTTCAAGTATATCTGATTGCATAATCTGATTTTAAAATGTCAATTGGCATCCAGCAACCCCGTCAAACAGACAGAACAAAGCCAAACCGTAGTGCAGTGCCCTGACTTTTTGACGGTGATCGTTGGGTATTCAATATATTTCCCAATCTAGCCAATCAACGAAAAAACTATGAAATTCTTTAATTAAAAACCTCTGTTTTAATGATGAACTACTTGGAGACCGTTCTGAATTTCATCTTCGAGATTCATCTACTATTTTTTAATTTAATGGAATTTTCAAATTATATGTAATGAGTACTATCTGCCTCAAATTTACAAAAAATGAAATGAAAGTAATTGATGATATATGTAAAAAACTCAATGTAAAGTCACAAGAAAAATTCTTACGGTTTGTCACTGCCAACTTTTGCAATCACTTCAATGAAATTGAAAACTTTAGGGATTTTGGTACACAAGTAGTTTATGAGCAGTTTGTAAAGAAATCTGAAACACCATCAAAACCAAAAAAACTCTTACAAAAAAATTCACGTAAAAAAACTCTCAACAAATAACTGAAGTCAAAGGTTTCTCCCCACATACCTCTAACTTCTGATTCAACTATTTTGAATTACAAACCAATTGAATGTTATTACAATGAAACACTGATTTATAATCTTGTGCAAACGATGATCGCATTTCTGTTTATCAATTTTGAAAAAATTAAAAATTCCTATTAATTAGAAAAATTTCACAATACGATGATCGCCTCAGTACTCTGATCAATATTACGCAATAGTTATCTTATATGGATTTGATAATTACATAATGGGGTGCAAGGGTATCTGTCACAATTACAAGGCAGAAAAAAAATCTGTTGGTTTTTCACGATATGCTAATGGACAAAAGAGATGTCAGATGTGCTCAATATTCATTCAATGGGAAGGGCTTTGGTGTCCATGCTGTGGATATAAGCTTAGGATGACTCCGCGTAGCTCCAAATTCAAACGAAAACTTCGTGAAGAGTCTGTTAACCGCCAATCAGTTACAAACTGATCTCAATAATTTTGTCCTTTGTAAAATAAATCGTTAGTGGCATCTGTGAATGCCAATAGCGCTACTTCCGTACTTCTTGTAATAGCGATAATACCACTAACGTTTTTGATGTCTGACATAGCAATCAAACATAATTAGAAACATTAGTTTGAGCTAATAACCATATTGAAGATTTTATTCTTTTATTCTAATTCTATATTCTCATATTCTAGAATATCTACATAGAATCATCTGTCCCCTTAAATGAGAATCTTTGTTCGGTGTACCATGGTTAAGGCATTCACTATGAATGTAAAGAGCACACTGTTGATCATACTTACGATCGGAATTGGACTGACAGGCATTGCCCCACAGTCCTTTGCAGACCACACAACAGCTGAGGTCAGCCTTCCTGTTGGTTCAGCAGT
>CAYFOW010000047.1:0-8422 GCA_964344885.1 uncultured Candidatus Nitrosopelagicus sp. | reverse complement strand
ATATTTAATTTGGCAATAATTTCTTTAGGGTTTTTTACATTTAGAACAAGCAGATACGGACAGATATGGCTGATGTTGATAATGGGAATGTTAGCATTTACCATAGGCGATGTGTGGTTTTATTATGATTTAGGATTTGGTGAGTATACAGAGCTTCACCCAACAACATCACTGTATATTGTGGCAAACATGATTTGTGCATATGCACTAATCATACATCATAGAAAGTTCTAATATAGAATACAGAGATTAATTATTCGTATTTTAGATGACTGGATGAAATGTATGCAAAGATTTCATCAATTAATTCTACATTGATTTGACTTTTGACATCATCTGGGATGGTTTTCAGAATAAAGTCATACATTGATACATTTTTTGGAGCAGTTCCAAGTTCATTTTTTACAGAAAATACACTAATTGCACTAGATATGTGTGAAATTGCCTGTTCTTTTGGACTCAGCATCAAGAAATTGTATTAGTTCGGGAATATATTGGTTGAAAAATTATGTAAGAAAATTCTAACAAATTGAAGTTAAAATTAGAGGATGTATCCAAATACCTCATGAATCTGGGATTTCTCAAACACCCACTTGTGTTTGTAATTACTGGAATGTTTTCAATATACATGATTACCATGATGATTCTGATTCCAGTAATCATGATTGATGACAAGGACATTAACGATAATTTGTACAATTCAAATCAAGTAGCAGGAGATTACAATCCAGATCTCTTCAATGCTATACAGTCCGAAGCAGCTGCCGCATTAATCATAGTTTCAATTGTAGGGTATGTCATTAGTGGAGCAGTAATCGTTATCGGATTATTAAGAAGAAAGAGATACTATAAGATTTGATTTTAAAAAAATTAAAAAAAATAATTGCCTAGTATGAGCAAGGGTTTGCCTGACCATGGATCATTTCAATATCAGAGTCTGCTGCAATTCGGCAAATTTTGTCTATGTTCATTCTACCAACTACAAACAAGTCATCATTGTGATGGCTGGTTTGAAATCCACGACCTCTCATCTGATCTTCTTTTTGTTTTTTATCTACACCTTGTTTGTAGGTAATTTCAATCTCAGTTAGAGGAGATTCATCAGGAAGTCTTCTTTCCAGATGCATGACGCGTATCAATAAGGTAGGATCAACATTTGCTTGCAATGCATTAAGATCTGCAATACAGTGATCATATACTGATTCAACTTCTTGAGACATATTGTGCCACATTTACATAATTCAATTAAAGCAGCATTATGATTATCAGATTTGATAATTTGACATACAATCAAGATTAAAAGAGTATTTTATCAGTTAACAAATAGATGCTAAAAAGAGAATCATGGAACTCGCAAGTGGGTTTTTGTCTTGCATGTATTGGTTCGGCAGTAGGAATCGGAAACATTTGGAGATTTCCATATATTACTGGGGAAAATGGAGGGGGTGCATTTTTGGTGCCTTATGTGATAATTACAGTATGTTTTGGAGCAATGTTTATGATTTTAGAATTTGCAGTAGGAAGGTATTACAAAAATTCAGTCATCGAGTGTTTTGCCAAAATCCGAACAAAATTCAAGTGGTTTGGCATAGTTACAGTAACTGTAACGTTTGTAATACTTAGTTATTATTTGGTTATCTTAGGTTGGATTCTTTCATTTTTTGTTTTAATGGTTATGGGTGACGGATTTGATTTTGAGTCATATGTTTCATCATGGTATCCTGTAGTATCATTTGTCATAGTTTTAGTAATTACATTTCTAATTGTGCAAAGAGGAATCTCAGCAGGAATTGAAAAATTAAACAAGATAGGAATTTCATTGTTAATTGCGTTATTGTTGCCGCTTACTGCATATGCACTTACTTTGGATGGGGCAAGTCAGGGTTTAGAGTATTATTTGACGCCAGATTTTGATGTGTTAAAAGAATCATCCATTTGGTCCACTGCATTTGGGCAGGTATTTTTCTCATTGTCATTAGGTGGTGGCATACTGCTAACATACGGGAGTTATCTTACTGGAAAAAACTCGCTTGTCAAATCAACTGCAATCATTGTAACATCAAATGCAATGGTCTCATTTATTGCAGGATTGATGATATTTTCAATTGTTTTTACATTTGGAATGAATCCCGAAGGTGGAATTGCACTAGTCTTCAAAGTTATGCCGTCAATTTTTGGCTCAATGGAGTTTGGATTGATTGTGGGTTCTGCATTTTTCTTGTTGCTTTTAGTTGCAGGCATTACATCAGCAGTATCGATGTTTCAGGTTCCAGTATCAGCATTAGAGGATAGTACGAATTTCTCAAAAAGAAAATCTTCAGGGATCGTAATTGCTGCAGTATTTGGTTTAGGAATAATAACATCATTGAGTTATAGTGCTGCAAATCTAGAACTGTTTGGCCAACCAATTTTAGATGTATTAGATACTTATTTTGGCTCTTATGGGTTGTCCATTTCTGCAGTAATCTTTGTCATTATAGTGACATGGTTTATTGAAAAGAAGAAACTCATTGAACAGATAAACCTGTACAGTAATGTACGAATACCTATTCAGATTCTACAGATTGTCAGATTTGTGTTGCCGATTATGGTCATTGCATCTATCTTTTCAACAATTTTGCAGATCTAATTGTAAGAAAATTACATCAAAAGCAATCCTCATAAATGCTCAATTTAGTCAGAAAATCATTCATGGTTGAAGTAGAATTAGGAGACTGGAGAAGAACGCATTATTCTAATCAATTAGATGTATCAAATCAGGATACAGTAACTGTAATGGGATGGGCTCTAAGTGTAAGGGGTCATGGAAATATCTCATTTTTAACAATTCACGATATGGCAGGAAATATTCAGATTGTTGCAAAAAAAGGCACATGTCCTGATGAAGTACTTGAAACAATTTCACATATCAAGGAGCATACAAGTGTTGGAATCAAAGGCAAAATCAAAGAATCACAAAAGGCACCAAATGGTGTAGAATTAATTCCCGAAGATATCAGGATATTTTCTAATGTTGAGAAGATTCCTCCATTTGACCCACATGCAAAGACTGTGAAAAATATCGATACCAGACTAGAGATTAGAGCAATTGATCTTCGACGAGAGGTTTTACAAAATGTGTTTAGAGCAAGAAGCGATGTACTCAAGGCAATTCGCAATTATCTGTATGAGAATGATTTTACTGAAGTCAATACTCCAAAGATGATTGCCACAGCAACTGAAGGAGGAGCAGCATTGTTTCCAATATTTTACTATAACAAAGAGGCATTTTTAGCTCAAAGCCCTCAATTGTACAAAGAACAGTTAACGATGAGTTTTGAAAAAGTCTTTGAGATTGCACCAATATTTCGTGCAGAACCATCAAGGACTAATCGACATTTGTCTGAAGCAATTTCAGTAGATTTTGAAGAAGCATATGTGGATTACAATGATGTGATGGATAGAATTGAAGGATTGGTAAAATGTTCAATTCAAGCAGTAAATGAATATGTCAAGAATAATCCACAAGCAGAGTTTGAGGTACCAGAAATTCCTGAAACCATTCCAAGATATACGTATGCAGAATTACTACAAAAAATACAAGATACTGGTGCAAAAAGCCAGTGGGGAGATGACTTGTATCCTTCACAATTAAAGAAGATTGGAGTTAGTGGATTTTACTTTATCAAGGATTGGCCAATGGGTCCAAAGCCATTTTATGTAAAAATTAGCAAAGAAGACCCACGAGTATCTGAATCATTTGATTTGATGTGGGGAGATTTGGAGTTATCCTCTGGAAGCACAAGGGTCGAAAAAAGAAGTGAGTTAGAAGATAGAATGAAAAACAAAGGAATGAACACAGATGCATTTGAGTATCATCTAGGTGTCTTTGATTATGGCGTTCCACCGCATTCGGGATGTGGAATTGGACTTGAGCGCTTGATGATGGCATTGACTGGAACTGAGAATATTCGTGATGCTACATTTTATCCAAGAGATGTAGATAGGTTATCACCATAGGTAAGACCATGATCAGCCCTGAAGAAATTCAAAAGATAGCTACATTGATGAGAATAGATTTGAAGGATTCAGATGAACATATTGAGAGAGTTCAAAAGTCAATCGAATTTTTCAATATGCTCGATGAGGTAGATTTGGAATCAGAAGATATTATTTCACAGCAGGTAACACTTGATAAATTGCGCAAAGATGAGTATATTCAGTATGATAAAAAATTAATTGAAAAACTAAAAAACTACAAGGGCACATATGTTCGAGCACCAAAGATGAAATAAATTGGATTTAGGAATTTCTGCACACCAGTATATTGAGGCAATCAAAAATCAAGAGTTTACTGTAGAAGAATTTGTTGCAGCCACACTTGACCGGATAAAACAGGTTGATGATAAAGTGCATGCATTTTTGTCAGTAAATGATAATGCAGTGACACAAGCACAGATCATCGATAAAAAGATCAAATCAAATGAATCAGTTGGGCAATTGATGGGATTGCCAATTTCAATTAAAGACAACATGTCAATTGATGGAATGAAGACTACATGTGCATCAAAGATGCTCAAAGATTATGTTTCGCAGTATACAGCTACGGCAGTATCTAGATTACAAGATAAGGATGCAGTAATAGTTGGAAAAGTGAATTTAGATGAATTTGCCATGGGACTGTCTACTGAGTTTAGTGCATATGGCGCAAGTAAGAATCCATGGAATTTAGAATATGTGCCAGGTGGGTCATCAGGGGGAAGTGCAGTGTCAGTTGCTGCAAATGAATGTGTTGCATCACTTGGCTCAGATACAGGGGGCTCAGTTCGAAACCCAGCTAGTTTTTGTTCTACTGTAGGGCTAAAACCAACTTATGGTTTGATTAGCAGATATGGATTGATTTCATATTCAAACAGTATTGAGCAGATTGGTCCAATGACTAGAACCGTAGAAGATGCAGCATTACTTCTAAACATCATTTCAGGAATTGATGAAAATGACAACACTACTGTAGATAATCATAATGAGGATTATCTATCTGAAATTGATGCAGGAGTACAAGGTAAGAAGATTGGAATAATCAATGAGATGCTTAATGTAGAAGGAGTAGATAGTAACGTTGCTGCTGCTACAAAAAAAGCTATTTCAAGTTTTGAATCAATGGGGGCACAATGTGAAGAGTTCTCATTAGAATTAACAAAGTATTCGGTTCCGGCATACTTTACAATTACATCTACAGAGGCTGCAAGCAATTTAGCGCGATTTGATAATATCAGATATGGGTATGAATTTGGACTTGAAGGGTATGAATACAAATCATACATATCACAGGCAAGAGCAAATCTTGGTCCAGAAGTTACAAGACGAATGATTATTGGAGGATATGTTTCATCTGCAGGCCATGCAGGAAAGTACTACCTTAAGGCATTGAAGGTAAAATCAAAACTTACTACAGATATGAACAAGGCATTTGAAAAATATGATTTGTTAATTGCACCAACGGTACCAATACTGCCATACAAGTTTGGAGATAAGATGGATGATCAGGTCTCATACTTTTTAGTTGATCAGAATACTGTAGTTGCAAATCTTACTGGAAAACCAGCCATCTCAGTACCATATGAGATTTCAAATGGATTGCCAATTGGAATTCAGTTATTTGCAGATTCATTACAGGAAAAGACACTACTTCAAGCAGCATATGCATTACAAAATACGGTGAATTTGCCAGGAGCACCACTATGACAAAAATCGGATTAGAGATACATTGTCAGCTAACAAAACTTGAAAGTAAATTATTTTGTCCATGCAAGGCAAATTATCGAGGATTTGAACCTAACACTAACGTGTGTCCAATTTGTCTAGGTTTGCCTGGCTCACTGCCAAGATTAAATCAAAAGGCAGTTGAAAAGGCAACAACAATTGCACTGTCGCTGGAATGTGAGGTACCAGAAAAGATTTCATTTTTTAGAAAAAATTATTTTTATCCAGATTTGCCAAAAGGGTTCCAAATTACACAGTTAGATGAGTATGGAAAGACCAGCATCGGAAGCAATGGTAAAATCAATGTAGATGGAAAAGATATCAGAATTCGACGAATCCAGATTGAAGAGGATCCAGGTCGTTTGATTTATGAGGGAAGCTCAGAAAGAACTCAGGTTACATTAGTTGATTATAATCGTGCAGGTACTCCGCTAGTTGAAATTGTCACAGAGCCAGATTTTGAAAACCCACGACAGGTAAGAATATTTCTCAACATACTTTCAGATTTGCTTGAAAACCTAGATGTCTCTGACCCAACATTGGAAGGTGCAATGAGGGCAGATGGAAACGTCTCAATTGAAGGAGGCTCAAAGGTAGAAATCAAAAATATCGGCTCATTTCATGATTTAGAAAAGGCAGTACATTTTGAGATAACACGACAACAAAGTTTGTTTGACAGAGAAATCCCAATTGCACAAGAGACACGGCACTGGGATGACCGTAGAAAGATTACAGTTTCAGCCAGAAGTAAAGAAGATGATCAGGATTACAGATATTTTCTGGAAGGTGATGTTCCATGGGTGTCATTGAATGAAAAAATAACTAGTGATTTAAAATCAAAGATGCCTGAGAGTATATCATCAAAGAAGGAGAGATATAGTTCAAAATTCGATATTGCCCCACAAGTAGCTGAAATTTTAGCATCAGACAAATTCTTTTCAGAATTATTTGAAAACGCACATAATGAGTCAAATGCAAAAGACATTGCAAATTTCATTACTACTGATTTGATGGGATTTGTAGATACAAGAGAGAAAAGAGAATCATCAAAGTTACAACCATCACATCTATCAGAAATTGTTGAATCAATTAAATCAAATAAGATAACAAGAGCGTCGGCAAAATCTGCACTACAAGAAATTGTAAAAAGTGGCAGATCACTTTCAGAAATCATTCAGGAATTAGATTTAGGACATATTTCCGATGAATCCCAATTATCAGAAATGATTGAATCAATTATTTCAGAAGAAGCAAAGGCAGCAGAAGAAGCAAAGCAAAGACCTGAGACAATTAATTATTTGGTAGGAAAAGTTATGCAAAAAACAAAAGGAAAAGCTGACCCAAAACTCACACTTGAATTATTAAAAAAGACACTTAGGATAGAATAAAGTTCATCTTACATTAACAGTATTTTTTGTACTTGTGAGATATAATGACATCAATGCAATTAGTTGGTTTTATCATCAAGGTTTTTTGTCATCTCTGCGAGAAGATCTTTTCTGTATTCTTTAATGAGCATCTTGACTAGCCGAAGATCACTAATCTTGTAAAGAACACCATTGCCAATTTGGCGCTGTAATGCTTGTTCTTGAACCATTTGATCCTTGTATATTGAGACAGTCCCTATACTCTTTCCAGTTCTTTCGGATAATTCTTTTACATTACATGCATCGCCATTGACTAGTGCAAGAATGATTCTTTGAGGGGTAGGAATGGTGAGAAATCTCAAAATTGACATGTCTTTTTGCTCAATGCCTTTTGGAAAATAATAAGGAACATCGCGATATTTGCAAGTCTCAATGTGTCCTGATTCAAGTAGTTTTCTGAGAATGTAGGTAATTGTTCCATTTTGTAGATCAGTCTTTCGCTTTAACTCGTTAAAACGAATGGCAGGATTTTTTGTTATGGTTTGTTGAATCAGTACAGTCTTATCAGCCAATACGATTGTATTTTTTTTGGTAATATACTCTACAGTACATTCGATAAATGTACCATCAAAAAAGATGTCAAATGTTCATCAAATTCAAAGATAATGTGATTTTAAATAATTTTATTATTCCAAAAATTGTGGAATCATACTTTATCTTATACCTCCCATAGATGAGTCATTTTGTGGAATTAATTGAAGAGTTTTCAATGAATACTGACGATCTTGATTATGTAGCAGATGAGATTGATAAAAAAGTTAATGTGATTGAATCAAGAGGCGGAAAAATAATTGATATTCAAACTGAGCCAAAAACAAAATTTCAAGTTAGAATATACTTTTCAAGTTAATCAAAATATCACAATATTACAGACAATCTATAATGAACTATTGCTTGGAAATGGTTTTGATGAAATGATAGATTTACCGTCATATTTTTAAGATGTTCAGATGTGATAATTAGTGATTTTCTTATAATTGATAAGAATAATGAGATATTGGAGATTGACATTAATCACATTAGTAACGAGCTGATTTTATTTTCACCCTAGTTAGTCTCCATTCTAACATTATAGAATGAAGAGAGTATTGAAATTCTACTGAAATAAGTGATAATAGATGTATTTCAAATGTCAGAACTGTGAACGGATAATTACAGAATCACATGGAAGATTCTGTTCAGATGAATGTGAACAGAATTATGAACAATGAGTAATTTCATTGGATTCAAAGCAAGTTTTGAGGGCTTTTTAT
>CAYFOW010000046.1:0-9138 GCA_964344885.1 uncultured Candidatus Nitrosopelagicus sp. | reverse complement strand
CAAAACCCTGAGTACGACCCTTTGATTTCATGTGTTTTTTACACTTTTTGCAAAAGGGATTTCTATACTCAAATGATTTTGCAAGACAGTTAATTTTGAGTAATTCAACATTAAGAATTCTTGAAAAATTCTTTGATGATTTTCTAACACCGCCGCCTACAGTAATATCATCACCTTTGAGAAGATTTTTTGCAATAGAAGTAATTCCAGTAGGCTTGTAGACACCACATTTTATTTCAATTCCAGAAACATTAAGAGAAAAAAGTACATGACCTCCAATAATTGATTCAGGTAATTTTGATACTATACCAGTCATCACTCCAGAAGTAAATGGTAGAAAATCTTTTGGATTAATTTGATTTTTTAGGTGATCAGAGGTACCCTGATTTGATTTAAAAATCATATATCCAGATAGTTTTTCATTTATTACAAGATTTTTTGATGCATTAATCACAGAGGTAACTGATTCTCCACGAATTCCACAAAAAACAGGATCTGGACCGTGAGGTGCAATAAGTATCTGTTCTTTTTTTTCATCAAAACTGTTAAAAATCTCAGGATTATTTTCTTGAATTTGTTTTACATTTTTTTTATTTAGAATTCTTTTTTTTCCAAATCTTGATTTATTTCTATAATTAAGTAATTCAAATGTATAATCAGAGAACTGATATCCAATTGCTGCAATTGCACCAATAAGACCTTGGCCATTACCTAACGAAAATGTCTCAAGTGAAGAATCATTTTGGAATTGTTTAATTTTTCGTCTACTAATTAATTTCCATAATGCATCTTGGCTATGATGTTTAATGTAATCTGGAATCTGTTCTTTTTCAAAAAATACAAGGCCGGGATTTGCGCCATTTTTGGTTTCAGAGAACCTGATAACTAGTTTTTTGATTTTTTCTTTAACTGCTTTTACATCATTAGTCTTAATAGATAGTTTTACTGCACCATTACCTCGAGTCTTCCAAGGAACATTAGGGTTAAATCGAATTAGATGTGGGTAATCAATAAATTCCACATTTTGTGTTTTTAGAGAATTTACAATTTTGTATGCTAGAAATGTTGTACACATACCTTTTGGAGAATCAGTATCATCAAATCCTATGTGTAAAATAGAGTATTTTTTCATTAGAATGTAATTATTTATGATAGATTTGAGTTTTGACATACAGTTTAGTTTAAATTAAAATCAGATATTTTTTTGAAAGTATTAATGATAATTATTGATAAAACAAAAATTTTTGATACCATATCAGAGAGAAAACCTGTATCAGTTGCATTAAACGGTCCTGATGGAATGTTAACAAGTGTTCAAGATGTAGCACAGGAGATAATGGAAAAATTCTCCATTCCAGCATATGTTTTAGCTGATACTACATGGGGAACATGCGATATTAATTCAATTGGAGCACAAATCCTTAGTTCAGAAATCTTATTCAATATTGGGCATACAAATATGCTAGAGACCTTTGAAAATAATGTAGTTATAATAGATGCCTACGATGATGTTCCATTTGATAATGTCATAAAAAAGGCAATTGAATTACTAAAAGGAAAAACAATTTCATTATTAACTGATAGTCAATATCTTCATCAATTACAACATGTAACAGATATTTTTGAAAAAAATCAAGTTACAGTGAAAATTGGAAAAGGTAAGGGGCAATTATTAGATGGACAAGTTTTCGGATGTGAATTTTATCCAGCAGTAGGATTGAAAAACGATATAGATGCAAATGTGTTTTTAGGACAAAGTAATTTTCATGCAGCAGGAATTGCATTATCAACTGATAAACCAACTTATATTTTGGATCCATACTTTAATGAAGTTCGAGAGATTACAGAATTTGCGCAAAAACTTTACAAAAAAGCCACACTTGCAATTTACAAAGCAGTTGATGCAAAAACATTTGGAGTAATTATCGGTCTCAAAGAGGGTCAACTCTCAAAATTAACTGCACTAAAATTCAAAAAAGAGTTAGAAAAGGAAGGGAAGAAAGTGCATCTAATTGCATTAACTGATATCACAAATGATAGATTAAAGAATCTCAAAGGAATTGATGCATTTGTCCAAGTAGCATGTCCTAGAATTTCAACTGATAATCAGTTTGACAAACCTGTTTTATCTACTCCCCAAGCAATGGCATTACTCAAAGTTTTACGAAATGAGGAGATAGGAGACTATTTTCAAATTTCACATTGGCTCTAAGTCAATTAATTGAGGATAATTTTAGTATAAATAAAAACTAGAAAACAGTATATATCGATAAATCATTCATTCAATATTGTCAAGCAATAACGTTTTGCCAGGAGATAAAATTGCATACATTGAAGAGTACGAGTCAGGTTACAATACATTTGATGATGGGGAATCAGTTAGAGCATCAGCCGTTGGCACCAGTCAATTAAGCAAAACAGAACGGGTGGCAAGTGTAGATAACCCAAACATTTTATCAATTCCTAAACCAGGCGATATTGTGATTGGGACAGTTGAGGCAGTAATGTCATCAATGTTGGCAGTTTTAATCAAGTACATTAATGGAAAACCAATAATGTCACAGGTAGAATGTGTTTGTCCTACTAGACATATCAGAATGAAAAATATTGCACTAGTAAAAGATATCATGAGACTCAAGATAGTATCTCATCTGAATGGAACAATTCATGCAACTATTGATGAACCAGAACTAGGCGTTCTTTATACAAAATGTAGGAGATGTGGTTCAGAAGTTATGTTAATGCGCGATACTACAAAATGTCGTGAATGTGGTTGGATTGATGATAGAAAATTAGCATCAGACTTTCTTAAAGCCGATTTTATAAAATTTAGAGATTAAAAATGCAAAAGATTTCGTTCCAAGGAGAACGGGGAGCATATAGTGAATCAGCAGTTAGGACATATTTTGATGATGATATCGAAGTGATTCCATGTAAGACATTTTCGGATGCAATACAAAATACAGAAAATGATTCTAGTCAATTTACCATACTACCTATAGAGAATTCACTTGAAGGAAGTGTTGGAGAAAGTTATGATCTCTTATTCTCAACTAGGTTATTAATTTCTGGAGAAATTTATCATCGTATAAATCACTGTTTAATCAGTTCAGGTTCGATGTCAGAGATAGATACTGTCTATTCACACCCACAGGCATTAGGACAATGTAGAAAATTCATACAAGAAAATTCTCTTAAAACAGTTCCAACTTATGATACTGCAGGAAGTGTTAAAATTATACAATCACAAAATGCTCCAAATATTTCATGTATTGCAAGCAAGAGTGCTGCAGAAATTTACAATATGCCAATCATCAAAGAAGGAATTGAAGACAATTCAAATAATTATACCAGATTTTTAGTATTATCAAAATCTGGACAGAGTAAGATAAAATCAGATAAAACTTCAATAATTTTTTCAATCAAACATGAAGCTGGTGCATTGTTTCACATCATCAAGGAATTTTATGATTCGAAGATAAATTTAACAAAAATTGAATCAAGACCAAATAAGAACACGCCATGGGAATACAACTTTTTTGTTGATTTTGAAGGAGATAGTTCAGATGAGAATATCATTTCAATGTTAAAAAGGATAGGAAATCACTCATCATTTTTGAAAATTCTTGGTAGTTATCCTAGTGCAAAAAATAACTAAAAACCACGTGGTTTTCTAAGGCTAAAAACAGCACTAAATCCGGCAATTATAATTCCTGCAACAAGCACCAGCAGATTATGTGTAATTAATAATGGATCCTTTGATTTTTCAAAACTTCCTGTAACTTCAAGTTCAGTCTTTCCAGTATTTTCAATTTTCAGATAATGATCACCGTCTTGTTTAACTGTCCAACTAATCTCCTGTTTGCCTTTATAGTAATCATCCACTTCAAAAGTATCTCCAGGCGATTCTATAATTATATGATATACATCACCATCAAACAAAATAGATTGATTTGCATCTACAGGTGCATTAAATGTAAAGTCTTCAGAGTCACCAATTCCAATCATATCATGAGTTGATTGTAAAGTCAACGGATGTGATAAATTGTCAACTAGTGCATAACCTCCAAGACCAGATATGATTATTCCGCCAATAAGACCGATTATGGTAAACTTGTTTAGCATGATTGATTTTTTTAAATCACAGAATAAAAAACTAGCTACATCAAATCAACGTCATGAGGTTGACTCTCAGCAAATCCAGCCCTTGACATTTTGATAAATTCAGCGTTTTCTTGCATTTGAGAAATTGTATGTGCACCACAATATGATAGTCCAGAACGAATTCCGCCAGTTAGTTGGGTTACAATATCAGTAACACCACCTTTGTAAGGCACCATTGCCTCTACTCCTTCTGCAACATAATCATTTAGATCATCTAACTCAACTGTTCCAGTTTCTTTTGATTTTCTGCCCATGTTAGCTCCTAATGATGCCATTCCACGATAGATTTTGAATCGTTTACCGTTTTTCATTATAGATGTTCCAGGACTTTCATCAGTACCGCCAAGCATGCTGCCCATCATAATAGTAGATGCACCTGCAGCCAAAGCCTTTGTTGCATCACCAGAGGTTCGTGTGCCACCATCAGAAATTATTGGAATATCATATTTTTTTCCAACTTCAGCACAATCCATTACTGCAGTAAGTTGAGGAACACCTGAACCAGTAATTACACGAGTAATACAGATTGAGCCAGAACCTACTCCAACTTTAACTGCATCAACACCTGCCTTAATTAGGTCTTCAGTACCTGACGCAGTAGCAACATTTCCTGCAATTAATTCACAATTAGGAAATGCCTTTTTGATATTTCGTACTGTAACTAGTGCATTTTCACTATGGCCATGTGCAATATCTACAACAATAGCATCTGCACCTGCGTCAAGTAATGCCTCAGTACGTTCCATAAAGTCACCTTTTACTCCAACTGCAGCACCAACAAGAGGTCTACCCTTCTTGTCTTTAGATGCATTTGGATAATTTTCAATGTTTAAGATATCCTTTGATGTAACTAATCCTTTAACTATTCCATTGTCATCTACAAGGGGTAATTTCTCAATTCTATTTTTGCGTAAAATTTCTTTAGCTTCAGTAGTGTCAGTTCCAATTTTTGCAGTAATCAAATCTTTTACCATAATATCTTCTACTAGCTGAGTGGTTTGCCATGATTCAAACAATACATCTCGTGCAGTTAAGATTCCAAGTAGTTTAGAATTTTCATCAGTAACTAATAATCCAGAGACACTTTTATCATCCATAATTTCAAGTGCCTCACGAACAGACTGTTTTGGATTGATATGATAGGGGTTTTCAATGACTACACTTTCAGCACGTTTTGTTTTTAGGATTTGTTTTACTTGTTCTTCAATTGTTAAGAATCTATGAATAATTCCAATTCCTCCCTCACGAGCCATTGTAATTGCCATTGGGGCTTCAGTTACAGTATCCATATTTGCACTAACAAGTGGAATGTTAAGTGAAATATTTTTAGAAAGTTTAGTCTTTAAATCAGTTTGAGATCGAGTAGTTATATCAGAGAATTTTGGTACTAAAAGAACATCATCAAATGTGAATCCTTCTCTAATTCCCAAATTAACCTTCTACTGTAGCCAAAAAAAGTGTTATAAGCCTTACTTGAGATTTTTGCCTAGCTTTTGTGCGATCTTTATTGCATCATTTGTTTGTGAAACATTATGTGTACGGATTATACTTGCACCATAAAGTACTGCAAGTGCATCAGCTGCAACAGAACCATAAATTCTTTGACTGGTTTCAGTCTTGTCTAAAATTTTTCCAATGAAGGATTTGTTTGATGATGAAATCAAAATAGGCATATACATAGAAAATGATTTTAGGTTTTGAAATGTATCAACATCCCGCTTAAACCAGTCAGATGAGATTTTTGTGAAAAATTTTCCAGAACCATTTTTTCTAAAAAATCCAATTGCAGGATCAAATACAATTTTATTTTTTGAAATACCTACTGTTTTTGCTAAATCCATACTTGATTTTAGTAATTGTTTTGTTTTATCAATTAGATTTCCACATAATTTTGATTTACTATACGCACACAATACCAATGACGGATGAAATTGATTTATAACGTTCAACATTAGTTTATCATATTTTAAACCAGAAATATCATTGAGAATTTCTGCACCGTTTTTCAAAGCAGTTTCTGCAACACTTGCTCTACAAGTATCAACAGATATGGGAAGATTTGTTGCTTGTTGGATGATATTTATTGCATCTAAAACACGGGTAGATTCTATTTTTTCTGAAACAAGAGTTTTTTTGTATGGTGCTGTAGACATTCCCCCAACATCAATGATATCTGCACCATCAGATTCCATCTGTACTACCATATCCCGTAGTGTGTGCTTATTTTGAGCAACAGAATTCTTATGAAATGATTCAGGACTCGTGTTAATTATTCCCATTATTCGTACGGGGTAAGATCTACCTACAGATACTTTACCTAACTTACTCACACTTTTTATCACAATCCATCTAATTTAGCCATATGGAAGTAAAAAAATGGGAATCAAAATATCATGAAATTAAACAGCAGTTTGGATATTTAGAAAAAGATGATTTACAATCAGCAAAAAGACTAGATTCCATTTTAGAGCAAACATACGATATTGATAAGATTAGAAAGAGTATTTCACAAAAGACTGTGTTTGTAGTAGGAGCAGGACCTACACTTGATTCAGTTATTCCAGTTTTGAAAAAATTCAAACATGTAATTATTGCAGCAGATGGCGCTACAAAAGCTCTAATTGAAAATGACATCATACCTGATTTTGTAGTAACAGATCTGGATGGGAATTTAGAATCACTTGTCAGTGCAAATAAACAGGGAGCAGTTATGATCGTTCATGCTCACGGAGACAATGAAGATAAACTAGAGATTATAAGAAATTTTCAGAACTGTATTGGCACCACACAAACAAAACCTCTTGGAAGATTATACAATTTTGGAGGTTTTACAGATGGAGATAGATCTGTTTTTTTAGCAGATCATTTTGGTGCTAGAAAGATTATTTTATTTGCAATGGATTTTGGTAACATTATTGGAAAATATTCAAAGGAAACAATTGTAAGTTATGAAACTAAGATAAGAAAGATGGAGTTTGCCACAAAATTACTTGAATGGGTTTCTGAAAATAGTGATTCAGAACTATATACCGTATCAAGTCCAATCAGAGGATTTATCAAAATCGATGTAGATGAAATTTATAATATAATTACCAATGAGAATGCGTTTTAATACGGTCAGTTATCAGTAGATTTGAAATGGGGTTCTCAGACAAACAGACAAAAGATATTTTAGAATTAAAGGAGCAACTTTTGGCTCAACTCAATGAACATCAAAAAAGAGTTGAAGAATTAGAAAAAAATATTCAAACCTTAGATGATATTCTTAAACAATCCAGTTTTACTAGAGCATCACAATTAATCAGTGAACCTGCTAAAGAGATTCTTGAAGAAAGTACAATGATTAATGAAGAGGATATAGATTCGCCTGAACCAAAAGATGAATCACAAATTCCAATTGTTCGTAATTCAGACGGCACACATATTGGAGATGCAACTATTTCACCAGATCAAGTATCCATAACATTAGATGATTCAATTACGATAGATGCAGAAACACCACCATTGAAATCATTTTTTGTTAATCGCATAATTGGTGAGATGAAGAAAAAGGATGGTATTGATGCAGAAAATGGAAAGATTGGAAAAGATAGCATAATTGATTGCATAATTAACAAAAATGGTGGTTCACTAAGGGAGATCATTATCAAAAACTACCGACAAAAAGAGAGAGTAGATGAAATTATCAATACAGCAACATGGTCATTGACTAGAATGATTGAGAATACAAAGTGATTTTATGGATAAAATTGTAGTTTTAGATTTTGGCTCACAATACAGTCATCTCATATGCAGAAGAATTAGAGATTTTTCAGTTTATGCTGAACTAGTTCCATATGATATTAAACTTGAGGAATTAAAGAAATTAAATCCAAAGGGAATAATCTTTTCAGGAGGTCCATCTAGCGTTTACAATAATGATGCACCTGTTCCTACAAGGGAGTTATTCAATATGGATTTACCATTACTAGGAATCTGTTATGGTCATCAATTGATTGTAAATAATTTTGGAGGTAAGGTGAAACGTGCAAACAAGGAGTATGGATCATCTACTCTAACAATTGATAATGATTCTGATCTTTTAGGAGGAATAGGAGATTCAATTAGAGCATGGATGAGTCATGGGGATGAAGCCGAACAGATTCCAGATGGATTTAGCATTATTGGTCATACACAGAACGCACAAGCTGCTGCAATTGCAAATAATGATAGAACCGTATATGGAATACAATTTCATCCAGAAGTAGTCCATACTGAACAGGGTACAGAAATTCTCAAAAATTTTGTTCTAAACATTTGTCATGCAAAACAGGAATGGACAATGGAAGGATTCATTGAACAATCAGTAAATGAGATTTCAAAAATCGAAGGTAATGTGTTGTGTGGAGTAAGTGGAGGAATTGATTCAACAGTAGCTGCACTAATAATTCACAAAGCAATTGGAAATAGACAAAAATGTGTATTCATAGATAATGGATTACTTAGATTAGATGAGGCAAAAGAAATTGAAGAAATGTTTGCAAATAATTTTGGTGTAAATTTTACAAAGATTGATGCAGGAGAGCAATTTTTAGAAAAACTAAAAGGAATAGCAGATCCTGAAAAAAAGAGAAAAATTGTTGGTGAAGAGTTTGTAACGCAATTTACAGAGTTTGCCAAAAAAGGGGAACCATTCACATGGCTTGCGCAAGGGACATTGTATCCAGACGTGATTGAAAGTGGCGTATCAAAAGGTCCCGCAGCTGTAATAAAATCACATCATAATGTAGGAGGATTACCAGACTGGCTACATCTTAAGGTTTTAGAGCCATTACGAGAATTATACAAAGACGAAGTAAGAAAAGTTGCAAAAATTTTAGGTGTACCACAACAACTATTCATGAGACATCCATTTCCTGGACCAGGTTTAGCAGTCAGAATAATTGGAGAGATTACTGCAGATAAACTTCGAATATGTAGAATTGCAAGTAAGAT
>CAYFOW010000045.1:0-9676 GCA_964344885.1 uncultured Candidatus Nitrosopelagicus sp. | reverse complement strand
CAACTTTTCCATCTAGCATATCACTATATGAACACCGTTCTATTTCAAGATGTAGCTAATCCCATAACGGGATCACCTAATCTATGTAGAGGGCCAGTGCTCACTTTCGAATTTCTTTATTTCTCGATTCTCCTTTTTTGATACAATCTTTTTCATACTGAACTCCAGAATTCTTTTTCCATATCGGACATTTTTGGCATCTTTCGTGGTATTTTTTTTTCATAATCTTCATGAATAACCATGCTGCCAAATAATCCCATTATTGCTCCAAAAATAACATGTAAAGTAAATGATCCCCAAATCATGTAATCTGAATTATTCATCAAGGTTTGTGCAATTATCATTTCATCAGGACTTGACTGATAGATTCCTAATGCATATCCTGAGATCATCGGAAACATCACAAACATAGTTATTGGTAAAAAGAATATTGCGTACACTTCTATTCCAGTAATTGTTCCACCAAGTATTCCCTTTGGTACACTTGTCAGATTCAATGCTCTGTGTAAAATTGAACATACACAAAAGACTGCTCCAATTGTTGCAGCAGTCAACATATGTGCCACCCAACCAAAGATTATTGCAGGCATACCATCTAGTCCTACACTCAAACCAATCATTTTGTAAAATGTTCCCATAGGAACTTCCAACTGTGCATCAATTATAAAAAATGAGGCAAATAATGCAAAGCCACCAACTAATCCAGCCATAACTCCAACTTTGGCTTTGGAATAAACCTCATGCCTAGTAAGAGTCAACAAAATCAACCTCCAGTTGCTGCATCAAATAATGCGCAATCACACTGTTCTCTTTTGCCACAAAACATGCATACGCATTCGCAGGCAACTAGAGGATTTTCACATTGTTCACACTGTGTGTAATCAATTTCCGATTCTTGTTTATCTAAAAACAGGATACTGTCAATGAGCATTCCACTCATTTGACATCACCTGCTATGGTCTTTGTAGCACGTTTACCGCAGCTCTTGGCATTGAATTCATCGAGTATAACACGTTCTAAATCACAAAAACAGACAGTTGCATATCCGCATGTGACACAATAGCTCATAGGAAATTAATAACATTCATTAGATTTAAGGTAAACTAGAAGAATTCTTAAAATTTGTTTAATTATTATGTAATAGCATTACATTTGTTATAGTCTTGGTAATTTTTATGATTATAGTGAGCCCATAACATCATTGATGTTAGCTGCCATATCATCTACCAGATCTTTTCTGTACTCGTTGATTAGAAGTTTAATCAAGCGGGGATCTCTTAGCTTGTAATTGATGCGATCACCAATCTCTTTTTTGAGGACTTGTTCCTGGAATAACTGATCCTTGTAAATTGATACAGTGCCCAGACTCTTTTGGACTGTTTTTGCCAATTCTGTGACAGTCATGGATTTGCCCCCAACTAAAGACATGATTATTCTTTGCGGAGTAGTCATTCTTAGGAATCGCAGTATTGCCATATCCTTTTGCTCTACTCCTGCTGCAAAGTAATATGAGATGTCTCTGTGCTCATATGTTGTAATTTTGTGTAATTTTACGAGTTTTGTTAAATTATGAGAGATGGTACCATTTTGCAATCCTGTAACTTCTTTGATCTCATTGAATCGTATTGCTGGAGTCTCTTTTATTGCATTATGGATTTGTATTAATTTCTCAGACATGTCTTTTTTTTTTTTTTGTTAGTACTGTACTGAATTTATATCTCATGGTACAATCATCAAACGGCATATATTCTCTAGTCGTGAATATGATGCAATTACTAGTACAGAAAGAAAATTTTCTTATCCAAACTTTTGTCGTCTAAATACAGAGATTGCACAAAGACTGATCATCACAGTCATTAAAATATCACCCCACTCACCCATATCAAAGATAGTCACATCAGAAGGATCAATGACTAAATCAAGCAGTTGCACAAATGAAAATATACCAAATGCAGCCGAAGCAAATAACATTCGAGAATTTCCATAGTTATAATACGCAATAATTGACAGTGATGTTAAAAATACACCAAGTACAATTGAGGTCAAGTGAATTGATACATGCAAAATATGTTGTGGATGCTCAATGTGAGCAGGAAAAAATAATGCAGCACCAACTCCAAATAACACCACAGCAGTAAGTAAAAGAAGAACTGCTTTTTGAGACATAATTGATTGTGTGTACACTAGTTTTTTCAAGGCAAAAATATGTTTAATTGTTTCTGGTACCATAATCAAAGTATCATTTTATGGCTAATTGACACTGACCCTTGCCATTTTTTGTCTGACAAAGGTCATTTTTGGTATGTGCATATTTGTCAAAACAACACATGTCAACTAGCACAATACATTACGTCAATCTACCTAAAATAGAGTTCTCTTAAATCATCACCGGTACCATAACAATTCATGCCTGACTGCAAATTCATAGTTGATGCAATGCTTGGTAACATTGCAAAAAAGCTCAGAATGTGCGGATATGATTCAATATATCATTCAGATGTTTCAGATGAGATGATTTTAGAGATTGCACAAAAACAAAATCGAATAATCATAACAAAAGATTTTAGATTATCAGAGATTGCACAAAAAAATCAGCAGCATGTAATTTTTTTAACAGGAGAAAATGAGGCAAGCCATCTTAGTTATATAATTACTTCATGTAACATTGACAAACTAGTTGCAACTGTAAAACATGCAAGATGTACCATATGTAACGAAGCATTACATAAAGTTCAAAAAGACAATTTTTTAGAAATGATTCCAGGTAAAACAGCAGAGCTTTGCTCAGAGTTTTATCGGTGCAATCAGTGCAAAAAAATCTTCTGGGATGGTACACATATTACAAACTTACAAGATTACCTAAACAAAATAAAACCAGGGCAGTAGTCTTCGAAAACCAAATGCCAATCAATTATTGGCCTCCGCTAATCCGGTAAGAGATCATCAGCGTTTCTATTCGTTGGCTACTGTCCGAAATATGTATGCTAAAAGTAAAATAAAAAGATCAGCTGTTAAATTCTTTACAATTGTTTAATTTTGGATATGGTTTTTTTATGAATTTTAGAATTTTCATTGATGTACATTATATCATATGAACACGTATAGTATAGTGAAAAAAATTGGTCGTCTATTGGTTTGGAATAGCATTTGGACTTGCGATAATTATTACAATGCTTGTACTCTTAATCAAGACTCCGTCATTCAAACCAGCAGTTCCAAAATGCTGCAGAAGATGTGGTTATGAGACATACGGATATGAGTGTCCTAGATGTAAGAGAGAAGGCAGAGGTGAGCAAAATATCTACTATCATAAATGACCAGTATGCAATTAAGAGAGCAAGTCAGGCAGTAGAAGAATTAGGGTACGATTATTACGAGATAATTTCCATTATACCATTAGGTGAAGAGATGACATCAGTTATAGTAGATGTCGGCTCAGTTAACGTCTCAATTGAAGTAGATACAAAGTCAGGCAGAATTCTATTTTGTGAAAAGATTCCAAAATAGATATTTGATTTTAACAAGACGTATGGTATGGTGTTTACATGAGCAGTTCAAATTTGATGGAAAAGGCACTGTTTAGATTTGCTAACCAGTGGATTGCAGGAGACACAATTTCAGATGCACTAGAATCTGCAAAAGATGCATACAAAAAAAAGATGAATGCATTAATTAACAAACTAGGAGAATACAATACTTCAAATCGCATTATTCAGTATACAGTTGATGAATATCAGACCATTCTTTCATCATTATATGATGCAGGAATAGAGGGAGGAATTTCTGTAAAGCCAACGCAAATTGGGCTTGCAAAAAGCATCAAAGAGTGCGTATTTAATTTTGAGCAGATAATTGATACTGCATCTAAAACAAATGCATTTGTTTGGATTGACATGGAATCATCAGATCACACTGATAAGACAATTGAGATCTACAACAGATTATTTACAAGATATGAGAGACTAGGCATAGTACTACAAGCCAATCTGAGAAGAACTAAAGATGATTTAGAAGATCTTCTACAGATAGGCTCAAAGATTCGACTAGTCAAAGGAGCATATAATGAGGATAAGAAAATCTCATTTAGATCAAAGCAGGATACCGACACTAGCTTTGAGAGACTCTCAGAGAGATTATTTGATAAAGCAAATGAGTTTGCAATTGCTACACATGATCCAAACATGATTAATCATGCTGTAAATCTATCAAAAAGAAACAAACGTAAATTTGAGTTTCAGATGCTAAAAGGAATTAATGATTCAATTAAGACGCAACTAGTCAGAGACGGATTTGATGTATCAGAATACATTCCATACGGAACAAATTGGCTTCCATACTCAATTAGGAGACTAAAGGAGAGAAAGAGGAATCTACTGTTATTGGGAAGTTCATTTATTCAATCACAACGGGTCTGAGTCTGTGCACGTAAGAATTGCTGTAGATAATTTTCTCCTCCTGCACCTTTACCAGATATGCCAGAATCTTTCCATCCAACAAATGGTTGGCTTGAGACAAGTGCTGCAGTAGTTGCACTAGAAGTTCTGTTAGCATACAGTACACCTGCCTGAATACATTCAAAGAACTTGTCAATGGTATCTTGGTTTTTTGAGAAGATGCCTGCAGTAAGACCATAGTCAGTGTCATTTGCAAGCCTTATTGCATCATCAAACTTTTCAAATTTTGATACGCATAAGATTGGCAAGAATAATTCTTCTCTCATCAGTTTATGATCAACAGGAAGATCTGTAATTATTGTCGGCATTACATAATATCCATTAGTTAGCAGATCAGATTCAATAATTCCTCCACCTACAACTATACGACCATCATTTTTTGCAGTAGAAATTGCTGTATCGTATTTTGTCCTTGCTTGTTCATTTATTATTGGACCCAGAAATGTAGATTTCTTCCAAGGAAGACCGATTTTTATTAATTGAGTTTTGTCAATAATTTTTTCAAGGAATTTTTCATATACACTTTCTTGTACATAGACCCTGGAGCATGCACTGCACTTTTGTCCTCCATATCCAAATGCAGCATTTACCACACCTGTTGCAGCATCATCAATGTCTGCTGAATCAGTAACTATTACGGGGTTTTTTCCACCCATCTCAGAGATAAACGGTTTTGCAGAATTTTTTGTAAACTCGTGGAATCCTGAAATACCAACTTGTTTTGATCCAGTAAATGCAATGCCATCAATCAAGTCACTTTCAATAAGGGTTCTTCCAACAATATCTCCATCCCCTGTAACATAGTTAATTGCTCCAACTGGAATTTTGTCATAGATTAATTCTGCAAACTTTAATGATGATAAAGGTGCATCACTTGCCGGCTTTAGTACAGTAGTGTTTCCAGTTATTAGTGCACCACAAGTCATCCCAATGGCAATTGCAGATGGGAAGTTAAATGGTGCAATTATTCCCCAGATGCCATATGGCTTTAGTACGGTTTTGGTCTTTTCATGTGGGTTAGGATGATACGTCTCTTTTTCAAATCCAAGATTTTGTTCTAGTTGATATGCATAATACCGCATAAAATCAATTGATTCATCAACATCACCCATTGCTTCAAGACGGGTTTTTCCATTTTCTACAGACATTAATGCAGCAAGCTCAAACTTTTTTGCAGAAAATTTATCTGCACACTCTTGAAAGGATTTTGCACGGCTTTTGTAATTGACATTACTCCATTCAATGAATGCATCTTTTGCAGAATTAATTGCCTCAATCGTATCTTTAACTGAAGCCTTTTGAAATGTTCCAACTATAACATTTGTATCAGCAGGAGATCTTAGCTCAAATGTTTCATCTAGAAATAATTTTTTTCCGCCAATTATGACAGGGTGATTCTGTCCCAGTTCATCTTGTATTTTTTCAAATGCAGAGTCAAATTTTTCATCAAACTCATCAGTTGTTTCTGTTGATAATGCCTTGCCCCATGTAAACTCGTTTTCAAACATACTCACATTACGTCGTAATTCTATTTTAAATCACCATCAGTTTTCATTTACAGAGATGATATCACCTCTCCTATCATACGTGATGCCAAATGCGAAGTTCTTTCTTTGATATCAAATGCAGGGCATACCTCCATTAGATCCATTCCGACTATTCCATGCTTTACTACCTGTTGAAGAATCATTACAGCATCCACACTATTCAGACCAAGCGGCACAGGCACCGATACACCAGGGGCAAATGCAGGATCAATTGCATCCATATCAAATGAAACATAGACATTTTTGCCAATCCTATCCAGTACAGAATCAATAGTATTTGTTATTCCATTTTTTGCAATATCATACGGGCTTACAACTGAGATGCCTGATTTTGTTAAATTATCAATTTCTTCTTGTTCTGGTGTTCTAATTCCAATCTGAATGCTTGTAGATGGTTCAATGAATTGTAACGAGTCAGTAAATACAGAGCCATAGTAATTTGATTCAGAGCCTACAAAATCAGGATGTGCATCAAAGTATACAAGAGATAATTTTCCCTTAATTTTTGAAATAGACTTTATTGCTGAAACAGATATTGAATGATCACCTCCAATCATAATCGGGATTTTTGATGAGGTGGTAATTTTTTCAACGGTTTGTTCAACTGCATCTCGAGAAACATCTCCAATATCAGTTACATTTTTTTTTATTCCAGATAGTGGAAGTGCTCTTACCTCATTGTTTCTGTGGTACATGTCTCTTAGATTAGATATTTTACGAATCTGTTCTGGTGCATCAGATGTACCCTTTCTTAAAGAATGTGAGTGAGATTCATCTGGAACACCAAAAATTACTGCATCTGCATCATCAAATGATGAATTATGCCAGGAGATTTTTTCATCCATGATTTGTTTTTGTATCTGTTACTTTTTTAGATGATACTCTAGTTTCGTTACTGCATCTTGAAGTACTGAGGCAATTCTCATGTACATGTAATAGAGGTCTTTTCCTGCAAATAGCTCATTTTGTGTCTTCCATTCAGAGCTAATCATTATTGCAGCACCAGAGGGCATTGCTTTTGAATCAGGTTTTGGCCTATATGCTGAGATGCTAATGGTGTTTTCTTTGAGTAAGTTTCGCAACACCATCTCTCGTATTATAACGTCTGATTCTAGCATTGCAATTACATCATCGTATAGATGCCCCGGAGGTAATGTAGTAAGCTTGCCATATCCACTCCAGATAAAGTCATCTACCTTAGATCGAAATCGTCCTTTACTGACCTTTGCAAGTGTTCCAAACTTTAATGGTCCAAGCTCAAGTGGCATATCAAATGTAACAAAATATCTTGTCTTCCACCAGGTATGCATGTGTTTTCCCATGCCTACATAGCTTCCACGAGTAAAATGACATTCTTCAATTGCCAATTTTTTTACCATATGGATATAACTGACTGCCTTATCCCTAATTGCTAAAGTTCCTGCGCTGCCAATTCCTGGCGAGGTCTCATAAAAGTAACTTGGCTTGTAATCAGACTCAAAGTCAAGCTTTCTTGTTTCAATTTCAGAATGTATTCCAATTGTATCAAGGTGATGTGATAATTTACCTAGAATTTCTTCTTGTGCAACTAGCATGTAGTAATAGACACTGACAGAAATAAAAAGAGAATTGTTATTTTTCTTTACATTTGTATAATTATTACTTGATTATTCTATCAATTGTTTATGATTTGTATGTTCTTGTTTATCTCTGAGTAATAATTAGTATAATCATGACCAAATGCATGGTATGTCTGAAAAATAGATTTGGAATTTACTTTATCTGTAGGGATTGTCTTACAGTTGCATGCAAAGGATGCACCAAAGACAGTAGATGTAAAAAATGTGGCGGCATGCTTGCAAACTTGGATGCATTTTACTTTTCAAAATACATCAGAAACAGAATTGGTTACTTTAGCTAAAGATAGTTGTACCAATACGATATTATGCCAAAGCATCACATCATAATTATCCCGAAAAATTAGAAAAGAAATCATGTCTCTTGAAGTGCAGGGGAGGGCTCTATTGGGACATGAATGGTCTTTTCTAAAAATTTGTGCATATCTTATGATGTGATCAGACATACACAATTCCTAAATGGTTTTACCTAGACTTCGCCTAGTTCTTGCTCCATTAGTGAGCCATGTGGTCTTCTTTGCCTGTTGATAAAGCATACAACTGCCAGAGCAATCAATACTCCAATTGCTGCCCCATAAGCTGCTAATCCAGCTTCTGCCATGCACATCATATCATAACATAAAATAATAATGAAAATTTGAAAATGTGTAATTTTATTTGGTTTTGACAGTAATAATTAAACATATTTTCAGAACTTGTAATCAAATCTGAAACTCAGAAAATAGAATTATGTCATGTGATTATATTCAAAAATTAACCAATACAATTAATGATTATCAGAAATTTGGCAATAGGCATCATTGCAGGCGTAATTGTATCAATGGCAATTGTAATGTCACAAGATACTAGCCAGGTAATTGCCCAGATGGGTGGAGACATGTCAGGGCATGATATGAGATCATCTGGAGATCATGGTTCCTCAGGTGGACATGGAATGTCAGGGCATGCAATGTCAGGAATGGTTCATGAAATGTGTCATGGACCAGGAGATATGCCGCCACATTACTGTGAGCCAACATATCATACAATGAGCTCAGTCAAAGGCATCAAAATCAGCAAGGTCGAATTGTTAGATGATGACTCTGTAGTAGTCACAGTCAGACAGATTGGCAAAGAGGCAGGAGTCATGAACAATGATATCGTTCTAGTTGGTGGTTCAGGTCATTTGGCTGGTGCCACAGTAATTGAGAATGGATGGCAAAAATCCAAAGTTATTGAGATGTCCTTTGATGGGATGGGAACACTTTATGACCATCAAAAGCTCAAGTTGCATCTATTCCCACTAACAGGATAAGAGAATCAACCTCTTTTCTAAAATTTTTTTATTATAAAATTAGTCAAAGAAGATTATCTCTTCTTTGATTGGTCTGTATCGATGTATTTTCCAAACACGTCATCGAGTAGCTTGAAAAATGGGCACTTGCCATCATACATTACTTGTCACACTCCTCTTCGTGTGCAAGGATCTTTGCAGTAACATCACTAAAACCTTCTACCTCAAAGGCGCAGTTTTTACACACATATCTCATGGCATATGTTACGTGTGCATTACTAATAAGAAATTCTTACATTTTTTCATTGGTAATTCATTGACTGAATCTTTACAAAAAGTAACAAAAACTTTCCAATAGTGTACAAAAACTTTCCAATAGTGTACAAAAACTTTCCAATAGTGTACAATAATTTCATGTGTAGAGTAATCATGAATTTTACGTATACGTAAATTCAAAAAAGTTATGTAAAGTAAATTATCAATTTTGGAAAGAAATGATCAATTATGGAAAGTTATTAACGATATTTGGAAAGTTTTTTTGAATAATGGAAAGTTTTGAGTATAAATGGAAAGTAATTCAAGTTTTTAGGAAAGTAAAATCATGAATTAGAATCAAAAATGTTCTTCATTTTATGACTAAACAAATGTAAAATCCAGCCTGTAAAAATATTCAAAATCAAACAAATATTCATTTTTAAAAATCAAATCAAACAGATCTTCAGATCAATTAGATATCGGGTTATATTCCATGCTTGTATATTATACACTGGAAAGCAATAATCCTAG
>CAYFOW010000044.1:0-9815 GCA_964344885.1 uncultured Candidatus Nitrosopelagicus sp. | reverse complement strand
GCGGCGGACCACACGCACATTAACCTATTCATTTTTCTATTTTTTATTTTTTAAAATAACCACATCTGTAAAGTAATCATTGCAATCATCATGCCATGACACTATCATAACCATATTTTCTCAAAAAAAGTTTAACCTTTTTTCAAAATGTAGTCGATCAAATTGATACCAAGAACCAAATTATACGGTAAAAGAGTAACAGAACAAGAACTGTTATCAGAAATCACATCTCTACTTACAGGTCATTCCAGACCATACCCATTACGACCTGCTGAGATTGCCCAAGTCCTAGGAGTCTCCAGACAGACCGTATACCAATACATCAGGATACTGATCTCGCAAAATGTAATCTGCAAAGACTCCAAAGGACAACTGATCCTGCCACAGAATGATTCCGAGTTTAGACGGTTCAACAAGGATCATCCCATAACTAGTAACCCGCTAATCTCTGCATGGTGTGATGATTTGATAACACGAAGACATGGAAATCCAATAAAAAACTGGAAAAGCAGAATCCGCTCAGTAGAGATTGTCTGCAACTCCTGTAAGATATCGCCAAAGGATCTCATCATATCTCAAAAGAATACTGAAAACATATTGAGAAACTTTGCAAAGTTATCTCAAAATGGTTCAGTTGAGCAATCCCGACAAGGCGCCAAACCTCAAGGATGTAACACCATGATTTACTTTCGAGTACAGGGGGTACGAGATTTTTGCGCATATTACGGAATCACTTGGAGAAGAGGCGTGGGGGGTATCATGTCACAAAAGGTTCCAAGCCATGGAAAATATGCCGATATACGATTCACTCCATCAGAGTTTGAGGCAGCAGATCAGTTCATCAAGAGGCAGTGGGGGATGGATTCGGATATTTACAGATGGTTCTGGATTGGAGTAGAATCCTGTGCAAGGTTTGGTGCATTGTATTCCATGTCAAACCAGTATGAGACCTACCAAAAAAGTGGTAGAACAGTTTACGTATTTTCTGTATATGAGTCAAAGACTGCACAAATCAGAGGAGGAAAATGGCAAAAATACGTAACTAGACCAAATACTCAGAGAAGCATTGATGGTATTAGGTCAAGAGGAATTGGAAAAATTTACGAGTCTGCATTGCCTGCACATCTATTCCAAAAGGACATCAACCAGAAACTCTCACAGATTTACAGACATTTGAAAAAAACTGATGACTATTACTATTCCCATCCGACTCATGCACTAAGACATATTGGCGCTCACTATTGGCTGTCCAAAACCGATTACAATTATGGAGTAATTTCCGAAGTTGGCGGATGGAATACCATAGATGAGCTAAAGAAAAGCTATGGTCAGATACCGCCTGAGAAGATCTTGCAGATCATTGCATAGTCTAAGAACATTTAATCACAATATCAAGATGCATGATTATCACATCTTGGGCATTTTGTTATTTTTATATTCTTAACAAAGATGGTATCGCATTTCTCACATTTGTGCAGAAAAGAATGTAAAATCATAGTTAGCAATAGTCATTAAATCTAATTAATTTTGTGGGTTTTACATAATCTTGATTCTATCAAATGTGTAATCTGGAACATCTTTTTGTCTTATCGTGTCGTATTGAACTTGTTGAGCTGCAAAGGAGTTTGTAAACTGTATATGGCACCAGTCCAACGGTATGACAAAAATGCCAGAAGATGTACCACTTGCAATTCATTTCTTCTCACCCATGAAATCAAGTGTCCATGCTGCCATTTTGCATTAAGACTAAAAAGAAAGTCAAAATACAGAGTCCAAAAAATTTTAGCATGATGAATTAAAAAAAAGAATTAAGATATTTCCAATTTGTTTAAAATATCTTCAATATCTTGTTCATCTTTTGCCTCATCTGAGAGCAGATCAAGTGCTAGATGATATGTCACATGGTCTTTTCCCTGTGTGTTGCTTGCAAGCTCATTGTAATGCGCAATTGCATATCTCTCAAAGTCAAGTGCATGCTCCAAAGCACTGCGCAGTGTAAGGTATTTTCCTGGTTCAAGATTACCAAGTCCTGACTCTGCAGCCCAATTCTGTGGGTTATCAGTTGCCTTTGCACCAAGTTGGTCCAGACGGTATGCAACTTTTTTTGCATGCCCTAGTTCGTCATTTGCGCTTTCAGAAAAGAAATCACTGTGCAACATCCCTAACCCTTCAACGTATTGATCAATGTAGTGCCAATAGTGAAAGGCAGTCATCTCAAGTGAGTATGCTTTTTTTAACATCTCAATTGTTCCGTCAGTTGCTCCTGCAATCTCGATGTTCTTTTTTCCCATGTAATGCAGTATGCAAGCATTGAATAAAAGATGGCTGATTTTTAGGAATTCCTAATTAGACTGGACTAATATTTTAGGAGTACAATTGCTAGTTCACATAAAAATCATTTTGACACTGCCTTTTTTTGCTCTGATTTTTTTGGATGCTTTCTTGGAAGATCTAATCCGACAACACTCATTATTGAATCCCCGATTGGTTCGTGAATTGATTTGAGTGAATCCTCGTCATAATACTTTGCAATCTCATGCAATTTCTCTTCGATCTTTTTTTGCTCAATTTTAATTAGAATGCTTCTTGCAATTAACGCCTTTAGCTCATCGACTTTATTTTCTGGGATTGGATTTTTGGACTTCATAGTTATGGGGCATCTCTGACTTTAACTATTGAACCATATGTTACTTGGATCTCATTTAGAGAATACTTTATTGTCTCCAGTGGGTCCAACATATGTTCGTCTGCATCACAAATGCTAATCTGAAACTCTGGCTCATAATCATCTTTTGTTTCTTGTATCTGGCTCATAACCTGCAAAAAAGTCATTGACCACTTAAAGTAAATCTTGATTCTGTATCACTATTCTATGTAATTAGAACAAGTGCATTCTTTACAATATTAAACAGTTTGTAAAAAATCAAGAATGTTTCTAAAGGCATTAATGCTTATTCTAAATACATTAAAAGCAATTTTTGAAAAATATGAGAACTTGAAATGATCAGATTAACTTGCCGAAACATACTCAAGTTCGTCTTTGAGAAAAATATATGGTTCTGAAATGATTGGTCTGAGGTCTTTGGAACAAACATGGACCTTTACAAATCTGTTAGATTTTGGAAGATATAGACCAACAATTTCCTTTTCATTTGTGTTGCAGTTGCAATCAAAAGAGTTTCCCATCCAAATTACTAGGAAATGATAATATTTCAATAATATGTGATTAGTTTAACGGTGTAATATATGAGAAAAATTTGAAATTGTTTTTTGTCATCACCAACATACAATCATTTGTAATTTTTTACCATAATGAGACATTGTAGCATGTAAATTGAAATCATGATGTAAATTATTATTTGAAAATACTTTGAAAATGATGTGAAATTTCAGCCATCTATCTGATAAACAAACTCATCGATGATCAACATAATCTTCTTTTCCTTGTCTGATAAGCCGGTAAGGGAGATTGCAGCATGAGTCATCAGGGATGATTTTACCATGAGGGCATACGGTTGGATGATTTAACATCGTACATAGTGCGTTTGAGAATTTCTCGTCTAGATGGTGTTCGATTCCGCAGATCATCTCGTTATCTATTGGTAACTTCAGCGAGGATTCCATTAAAACCTCAAATAGGCGGCAGTTACGAATTATCTGCCGTGCCATCTTGTGTCCATCAGATGTGAGGCGTACGCCTAATTTTGTATATATAACTAATTTTTGTGATTCAATCTTGCGCAGCATTTGTACCACGCTTGATGTCTTTATGTTGAGTTTTTTGGCAATGTAGCTTACCCTTGGTTCTTGGTTTTCTTCAAGCAGGTGCCAGATTGCCTTGAGATACATTTCAGTATGTTCGGATTCTGCAGTTCTAACAAAATGACTTTCGGCGTGCATTTATGGGTCAGGGTGATGTTTTTTGTGGATGATTCCGCTTCTAATTACATGACATCTTGGATCATTGCACATGTTTTCTGCAGTAATTTGTAAGGATTCATTAGATGGAAGATTTTGTCTTTTTGATTTTTTAAACAGGTTTTTCACAAACTATACAAAATATGATTTTGAATTTATAATGCGTGATGATTTTATGGCGTTATTTTATTGGGATATTCTCATGATGTGTTTTTATATCAAATATATAACACAACAAGACACCGTCTGCAGACTGATTTATGGATATGGTGTATTATAAGAAGCCCATACATGACTCCCCATTTTTATGCATGTAATGAAATACTACAGATCTGCAGACAGTGTTGTGACCATATGAAAAACAACTGCAAAATGTCAGACGCAGTGCTTGCAACAAACGCTTTGTATTTAGGGAAAGTTCGTCTGCCTTCATATTGGACAGAATAATTGATTTTGATTTTTAATTTAAAGATCCTGAAAGTTTTACATAATTATTCTATGGAATTATTCTATGAATGTGCAGTAATGCAGAAAAATGGCTTTGCTGATTTCAAAGTACTAGTTTAAGATCATAAAATCATCACTTGCCTAAAATATTATTTTACGAAATGATATTGTAGTGAAAAGTTGTTTTGTATTGGTTAATTGTGATGAGAATTCAGAATCATATGTTCTAGAACAGATTAAAGAGATTAGTTGTGTTACAGAAGCAAAAGCAGTAAAAGGACATTATGATATTGTTGTAAAAATGGAAGCTGCAACTAGTGAAATAATTCGAGAAAACATTTACTGGAAACTGCACAAGATTGCAAAAATCAGATCACTTCTTAGTCTACTATCAACTAGTAATAGCTAAATCACACTCAAAAAAACGTCTCCTGAAAACTGCAAATTACTAATCATATATCAATAGTAACTTGATATCGTTGAATTTGATTCTGTCATTTGCCAAATATGGGTTTTGTAAATTGCATCTTTTTGCCACTTTTTTGACATTCCCATTCCCGTACTAGTTTGAATCATATAATTTATCTAAAAATCTCAGATTAGAAAAACCATCCAAATTCAAAGAAGCCACACATCAAATGAGATTTGATGTCATCTAGGTTACATTCTGTTTCGGGTAATATATGACACAAATTTTATCTATTTGAGAAAAAATTTGGAGTTTTGAATCATTATTTGGTTGGAAATTATTCTACAATCCCATCTCGGATCTTATTTGGGTGCACCAATTCTTGACTCTTTGCTCAGTCATCTCGCCTTGGCTATCCTCATCAACTGCCAATCCACAAAACTTTTCACCATTTGCCTGTTCTGTGATTTGGTTCAGGTGCGGGATAAGACATCTTGATGAAGTAAAATCATATCCGTCTAGGCTGACGTAACCGATCATCTTTGCACCGCTTTTCTCAAAGAACCTGTGAAGCTCCTCCATTGCATCGACAAAATCCTCGCCATATCCAACCGAGTCGCCCAACCCGAATATTGCTACTGGCTTTCCGCTCAGATCCAATGCTGCAATTTTTTCTAAAAGATCATCCCATGCAGTGCCCGACCTTTGCTCTTCGGCTCCAGTGTTCCAAGTGGGGATGCCACAGATTAGTCCATCCATATCTGCAAAGTCTGCCAAATCATCTTCGGAGATGTCTTTGGGCTCTGCTACCAGATCCCCGAACTCTTCTTTGATTAAATTGCATACGGTTTCTGTCTTTCCTGTCTGTGTGCCATAGTAAAGTCCGATTGTCATATCAAGAAATTAAATTATTTTCTTATTTAACTCACAAGATAATTTCAAAGGCTTGTTCCAAATCCTCAGAAAGACAATCACGAAATTAAAAAGAAAAGAAAAATTCTAAAATCTACACTAGTGACCAGTGTTTGCCTTTGCATCCTTGATAAAGCCTTTGGGCAGAGTTGCGCCTTTTTTGCGCATCTCCTCTGCATATGCCTCCTTGGCTGCCGCAGCTTCAGCTTTAGCATCCTGTGCAGATTTTTGTTTTGTTTCGGGTTTTTTGTCATGATCGTGTGGACCTGCCATTAATCCATATTTTGAAAATATTGTATTTAATTTAGGGGATGGTTACAAAGTGTAATTCTAAAGATAAAGAAAAACCATTGTAACATTAATTCTAAAAATCATTTACGACAAAACCAATCATAAAAGAAAAGGATTAGAATTTTTTTATTGTAACTAATCCATTTTATTTTGTTATGTTAATCTGTATTGTAATGAAAAAATTGTATTCTAAAATTTTAGATTAAATATTTGAAACACTCTGTTTGTTTAAATAAAAATCTTCAATACTTGAATTGATCATATGTATGCAAACTCAGTTTCTCACTACATAACATATTTGCAGGAATTTTTGCATTTGAGCTACAGTTCATTTTCATATGATCACAATGCTGCCTGCGAATCTGCCTTATTTAATAACGATTCATTAGATTATACATGCACCAACTGATAAATTGTTATTGGCATCTATAGTCATTAGTAATTTGCAGGCAGCATATCTAATTAAAAACCCAGATTCTTTCTAGTATTTTTTTCAAAACAATCTCGAATTTATACAACTCAATTCCGTTCATGAAATTTTCTGCAATTTTATATTTGTGTGAATGCAAAAAACCACACTAAAAATTACGTTATGACAATTAATAATTAAACTTCTAATTAATGCGTGAATCTAAAACACATGTAATTTTTTTTATGAGATATAACTTGTAATTATTCATGCGCCTGTAACTTGAACTAATGTGACAGATCTGCTTTGAGGACATTTACCAGTTATTGTATATGCTGTTGATATCTAGAATATCGTCACCTACACTATCAAATGGTTAAATCCTATAATCGACTTGATAAAAAATACGTTAAAAGATAATACGAAAACCAATTTTACAAAAATACTGACAATTCTATGTTCTTGGAATATGCTTTTGCTTTAAATGAAGTCCGCTAGAATTTTCAAGCCAACTTGAAATTACCAAAAAATGCACAAATACATTTTGTTTTAATGATTATAGTTGCACAAATTCTCAGATTACATGAATTTTATCAATCATCAGATCATAATACCGCTAAATTTTTTACATTTGAAGTATTAGAGGGCTCTCAAAGCTTGTTTGGGGTTTTTCATGTTATCATCATATACTGTGATGTTTAGAAAAAGAAATAACTTCCACATTGAGAAAGCCTAGGTGGTCAGTTGATGGCTCATAAAAACAGAATATGGATTGGAATTGATGTTGGTGGAACATTTACCAAAGCCGTTGCAATTGATGTAAAAATAGGAACAATACTATCAAAATCTACAATCCCAACAACCCATAATGCTAAAAAAGGAGTTTCTGAAGGCATACTGGACACTCTTTCAAACATTCTTGATGAGCCAGAAATAAACATAAATGATATTGAGTTGATCTCCCACAGTACAACTCAAACAATTAATGCCTTACTTGAATCAGATACATCAAAAGTAGGAATAATCGCAATGGGCGTCACTCCTGAAAGAAAAGACATCATAAGACGTACAAATTTATTGGATACAAAAATAAATTTTGGGCAAGATATCAAGACATGTCATATTTTTGTAGATACATCCCATCTGATTTCAGAAGAAGAAGTAAAAAATGCCATAAAGAAATTACAAAATGAAGGAGCAGAAGTAATTGTAGCAGCTGAATTATTTGGCATAGATGACCCGTCAAATGAACTGTTTGTTATAAAAAATACCAAGAAACTCAACATCCCTTCAACTGCATCACATGAAATATCTGGAATATATGGTTTGGAGATTAGAACACTTACTGCTGCAGTAAATGCAAGCGTATTGCCCAAGACATTTCAGGTTGCAAATTATGTAGAAGATGCCATACGTAATGCAGGAGTTGCAGCACCTCTTATGATCATGAAGGGTGACGGTGGTGTAACTAACATGGAGACATTTAGAACAAAGCCAATTCTTACCGTTCTATCTGGTCCTGCAGCCAGTGTTGCAGGTGCATTACTGCATCAAAAAGTCACAAATGGGATATTTGTCGAAGTTGGTGGTACCAGTACCAACATATGTATTATAAAAAATGGCAAGCCAGAAATTCGATATGTCACAATCAAGGATCACCCCACATGTATTCGCTCAATGGATGTGCGAGTACTTGGAGTAGCTGGCGGAAGCATGGTAAAGCTAAAAGATAACAAAGTATGGAATGTTGGTCCTCGTAGTGCACACATAGCCGGACTGACATATTCTTGTTTTGCAGATCCTGAGGATTTGAGAACTGGACAAATTATTATGGTAAAACCAAAACCAAGTGATTCAGATGAGTACGTTGCAATAAAGTGTCAAAAGGGAACATATGCAGTTACTAATACTTGTGCTGCAAACGCATTAGGAATGATTGATAAATGTGATTATGCTTTTGCAAATCAAGAGTCATCTAAAATTGCAATGGAGATTCTTGGAAAGTCTATCGGATTGACTTTTTTTGAAACAGCACAATCCATAATCCAAACCTCATCATTTGATATAACAAAAACAATCAACAAAATAATGAAGGATTTTAAATTAAATTCTAATACGACAAAAATTATTGGCGGTGGTGGAGGTGCTTCGGTTTTAGTTCCATTTGTTGCAAAACAATTAGATATTCAATATCAAATTGCCGAACATGCAGAAGTGATTTCATCAGTAGGTGTTGCATCATCAATGCTTCAGGAAGAAGTAGAACAAACCATAATCGATCCTACACCTGAACAGATTAGCATGATAAATAAAAGAACCCATTTAATGATGATTGATAAGGGTGCAGTTCCCGAATCCATCATAATTGATAGTAGATACATTTCAGAAAAATCCCTTTTGAGGGTAACCGCAGTTGGAAATGTAGAACTAGATAGTGCAGATACTGCAAAGAATGTATTTACTTTGGATGAGGTAAGGAATAGAGCAAGTGAAATAATTCAAATTCCATTTGATTTAACTAAACTGTGTTTCAAATCAGAGCATTACATAGTCTTTTCTGGCAATGTAACTAAAAAATATTTTTTCATTAAAAGATCCCATAACTCAGTCACCATATTAAACCGATTTGGAAAAATGAAAATGTTTTTGGATAATGGAAAAATCTTCGAAGGCAAAAAAATTTCTATTTTGAAGGAATTAGAAGAATTTCTAGAATCTCGAAATAGTGATGTTTCACCACAAGTTTATCTTGTAACTGATTTTAAGTTGATTGACTATTCTAGTTTAACTGCATCATTGCATATACTCAATATGATAAGACATGAATTAGATGAAGATAAGAGAGCTGCAGTAATTATCAAGGTTTAATCCTTAATAATGGACATGCAAAATTATCATATGCAAAAATATATCATTGTATTAAGAATGAATTCATTTATTGATAGATAAATAGCAGATTACAAAACAACCCCTTTCATTATGGACTGTATGATTAAAAATTATCATGAATTAATTTATCATAATGATTTGGTTTGAATTAATGTTAATTCTTTCTTTGTTTTTTCATGCGTAATAAAACGTTAGTCTGTGATTAATTCCTTGTTTTACAAATTGAAATAAAAAATCATTTTCATTTTTCGTGCTTTATATTGTATCTAACATTTAGCTAACACCTTATGCCTAGAAATGCAAACGTTAGCTAACGGTTAGCTAACTATTCATGCCTAAATCTTTCTTGTTAGCTATACCTAGAGTAAAAATTTTCCTTAGTTTACATGTTAGTTTACATAAAATGTAAACTAACGGGAACAAACTCGTTCAATAGATATGTTTTAAATAATAAAACAAATTTTAATCGGTATATTTGCATAATCTTTGCAGAGGTCGCCTAGCTCGGTAGGGCGCGGGCCTTGAGAGCCTGTGTGCGCA
>CAYFOW010000043.1:0-9851 GCA_964344885.1 uncultured Candidatus Nitrosopelagicus sp. | reverse complement strand
TATTGGAATACTTTGCAAAAATATGGTACAAATACTCTAAATTCAAAATATCTGTAAATGTTATCTGGGTATGCCACTAAGGAAGGAACAAAAAAATTTTCTTCTGGATTCACAAACAACTATAATGAATTTTGTAATTTAACATTGTCTAATGTGGGGATTGGTACATATCTTGGAAATACTGATTCTCAAACTGATCTTCTAGTTGAATCTGCAATACAAAAATCTGTATTATCTGGAATCAATGTTATTGACACTGCAATCAATTATCGTGCACAAAAAGCTGAGCGTTGTGTTGGTAGAATTGTAAATGAAATGATAAAAAATGGAGTTATCTCACGAGATGAATTATTCATTTCTACAAAAAACGGTTATGTTACAAATGATGGTGACATACAAGAGGGTTTTATGCAGTATGTTATTCGTGAATTAGGAAAACCTGGTGTAATTAATGAGGGTGATATTTCATCTCAATATCATTGCATGAGTTTGAAATTTTTGGAACATCAACTTGAACAAAGTTTGAAGAATCTTGACCTTGAAACAATTGATTTACTATATCTGCACAATCCTGTTGAAGGTCATCCTGAAATATCTCATACCAATTTCATGCAAAATCTTTATGAGATTTTTGAATTTTATGAACAATGCAGGTCTGAAAAAAAAATTAGATTTTATGGTCTTGCTACGTGGGATTGTTTTAGGGAAGATCCGAGTTCGTCAAAATTCCTGTCTATATCTGAAGTATTTAATCTGGCAAAAAAAATCGGTGGAGACAATAATGGATTTAAATTCATTCAGTTGCCATTTAATTTGTATCTTGATCAAGCATTTATGAAAAAAAATCAGGATGTTTGTGGAAATATGATGTCTATATTTGATGCTGCAAAACATTATGGTCTGGGAGTTTTTACTAGTGTGCCTCTAATGCAAGGCAGACTTCTTTCACCTGGTCTAATACCACAAATTTCTAAAATGTCTACATCTTGTCAATTATTACAGTTTATACGTTCTACTCCTGGAATTCTTGCACCATTGATTGGCCAAAAGTCAGATTTACATGTCTCTGAAAATATGGAAATAATGAAAGTTTTGCCTTACTCCAAGTCTGAATTTGATACAATCTTAAAAAAATTCTTACAACCAAAAAATTAAATTTCTTCGCTAGATACTTATAGAAAAAATTTTGAAAAATCATAATGCCAACAGATCCTGTTTGTGGAATTGAGATGGATGATTCATTAATTGAAGAAGGTTTGGCATTACCTCATGAATATGATGGAAAAAAATATTATTTCTGTTGTAATGGGTGCAGGCGCATCTTTATTAAAAAACCTAAAAAATACAAATCTAATTAATCATATGGGGAATCGTCCGCACATTTTACAAAATTTTGCATTTTGTAAAATACTGTAGTTACAATCTGGACATCCTCTGCTAGATACAAACTGTTTTTTTGGTGCATCAAAATACTTTCTATACATTTTATAATATGTTAGTGATTCTTTTGTTCTAATTCGAATTCCGTCTTTTTCTAAAACATCTTTAACATCCTCTTGGAATTTGTCATCTGGAATTATGTTATCAAACATACTTGTAATTCCTGCAATTCCTGCACCATCTTGCATAGCTGATTTTTCTCTCCAGATTATTGATTTAGGTATTTTTGGCTCAAATGCTTTTCTGAGAATCCATTTGCCTATCTTTTTTTCATTATGTGTTGAAACTTTGAGTTTAGCAGGAATCTGTTTTGCGATTTTTTGAAAAGTCTCATCTAAAAACGGTGATTCAATAACTATTCCAAAATGTTTTGCGATAGGTTGAGATGTAAAATGCATTATATCCCAAATCCTTTCTAATTCATTTTGAATCTCTTCATCGTTTTTTTTAACCAAAAATGAATACCCTGCAAACAATTCATCTGCACCATCTCCGGTTATTATCTTAGTTATGCCCATTTTACTTGCTTTTTCTAAAGCAAGGTACATGACTACTGAGTTTCTTATTTCAATATCATTGAAATTTTTTAAAATCTTGATTGTCTCTTCGGATGCATCAATAATATCTTTAATAGAAATTTCTTTTGTATATACTGGAATCTTTAACTCATTTCTTATAATCTGATTATATGTCCTATCTGTACCTATGAAATCTTCTGATATGATGAAAATCCCTTTTATTCTGTCTTTTAGTATGTATGCAAGTATGCTGCTATCTAAACCACCAGATAGAAGAATATACTCTGATTGACATTTTCTAGACACATCTGTTAAAGACGTCTGAATTTTTTTTATTAACTTCTCACTGCTTTCATTATTCATTGTTTAAACTTCTATTTCACATTCCACTGTAAATCTATGTCTTTTCTCTATACTTTCTTTCTTTGAATATTTAACAAAATCATAAAGTACCTTTAAATAATTTATGCGAATTTCTGTATACATGTTACTTCCTGCTGAGATTGAATCTAAAACTTTGATTCCTGCATTACGTGCAATTTTAGCAAAGGATCTTGCAAACAATCATGATATTCGTGAAGACGAAATATCAAAAATGCTTGGAGTCACTCAAGCTGCAATTAGTAATTACATTCGGGGAACTAGAGGTGATCCTCAGTTGATTGAAAAATTAATGTCTGAACCACAAGTATCTGAGATGATAAAAGATATCAGTTCAAATTTGGCATCTGATATGGCTTATACTCCTGCAAGCCTCTCAAAATTTATCGGATTATGTAATTACATAAAATCTAGTCTTCTCATATGTGATATCCATCATAAATTAGAATCAAACATAGATGATGAAGTTTGTAAAGAATGTGAAAACATGCTTCTTAAAGGACCAGGTAGTGTCTTTTAATTTTGTTTAATAACGTTTAATGTAATTGTAGATACCATTCTTCCGTCTTGATCATTTTCTGCATCTACTTTAATATCTTGGACTATGACAGTTCCTTTTAACAATCTATCTCTAAGTATATTGGCAACTGCAACTGCATTTGGACAACTTTCTCCTATTCCTTTTAATGTAATCTTTTTCGAATTTCCCAATTTAGATAATGCATTAATTGCAACTTGCATCACTGGTTGGGTTCCAACAAAAAAGATCTCATCATCTGTATCTGTCTTAGTTACCATTTCCATTAAACTCAGTTCAACCACCAGAAAATTTGTGTTCTTTTAAGTTTTATCGACAATTGGTCTATTCAAATTTCTCAATTGGGATATTTTGAAAATCACCATTTGGTAAAATTCGTCTAATTACAATTGGAATCACTCTTTGTTTTAACTCCTCCATTGCAATCTCAAGGGATGTGGAGGCATTTTTTGGAATTTCAATGAATGGCGGTGCACCTAATGATAATTGTAGTGCACGTGCTCCCATAATTCTTGCTTTCTCAAATCGTGTTAAAGTTGGAGGTCCCATCAAAACTTTTCCATCATCACTCTCAATTTGCTCTGCAACATGCTCTTCGATTTTCTCTATAATCTCTCTATTTTTGATGTCTTCACATGTTTTGTCAATCTTCTTTAAATCATCTTCAGTTAATTCATTACCCTGATTCTCCATAGTTTTACGATATGCTTCTATAGCTTTTTCTAAACTATCTTCAATTTCATCTGAAACAGGGACTTGTTCTATTGGCTCTTCAGGCTCCTCTTCTAATTCAAAAACTTCTTCTTTTGGAGTCTCTTCTACCTTCTCTTCAACGCCTTCTTCTACTCCAGACATGTTTAGTTGTCTATAAAAGCGGTTATATAATCTACAAGCTAGCAGGTGTAGTTGTCATCTGGATCTGTTTCTCAGGTTGAATTTGTTTTACAAATTAATGGGAAATCAGTTGCAACATGTCATCTAAAACGTCATTTGGCTCCAAATACTGTAGGAAAAATCACTCGTGCAATTCCATTAAATGGAAACGCTCACCAACTTGGAAAATCAATAATCTATTTTGAAACAGGAATTGAATCCGGAATAGAGAGAAAAAAATCTGAATTCAAAAAAGGTGATATTGCATTTTTTCCAGGAACCGGTAGTATCTGCTTTTGTCTAAATGATATTCGATCCGGTAATGTAATGTCTCCAATTGGCAAAATAGTAAATGGTATGGAATTACTAACTTCAATAAAACCTGGAGATATACTTAGTATTGATTATGCTGGCTGATAAATATGATGTCCACTAAAACCACCAACTCGTTTAATCTTACCATCTTCTAACGCCTTTTTCAAATATGCATTTGCTGTTGAGATTTTTACATTTGTCTGTTTTGCCATATCAAATATGGTGATCACTTTGGAACTACTAATGTATTTTTCAGCTTGTTTTTCATTTAAGACAACTGATACTGGTATTTTTGAGCCTGGACCTTTTCCTGATTTATCGCTCTTAGAATCTGAATCTTTATTCTGTGATTTTTCTTGTTTTGATGCAGACTTGTTCTTGGTTCCCATTTATACTGAAACAAAAAATCCTATTTATAAACGAACACAGAGTAACATCAAATAATTATTCAGATGAAATGATTACTCTTGTAATCTGTACAAGACTTATTATCTTTAAAACAATTTGTAATTTATGGGTCAAATTGCAAAGGGAGCAAAATGCAATGTTTCTGGATGTGAAAATGACGGAGTTCGTTCAATTAATACCTCTAAAGTTGAAGAGGCAGGTCTTAGCATTTCTACGAGTGGAAAAAAAACAGTCTTGTGTAAAGATCACTATAAGGAGTGGAAAAAAGAAACTAAAGATGACCGAGATCTAGAACGTGCCAGATTCGATAAATACTAAATTTTAATAAAATATGTGTTTTTGAACATAACCGCATAATTTATCAACCCATTATTTACAAAAACTCTCATGCCATTACGAAAAAAGGGTAAACATATGCGTTGGGCAGATCAAAAAGCACATAGACGCAGTATTAAACAAAAAAAGCGTTAATCTAATTTCTACAACTCTTTACTTTTCATAAAACTCTTGAGGATTATCTAAAAACGATTTTTTTAATTTCTCATAATATCTGTCTAAATTTTTGTATAGTCTCTTTGATTTTCGTGGGGTCTGATTACTTATTACATATAGTGCTAAAATTGGAAATGCAATTGTAGCATCTGCATACACTGTTACAACTCCTGTATGTGCATCTTTTACTTTTCCCCAACTTTTTCCTTCTTGTAATGTGGCACCTGAAAGGCCGCCTGTATCCGGTCTGGCATCTGTAATCTGAACAATGTAATTTTGCCCTCCGTGATGTCTTCTAAGAATTTGATCTAATAATGGCCCAGTTTGCTGTGCGGTGTTTTTTGGTACCCCTCCTCCTAACTCAATAATGCCTGATTTTTTTGAATTATACACAATTGCTGCCTGCTCTAAAATCTCTTTTACAAAATCAATACTATACACTTTATCCCTTAGCCTATGTACTGCTAAATTTAATGCAAGTGATGAATCCTTGAGTGTTGATATGTATACAGGCACATCAAATCTGTATGCTGTATTGACAAAACTTTTTTCTGGAAATTTTGAATTCTCAGAACTAACTTTTCCGATGAAATTGCAGAATTCTGCAGAAGTAAATGGTCTTTTAATAAAATTATTTCTGAATGCCTTTTGTATTACTTGATCTTGTGCCTCTAATGTCTCATAAAATTTGATAAACACATCTCTTATGCGTACAATTTCCATATCATACAATTTCATATCGTCTACTTCAAAATGCCCTTGTTTGACTGGCAACCCCCATGCAAAATGATCTTCATGGTATACATTTGCACCTGTTGTAATTACCCAGTCAACAAAACCTCTCTCAATTAGTGTCTGAAAAATCCCTCCAAACCCTACAGGCGTCATAGCTCCTGCAATTGTCAAACAAATTGTTGCATCATCATGAATCATCTTTGCATATGTTTTTGCCGCCTCGCCTAACTGTCTACCATTAAAACCTGTTTGGGAAAATACCTCTACTAATTCTTCAATACTCATTTGCTCATTTAATTTGATATGCGGGATGTCTTTTCCTTCAAAATGATGATGTGTCATTTCATCAAAACCTCGTCATTCTTAAATAAACTTCTTTTGGATTGATCAAACACTTCTAATTCTTCTTTGATTTTTTCTTGTGTTTGTTCTTTCCTTTTTTTGTAGGCTCAGAAAAATAATCATGAGATGCCTTTTTTGGATTAAGAACTGTCATAATCTCTTTTTTCAAACCTCCTTTCTTCTTTGACTTTTTCTTTGCTGATTCGTCTTTTTTCCCAAAACCTAAAAATCCCATATTACTCACATTATAGAAGACTTAGATAAAGCTATTCTGAAATTAATTCTTAGTTTGTTTTCTTATCTCTTCAGATACAATTGGCAAAAATGCTCCTACATCTGAAACAATGCCTAGTGCTTGCCATGTACCTCTATCCATTAACTTTGTTACAGTTGGTTGATTGATATCTACTACAATTACCTTTACGTTTGCTGGCAGCATATTTCCTGTGGCAATAGAATGTAACATTGTGCAAATCATAATTACCATATCTGCATCTTTTAACACCTGCTTGTACTTTTTCTGAGCTACTGTGATATCTGTAATTACATCTGGTAAAGGCCCATCATCACGTAACGAACCTGCTAAAACAAATGGAATATCTTTTTTTACACATTCGTACATTATTCCTTTTTTCAATTTTCCATTTTTTACCATTTTTGGAATTGAACCTGACTGAAAAACTGAGTTTATTGCTTGCATGTGATTTCTATGTCCTCTCACTGCCAAAGTCCCATCTTTTACATGCATTCCTAATGATGTTCCTAGTGTTGCATATTCTATGTCATGTACTGCTAAAGCATTACCTGCTAATATGGCATCAATGAATCCTTTTCTGATTAATTCTGCAATCGAGTCAGCTGCACCTGTATGAACAATTGCTGGTCCTCCGACTATGACTATTTTCCCTTTTTTGTTCTTTGTGTTGATGATATCTTCTGCAACTTTTTTTGCTATGTGTTGTGTTGGCCTTTCACTTGAACTACTACTTCCCATAAATTCAAAAACATTTACTCCTTCTCGTGGTCGCTCTGGTGGTGTCACTTTTACTCCTTCTTCCCCAACTACAATCTTATCGCCTTTTTTGATATCTCTAATTGGAACACATGCTGCTTTGTTTGATTTAATTATGATGCATTTATCCATCATTTGTCGCATAACTGGGATCCATTTCCCATTATGAAACACTTGTGTATGATTATTTGTTGTACTGTAAAAATTCTCAGGCATTACCATATCCTTTGGTGCTGATTTTAATAATACTGATTTTTCTTCAGAGATGGCACCTTCTCTGTGCACCAAATCTAAAATCTCTTTTAGTTGATCCTTTGTTTGTGCAGTAACTGCAATCTTTGCATAACTTTCATCATCTTTTTGTTTTCCTATGTTGATTTCTAATACATCAAACCTTCCTCCTAAATCCATAATGCCATCAAAAATTTTTGTTAAGATTAATGAGTCAATTAAATGACCTTTTACCTCAATCTGTTTTGAATATGTCATATTTTTTGTCAAGTTATTAGCTAAGTAAAGTTTTGTGATAAATGAAATTATGCAGGTAGAGTAACTTTTCCTTTGTATTCTGGAATTCCATCTAAAACGAGTGTTTTGACAATTGTTTCTTTATCTTGCTTGTTTAATCCTTGTACAATTGCCTTTGATATGCCCGTATTATCACATAATGCCAGTATGTATCCACTTGTATCTGTTAATACAAACCCAGATGATTCATCAATCACTGCAAATAGATCTTCTTTTCCTACTGGTTCCCAATTGTTTGTTTTAGAATCTTTTAATGCAATTGCAGGCATTGCTTGGTTGTCTGTTAGTTTATTCAGATACTCTCTTGATGCGGCAACTCTTTTTTGGCCTTCCTTTAGTGCCATGAAATACTGCATTATACATACTAGTTTTTCTGGATATATTTACTATTGATTTTGTTGGAAAATACTGTACTTTGAAAAATTCTTTTTTTATACTTGTTCTGAACCTGATACTAACCTATAGATACACATACACGTTTTTCTTATTATTGCCTTTAACCAATGACATTATCATTAAATTAAATGAAATAACTACGATGATCCAGGATAAGTCAAATCTATCTTCAATTGATGAGGATTTTATTAAAAATACATTCATTGAAATTCTAAGAAATGGTGCAAATTATGATGTTGATGAAATTGAATTTTGGTTTGAAAACGAGGGTAGTTGGTACGATAAAAAGACACGAGTACGTATAATGAATATGGCACAATACTTGCAAACGAAACATCAGATGAGTGACAAATTTCGTATGATCTCTGATGATGATTCTTGCAGTTGTGGAAATTAAGACTCTATTTCTAGCTGAGATAATAATCTACTTACAACCTCTGCGTTTTCTTTTCTTTGTTGAAGAATTTCCTCTAGTTTCATCTCATTTGGTTTACTATCTTGATTACTAAGAATTTGTAAATACTCTTCATCTAATTCATTATTTTTTTGAAGACGTTTTACAACTTCAAATAAAATTCCTATCACTTCTTTCTGTGCACTAATTAATTCATCTTTTTGATCTATTGTATCCATAATTAATTAGTTAATTTCAAGTTATAATATTTTTATTTGTATAATGCAGTAATTTTAATAGACTTTCATTAGTTCTGACAGCTTTTCATCTGTAATCATTTTTTTGGCTGAATCCACAAATGGCTTTACCTTTTCTTTGCCCACTCCATTTTTTTCATATTTTTTTGCTTGTAAAAACATTTCAAATTTATCGATTTGATGCACTAATATGGATTCTTTTGTTGTCTTATCTTTGTATTCTGACCATAACTGAAGAAATTGCTCTGAAATTTTGTCAGGAAGATTTTGAAATATTTTTTTTATTGCACTATCCTCCATTTTGTTTTTTTGTTCTTTTTCCATTTCATCAGGCGTTATGTCCCCAATAACTGATTCGGCCAAATCATGTATTATTGATAATTTTAGAATTTTTTGTGTGTCTAATTCTCTGTATTCTGAAATAATCATTGCAATTGCCGCCACACTAAAACAATGGTCTGCAACTGATTCTGGATTTACTTCTACCCCTTTGTTAATCCATCCTTGTCTTGGAACTGTCTTTAATTCTAAAATCTTTTCAAAAAACTCTTTCATGATGAAATAATTTCTAAAGATGGTTTTGTGTCTTTCCTAATCAAAATGAATTTTTTATTCTCTTTCATATACATTAATTAGCAAATTATCATATGACATTTCATGACTATCTATACTAGAAAAGGTGATGATGGCACGACTTCACTATCTGATAATTCTAGAATCTCGAAATCTGATTCACGTGTATCATCATATGGTGATACTGATGAATTAAATTCTATATTGGGAATTGTGATCTCATCAAAATTAGACGCTGATCTTAAAAAAACTCTCTTAAGAATACAAAATGAATTATTTGTACTTGGCTCAGATTTATCTAATCCTGACATGTCTGATTCAAAAATCCGTATTACTCAAAAGATGATTGATGCTCTGGAATCTGATATTGATATGTTCTCACAAGATATTCCTAAACTAAAAAATTTCATATTGCCTGGAGGAACGCTTACTGCATCATTTTTACATTTGACCAGATCTGTATGTAGACGTACTGAACGTCATGTTGTGGATTTATCAAAAAACGAGTCTTTATCTCCGTTCATAATTCCGTACTTGAACCGTCTATCTGATCTGTTTTTTATTATGTCTAGAGTGATTAATTTTCGTTCAAATCATTCTGACATCGAATGGAAATCTGATTAGACACACTTTAATTCTAATTCATTTG
>CAYFOW010000042.1:6295-9856 GCA_964344885.1 uncultured Candidatus Nitrosopelagicus sp. | reverse complement strand
AATCCAATTAATTTAATGCGATTAGGAGTAAAATCACAGGATCCGTTTATTTCAAATCTTAATGAAATTTACACAAACTCTCAAAATAAGTTATTAACTAAAATGACTTCTCTATTAAAGCTTAATTCTGTTAATGTGATGCTTGCAGACGGTACAATCCAATTGCAGAAAACCTTTGAGCCTGAAAAAATAAAAGACTTTTTTTCTAAAATCATTTCTGAATTAAATGATTGGTCCAGTCAAGGTTTATCTACTTCACAAAATGAAGACGTTCGAAGAATTTTCTTTCGTGCAGAATCACGACAAGGAAATTATCTATTAACTTTACATCTATCCTTGCAATATCATGTTTTATTATTTTATAAACCTGATAATGTTGTAATGACTAAGCAAAAACAACTCTCAGATATCATCGAAAAAACCAAATCGTCTGAAGAGGAATTTGCAAAAAGAGGTGATTCTATTACGCTGCAGAAATTAAAACAAAACGGGCATGAAAATTTAGATCCTCAAAAATTATTTGAAACATTTTATGAAAATGAAAAGTTAATTGATGAAATATATGATGAAATTGAAGATAAGACTGATGCAGACTTTGCATCAATGAGTAAAAAAAAGCAATCTCTATTACAAGATCTAGATAATTTGCTATTTGAAACATTTCAAACAAGCACTGTATTAATTGATGAAACTCGTTTATTATCTGGTGAAGAAGGAATTGTATTTACCATCGATGTAGAATTCCTAAAAAATAATCTCAAAGAAGGACTGTTTGATCCACGCAGAATCCCTGAATCTGTCAAAAATTCAATTTCTGAAAAGATTCGACAAGTTGTGACTCTTTTTGATTCTTAATAATTCACAAACCAAATATAACTAGAATTTTGCTCTAAATTAGATGAATCCATCATTTGATGAAATTAAACGTGCACAGGAATCATTGCACAATGTAATCAAAAAAACTCCTTTAGTTTACTCTCCAACTTTTAGTAACATGACAAATTCTAAAGTCTATATAAAATCTGAATTTCAGCAAAAAACAGGTTCTTTTAAAATTCGAGGTGCATATTATAAAATTAAGAATTTATCTGATGAAGAGAAAAAAAATGGTGTTGTTGCTGCATCTGCTGGAAATCATGCTCAAGGCGTAGCTTTTGCTTCTGCAAAAGAAAACATTCCTTGTACGATTGTGATGCCTCTAACAGCTTCCCCTGCTAAAGTATCTGCAACTAGGGGATATGGTGCAACAGTTATCTTGGATGGTGCAAATTATGATGAATCGTGGAATCGTGCTAAACAAATTTCACAAGAAACAGGTGCTACCATAATCCATGCATTTGATGACCCACATGTTATAGCTGCACAAGGTGTTGTGGGACTGGAAATCTTAGAGGACTTGCCTGATGTTGATGAAGTTTATGTCCCAATTGGAGGTGGAGGACTTGCTGCAGGTGTTTTGACTGCCATAAAATCACAAAACCCTGATATCCGAATAATTGGTGTGGAATCAAAATCATTTCCTGCAATGAAAAAATCTTTGGAATTGGGAACTGTTCAATCTGTGCAAGGCGACAGGACAATAGCTGATGGAATATCTGTAAAAAATCCTGGAACATTAACTTTTGAAACAATTAATGAATTAATTGATGACATTGTACTTGTAGATGATATTGATATTGTTAAAACAATGTTTCTTTTAATGGAACGAATGAAAGCAGTTGTTGAACCAGCCGGTGCAATAACATTGGCTCATTTAATTAAGGAAAAACCATCTCCAGGAAAAAAGGTAGTAGCAATACTTGCTGGTGGAAATGTAGACATGTATCTTTTAGGTCAAATTGTTTCAAAAGGGTTGACCACAATGGGCAGAATGTTAAAAATATTCATTTTATTAAAAGACAAACCTGGTGCACTTAAAGAAGTAGTTGATGAAATTGCATCTCTTAGCGCAAATATTGTCGAAGTAGTCCATGATCGTTTGAGCTCAAATGTCTCTGCAGGTACTGCAGGCGTCACATTAAGTCTTGAGACTGAAAATCAAGAACATGCAGATAAATTAATTCAACATTTGAGCAAAAAACACATCGAGTTTAAGTTGTTAACCTAAATTTTTTTTTCAACGAATTTGGATAATCCCATCTTTTTCAATTCATTTGATTCTTTTAATACTGATTTGAACTGTTTTTCTTTATGATCTTTTAATTTTTTTCTAATTGCTTTGGATTCAGTTGCCAATATCTTTAATGCAAAAATTCCTGCATTAGCTGATTTATTTACCCCCACTGATACAACTGGTGAACCAGTTGGCATTTCAGTAATGGATAACAATGAATCTAATCCGCCAAATGCTGAAAATTTATATTTCTCTGATTTTTGCTGTTGTTTATCATTATATACTAAAATGGGAACTCCTATTACAGGAATTACTGTATGTGAACCAATCATTCCTGGAAGATGTGCTGCCCCTCCTGCTCCTGCAATTATCACTTTAATTCCTGATTCTTCTGCATGTTTTGCATATTCTACTAATCTTGTCGGTGTTCTATGTGCTGATACAATCTGATCTTCATGTTCTACTCCAAATTCATCTAAAATTTTTGATGCGCCACTCATAATTCTGCTATCTGAACTTGAACCCATGATAATTCCTACAACTGGTTTTTTAGTCATATCATTTATCCAACTCTTTTCTTTTTAACAGTAACTAAAACAACTTCTAAAACATTTTTTAAATTATTTCTGATGGGGGCATTTGCCTAACATTGTTTTTGCAGAGTCACAATTTCTACACAATACTTGGTATCCATCAGGAAATTGATGTAGGCTCAACCAATGATACACCTTTATCCCACTTAATGCCTTTTCTTCAGCACTCATCTCATCTCGACCTTTGATATGATTTACTGTTAAAAATTCTATATGACTATTTTCTCCACAGCATGCACAACATGGTATATCGCTATTTGATACACGTTTTGAATATTCTGTTAATACTTCTAACTCTACTTTTTGTGTGAATTTCTTTTTCCATTCTCTGAATTCAGGAGATTGACTTTTTTCTTTGATAAATTCTTCTCGCTCATTTTGAAATTTTTCTTTATACGTAATTATTTTTGGTGAATTCTTACCATTAATTTTTTCATTAAATTCTTTTTGTTTTTTTCTAAATTGTGATGGGTTTCTTGCAAATTTTATTTTTGAATGCTTTTTCTTGTAATCTCCTTCTCTCCATGGTTCATCATTTCTCTCACCCAATCTTTTTCTTCTAAACTTGTCTGTTTTTTCAACACCATCATTATCTCTTGTATTGTATCTTCTGTTACTTCTATCATGTTTTTTTGTTTCATGATTTCGAAAACATTCTCTACAGTATACCGGTTTAATTCCTCTAGGTTTGAATGGAAGTTCGCATTTTTTCCCACAATCTTCGCAGTCTGCAGAAACCGTCTGTTTTGAATTATAATCTCTAGAACCTCTACTAAATCTAGAACTTCTACTCTCGCGATTAGAACCTCTACTAAATCTAGAACTTCTACTCTCACGATTAGAATCCTGACGTTT
>CAYFOW010000042.1:0-6195 GCA_964344885.1 uncultured Candidatus Nitrosopelagicus sp. | reverse complement strand
TAGAACCTCTACTAAATCTAGAACTTCTACTCTCACGATTAGAATCCTGACGTTTTCTTCCCCCTCCAACCTTATCTGGATTTTCTTTTTGCCACTTGGAAATTTCGGCTAATCGCTTCTCCTTTCGTTTTTGATGGTTTGTTGACAACTAATTCTGAACAAAAAATGCAATACAAAAGTCATGTGTTTTGCCAAATCCCATATTTTGCCGACATTTTTTTGATTATGAAGCAATATTTACTACTTGATTTATCTCATATTATGGATTCAATTCAAATAAGAAAAAATATTGAACGGTGGTTAGTTCATGAAAATTATGATTTTAATGAGTTAAAAAATGATAATGAGAATTTTCATTTTATCATTAAAAATGAGGGCTCTTTTAAAATACCAATTGATATTTTTCAACCTACTTCTCAATCTGATGTAATTGTTCTAGGTGGTCGAATTACACTTAATCCTGGAAAGCGTGCAAAATTTCTAAGATTATCGCAAGACGAGCAGGAAAAATTCAAAGGCAGAATAAATGATTATTGTTATTCAATTCAAGCAATAGTGAAAATCTTTGAAGAAGAAGGAAATATGATTATCGGAGTATATCTTGTTCTTGATGAAAAAACTCCATTTACTAGAGAAAATATTCTTGAATCAATTCCAAAAATCATTGAAATGAATGAAAAAACAAACCAATTTTTAATTAAGATGTAATTCCCTTTGTTTTAGTCAGATTGTTATATCGTGATCTTCTAAGATGTGTATGAAGGCAGTTTGGAATGGCGTTATATTAGCTGAAAGTGATGACATTGTAACTGTTGAAGGAAATGCATATTTTCCTCGTGACTCGCTTAACATGGAATATTTTATAGAAAGTGATAACAATACATTTTGTCCATGGAAAGGAAAGGCGCATTACTTGTCAGTTTCAGTTAACGGTAAAAAAAATAGTGATTGTGCTTGGTATTATCCAAAACCATCACTTCTTGCAAAAAAAATTAAAGATAGAGTTGCTTTTTGGAATGGTGTTTCAGTAAACTGATATCGATCATTGAAAATTTGGATTGTTCTTTTATTTGATGATGACTAAATATCTCTGGAAGCTGACACGGTATTTTCTGTCATAAAGTATTGTGGCCGTTTTGATGATGAAACATATTGTTTTCATTATTCAAGGGACTGATAATCAGCTTCTTCATTATCTATCTGAATATAATAATTGATAAAATATAATTCGGATGAAATTATATCCATTTTGTGAAAATAGTAGATATGGCAAATCCTAAAAGAGTTGATAAAATCCCTCAAAAAGAAATTAATCTACTTGAAAAAAAAATTGAATTTGATAAACATATCATCAGTCAACTTTCATTGAAATTATTTTTTGAGAAATCTGATAAAGTTCTTGGTCCTTATTCGCTAATTACCTCTGTTACTGTCATTGATGGAAATGAAATTGAATTAATTTATGATGAAGGATATAGGGGTAATGACCCATTAGATGATGCTAAAGAATTACTTTACATGAATCTAGGTTTATCTGGAATAATTACACGTTCAATAATCACATTAAACGGACATATTTCAGATTAGATTAAATCCCATCACATATTATTCCTAAATAATGCTTGAGACTGATTTTTTACGTGAAATAGGGGATGAAATCCCTAAAATGATCATGGCATTTGCAAAACCTTTGGATGATCAATCTGAATCCCAACAAAAATGGAAATTTGATAATCCATTTAACTTCCTATATGGTGAAACTATAGGGTGGATAGAGGGATACATTACGGCTATTTTCTTATTAGAATATGGTCGAAGCCCATCAGATGATGAAAAAAATCAAATCTCATCAATAATTCAATTACATTCAAAACAAATAAGACAAAATTTTGAGAATTTAAAATGAGCAGACGCTTTTATCATCAAAAATTATCTTTTAACGACTTTAAACCAAAATGCTCTCTCTGTAATGATTTATCATTATATTATTGCACGATGAATGATGCATATTTTTGTGAAAAACATTTGCTTGGTCATGATGATAATGAGATGTAGCTCTTTAATTATGATCAAATTACAAACAAAACATGGATGAATCTCAGATTAACCTATTAGTTGAAAAAGTATCTATTCTCATTAAAGATGATGGAATATCTCTTGATGAACAAGAGCCATTAAAATTAAAAAAATATTATGATTTTGCAAAATCAGAATTTAATTTATCTGATGATGAATCTAAACAAATTGTAAATGAAGCTTTCATATTTTTAAAAATGCAAGAATCTTCAGATATTGATCCTATCACAAAAGGTGATCAATTTGGAGCAGGGTTTAGTTAACCTAGATGACAGTTTGGTAAAAATTCCGTCTTGCTGAAAGGTATAATGTCGGAAATGCATCTTTGAATCGAATCAAATTTTCATAATTTGATTTTAAAAATAAAATTTCATCATCTTTGAGATCATTACGTTTTAGTTGAAATCGAATCTTTTCAATCAATTCTATTACTGTTTTTGCAATTTTTTCAGTATCTTGAATTGCGATTTTTATTGATTCAGTCATGATACGATATCAAAAAATCATCTTTTAAACCTTGTACTTGAAAATGTCTAATAATCAGTTTGTTTTTCATGTACATGTTGGAATGTTTTAAAATGGTAATTTTTCAATAAATTATGCTAATGATTATCGCTACAGGTCTGATTATGATGAGATTGCCGAATTATGAAGCATTTTTTTTAATTATTTGACAAACTCATCTGTAAGTAAATAAATAATTTGTCTTTATTTTTTACATCATTTTCACAGATAAATACTGAATATTGAATAATGGAGTATGACAAAAAGTATTAGCTGTAAGGATGCTGGTAAAGATTGTAGTTGGTCTAACACATCTGAAACTATTGATGAACTAATGGTTGAGGTGCTAAAACATGTCAAAACTGAACATAAGGAAATTGAACTTAATACTGAGACTATTAAAAATATAAAAAACCTAATCAAAGATGAATGAAACACCCCTATACTTTAATAGGATATTTTACACATCAGTTGAGTATATTTATGCATAAATCTACGATTAACTGTGAGAATCCTTCAACTACATTGTGATAATATCGAATATACTCCTACAAAAAAAGAGATAAAGTCTGCTGAAGATATATCTCCTGAAACTGTTTCTTTAGATGAACTTGTAGTTGCATTCATTGCAGTAGAAGACGGTGATGATGCAACAGTTTCAAAAAATGCAGTTTCTCAAATTAAACAATCTATGGAAAAAATTGGATGTAAAAAATTATTGTTATATCCATATGCACATCTTAGCTCAAATCTTTCTTCACCATCAACTGCATTGTCTAGATTAAATGAAATGCAGTCTCTTTGTACTGATTTAGAAATATATCGTGCTCCTTTTGGTTGGACAAAATCCTATAATATGAAAGTAAAAGGACATCCTCTAGCAGAAAGTTCTAAAGTTATAACAAAAGATGAAAAAACTGAAGAAACTTCTGAGGCATTAAAATCTGAATCAAAAATTAAATCCTATTGGAAGATCATTTCCCCTGATGGTACAATACAAGATGTATCTGAATTTGATTTCTCCAAATATCCCAAACTAGAAGTTCTTTCAAAATACGAATCATCTAAAAAAAGAAATGTTGATGAACCTCCACCACATGTAAGTCTGATGAAAAAATTAGCTATTGCAGACTATGAACCTGCATCTGATGCCGGAAATATGCGATTTTATCCTAATGGACGATTGATTAAATCATTAATTGAACAATTTGTGACTGAAAAAGTTCGTGACTATGGTGGTTATGAAGTAGAAACCCCCATCATGTATGACTCTCATCACCCAAGCATGGTTAGTTATTTTAATCGATTCCCTGCAAGACAATATAATATTGATTCAGAAGGAAAAAACCTCTTTTTGAGATTTGCTGCTTGTTTTGGGCAATTTCTTATGGCTACAGATTTTCAAATGTCATACAAGAATCTTCCTTACCGTTTATACGAATTAACTCGATATAGTTTTAGACGAGAGCAGTCAGGTGAATTGGTAGGACTTAGACGTTTACGTGCATTCACTATGCCTGACTGTCATGCATTTTGTACAGATATCTCCCAAGCAGTTGAAGAACTACGAAAACGATTTGATCTTTCTCGTGATGTGACTGCAGGATTGGGAATAAATCCTGAAGACTATGAAATGGCAATAAGATTCACAGAGGATTTTTACAATGAAAACAAGAGTCTAATTGAAGAACTCGTAAAAAAACATGGAAAACCAGTTCTAGTTGAGATGTGGAAAGAAAAATTCTTTTATTTTGTTTTAAAATGGGAATTTAACTATGTTGATAATTTAGGAAAAGCATCTGCATTATCTACTGATCAAATTGATGTAGAAAATGGAAATCGCTATGGAATAAAATTCATTGATGAAAATAACACCCCACAACACCCCTTAATTTTACACAATTCACCTAGTGGTGCAGTTGAGCGAGTGATGTATGCATTACTTGAAAAATCTGCCAAGGATGCAAAAGAAGGAAAGAAACCAATCCTTCCACTTTGGCTTGCTCCAACTCAAATAAGAATAATTCCATTAAAAGATGAATTCAAGCAATTTTGTGAGGAATTGACTGAAAAATTATCTTCTAATAATATCCGTGTAGATATTGATGACCGCAATGAATCAATTGGAAAAAGAATTCGTGAAGCTGAAAAAGAATGGATTCAATATATCTTAGTTATTGGTGAAAAAGAAATGAACTCTGAGAATTTGAGTATACGTGACAGAAATTTGGGTAATGTGCGTGAAATATCTTTCAGTGATTTTGTCTCTGAAATCTCTGAAAAAAATAAGGGCAAACCATTTTCTAAACTTAATTTACCTCTGTACTTGTCAAAACGTCCTCAAATAATGGTGTAGATAGAAAGGTAGAATTTTTAGGTAAGTTGACTTGCTCACATACAAATGAGCTATCTTGACTTGTACATGGAAAAAGCACCATTAATAATTAGTCCTAATTCTGATTCAAACCCAGTTGCAACAGTATTTGGTGTACCTTTTGATTCAACACATTCATACAAACCCGGTACCAGATTTGGTCCTGATTCAATTCGTGATGCGTTTAATAATATTGAGATTTTTCGTCCTGAGCTTGGTGTAGACTTGGAGACTGTAAATATCGAAGATTTAGGAAACATAAAGCATACTGTGGTTGCAACTGAAATGCTTGATGTTGTACGTAAAATTACTGGTGAGTTAAAAGAAAGAAAAATTCCTATTGTTATTTTAGGTGGGGAGCATTTGATTACGTATGGTAGTTACATGAGTTTTCCAAAAAATACTGGTTATGTAGTATTTGATGCACACTATGACTTGCGTGATCAATACGCTGATACCAAACTAAGTCATGCTGCATACCTTAGAAGGATAGTTGAGGAACGTGGAGCCGATAATATCTTGCATGTTGGTGCAAGAGCATTTGTATCTGAAGAATTTGCATTTTTAAAAGAACATAATATTGAGACAATATCTGATAAACAAATCCGTGACAATGAGGGACCATCACTAATCCGGGACAAATTATCTACATTTGATGAAATTTACACTAGTATTGATTTAGATGTGTTAGATCCTGCTTTTGCACCCGGAGTTGGAAATCCTGAGGCAGTAGGGATAACTTCTCGTGAAATGTTTGACATGATATATGCAATGAATAATAAAAAAATCGTCTGTACTGATGTAGTTGAATTAAATCCTCAATATGATAATGGTGCAACATCGTCTTTGGCTGCAAAATTAATCACAACTATAATTTCTATGAACATATAATTTCAATTCATTAGAACTGTTTTCTAATTTTATTGTATTATTGTGATTTTCCTTTTAAAACCTGTTCTATCAAATTTAACAATCTCTGATGATATGTGATATACATTCGGATTTTTTCTTGATCAAGTGCCATCGCACCTGGTCTACTATTTACAATTTTTTCATGTTCAATTTGCTGTGTTCTAAATTCATTAATTTCTCCAACTGACTTTGATTCTAATTGATCTACCATAGATGAAAATTCACCTTCTAATTTTTCTTCCAAATTTGGATGTGCTGGAGGCTCTGCACCAACAATTTCACTTAAAATCACATTTCCATAGACTTTACGACTAAGATCATATTCCATA
>CAYFOW010000041.1:0-11384 GCA_964344885.1 uncultured Candidatus Nitrosopelagicus sp. | reverse complement strand
GGTTGTTCTACTGGTTGTTCTACTGGTTGTTCTACTGGTTGTTCTACTGGTTGTTTTTCACGTCTCTTGATAACTTTTGGTTCTGTTGTTTTTTTATCATTATCTAGAGTTTCTTTTTCTACAATTTCTTGCATGTTAACTAAATTGATCTTCGAAGATAATTCTGACAACTTACTATCTATTTTTGAAAATTTTTGTTCAATGACTGTTGATAACCCTTCTTGCAATGATTCCATACTTGGTTGGTGATTGATCTGTTCCAAGTTTTCAATTCTTGATAATACAATTCCTAACTGATGTTGATATTTGATAAAAAGCTGATCTTTCTGCGTTTTTGTTATTCTTGAATCATTTTGTAGTCTTGAAATTGTTTTTGTGAGAATATCTTTCTCGATTATTAAATTATTTTTTTGATTTAAAATGTTTGAACTAGTATTTTTTGCTAATATGGTATTAATTGATTTCTTTTTTAATGCAACTGCAGTGCACATACCCGCAACTGAACTCAATAAAAGTGCAATTTCTTGCATTTATGTATACCATTTAATCCATGAGTATTTTCTGATTTTGGGTTCTGGAAATCCACAACTTGCGCATGTATGATGTCTTTTATGAAATGAGTTTTTCCCACATCTTCTACATCTAATATGCACTTTCTTTTTTGTAAAATTTCCCATCGATGTTGTGCCTTTTACCATCTAATTCACCTATACTGGTGGTGGAGATATCATCACTACGTTATCTCCTCTCACAACTATACTTCCAAGATCTTTTGCATCACCTTCAGAAGGGATTTCTTCTGATTGGTCGAGTAGCAGATTCATGTGTTGATCAAAACCTAATAGATTTCCTCTAATTGTTTTTCCACCTTTAAGCTTGATCAGAACTACCTTGTTCACACTTTCGTCAAGTACTTTTACTGCCATATCTACGGACATTTATTTCACTTATTGGCGTTGATACGAAGGGAGTATATTAAAATTTCATTGGTAAATCTTTGGGTTTCTATCTGTGAGGTAAGTTTGACACTTTTTTTGAAAGATTTTTTACTATTATGCTTAATATTCTTCTTCCTTTTTCTTCTGTTGCATTAATTGGATCGCCCCAAATTCCATTTTTTGTTGTTTCTGGGAAGCATTTGGCTGCATCTTTAGATACTTTCTTTTTCTCTTTAATTGATAGATCTTTTGTGATTAATCCTTTTACTGCTTTGTTCATTTTCACCTGGTTTGTTGTTGCAAGCATTAACGATGTCTCAATTTCCCCCGCATGATCAAAATCATCTTGCATAAAATGCCAATATGAAAATCCGTAAATCTTGATTTTACTTTTTGTTGTCTTTGAATTAGAAATTACATCTTGAATATGTTCTTGGTTACTATAATGACCATTTATGATAACTAATGTTTTAATTCCATTATTTTCTAGTGATGAAGCTATGTCTCTGATAATAGCTTTTAACGTATTTTTTTTTAAACTTATTTGAAAAAATGGTGCATGCTCAAATGATACACCATACTGAATTGTAGGTAGTATAAAACATCTGCATTTTTTAGAAACTTTTTCTGCAACCTCTGTTACCAATTTTGAATCTGTAGAAATTGGGAGATGTGGTCCATGCTGTTCAATTGAACCGATTGGTAAAATAGCAATATGATTTTTCTTTTGAATATTTTTTCTTAGTTCTGGATCGTATTGATTTTTTATTTTGTACATATTCTATTTTGTTTTAATGTGCACTTTTCTCCATCTGACATCTAACTTATTTTCCAAATGCATTTTTACTGCCTTGAATAATGTGTCTGATTCTAGTTTTTGTCCTTTTCTCTTAATTGACTCTAATGTGTCATCTGGACTAACCTTAAATGAATCCTGAAAAATTATTGGCCCCTGATCTAAGTTCTCAGTAACATAATGGGCAGTGACGCCTACGATTTTTGATCCTCTTTCAAATGCTTGTGCATATGCCATCGCTCCTGGAAAAGCTGGAAGCAGTGAGGGATGTATATTGATTATTCTGTTTGGATATCTCCAAACAAAATTTGGTGTTAAAATTCTCATGTATCTTGCAAGTGCAATTACATCTATATTGTATTTCTTACAAATTTCAATTAATTTTTCTTCTGCCTCATTCTGTTTCTTTTCTTCAACTAAAACAAATGGAATGCCTGAATTTTTTACAGTATTTTTTAAAATTTTGTCCGTTCCGATAACTACTGATATTTTCCCATTCAAAACTTTCTTATGATTTCCATCAAGTAATCTCTTTAAGCAATGATCCTCTTTGGTAACAAACACGGCAATTCTTTTATCTGAATTTGACTCATGATGTGTACTTACTTCCATTCCAAGATTTTTTGCTAATTGCGTTAACTCTAAATTGAATTTTTCAATATCTATTTTCTTTGTAAATGAAATTTCTAAATACATTCCAAATAACCCTTTAATCACATTTTGATTTACTTTCTCAATATTCCCATTTTTTTGAAACACGAAGTTTGTAAATTCTGCAACAATACCTTCTCTGTCTTTTCCAACTACAGTGATACCAACAATCATTTTCTTCATTATAGTTGATTTACCATATTTCCATATATGCTTAAGTCTAAGAAACTAAATCATTAAAAAAAATGGTGCGGGAAGTGGGATTTGAACCCACGAACTCCTAAAAGACAGGGTCCTAAGCCCTGCGCCTTTGACCAGGCTGGGCGATTCCCGCATTCAATTTGCACATAAACACAAATTTATCTATTCTCCACAAAAAATATGGCAAAACTTTTTGGAACAAATGGCATACGTGGAATTTTTTCAGAAACCTTTACTCTGGAATTTGTTCATGACATTACACTTTCTCTTGGCACTTTTTTCAAAACTGGTCCAATATTGATAGGGTATGATGGACGTACATCAAGTCCTATTATTGCAGATGTAGTTTGTTCTACCTTAAACTATATGGGGATTGACTGCAATATTGCTCATCTTGTTCCAACTCCCTGTTTAGAATTTACTGTAAAAAAATTAGGATATAATGGTGGTATTATGATTACTGCATCACATAATCCTCCAAACTATAATGGAATAAAACCTGTATCTAACGATGGTGTAGAAATTTCCAGAGAAGATGAACTAATTGTTGAAGATATCTATTTTTCTAAAAAATGGAATAAATCAAAAACTTTTGGAAAAACAAATGATGAAATACGATTAATTCAAACATACATTGATGGGATAATCTCGAATATTTCATCTGAAAAAATTAAACAAAAAAAATTCAAAGTGGTCCTGGATTTAGGGAATGGTGTTCAATCTTTAACTGCCCCAAAATTATGTGATTTATTAGAGTGTAACACAGTTGTAATTAATCAAACAATAGATGGTAATTTTCCAGGACGAGGTTCTGAACCTACACCATCAAACCTTCAGGAATTATCATCTGTTGTTCTCAAAACAAATTCTGATTTTGGAATAGCCTTTGATGGCGATGGTGATAGAAGTATTTTATGTGACAATCTAGGACAGATTCTTTCTGGTGATAAATCTGCATTATTACTCACAAAATTTCTTCTTAAAAATTATACAAATTCTACTGTTATTACATGCCTCAATTCTGGTTCATCAATTGAAAAAATTGCTAAAACTTTCAATTCTAAGGTTATTCGAACTAAAGTCGGAAGCGTTGAAGTCTCTCGTAGAATGGTTTCTGAAAATGCACTGATCGGGTTTGAAGAAAACGGTGGATTCATGTTTGGAAAACACAACCAAGTTCGTGATGGTGCAATGACATTAGGACTAGTTCTTGATTTATTATCTCATTCCACACAAAGTTTATCCGATGAGATTTCTATGTTGCCCCCATCATATACAACAAAGGACAAAATTAATTGCAATAAAAAACAGGCAATTGAAGTAGTTGATTTTCTCTCAAAGAAGTTTTCTAATAATGATCTTACTGAAGGAATAAAAATTTTTGATAGACTAGGTTGGATAATGGTTAGACCTAGTGGAACTGAACCAATTATCAGAATATATGGTGAAAGTAATTCAAATGAAAATTTAGATATTATGATGAATTCTTATCTGTCAGAAATCAAATCATTTCTTTCCAGATAACACTTTTAAAACCAATTTATTGCATTTATTGAATGGAGATGATCCCACTGGGTGATACAAATGGCTAAAGCGTATTATGTTAAATTCGAGACACCAGAAGAACTGGTTAGTCCAATCTATGAAGCAGTAAGAGTTGCGTCTACGAGCGGCAAAGTTCGTAAGGGCACAAATGAGGCAACAAAAGCAATTGAAAGAGGCATCAGCAAATTAATTGTTATTGCAGAAGATGTTGAACCTCCAGAAGTTGTTGCACATCTTCCAATTATCTGTGAAGAACAAGGCGCTGCATATGCCTTTGTTCCAAGTAAACAGGACCTTGGAAAGTCATTAGGCATTGATGTTACATCTGCTGCCGCTGCAATTTTAGATTCTGGCGATGCACAACATATTGTTGATGAAGTAGTCGCCTCTATATCAAAAATTAAGGGTGGCAAGCAGGACTCATGAGTGCAACACCACAGACTGAACAATTAACCACTGCTGAAATTATTCAAATTGTAGGAAGAACTGGAATTGCAGGTGAAGTAATTCAAGTTAGAGTTAGACTGCTTGATGGAAAAGATAAGGGTAGAGTTTTAACTAGAAATGTTAAAGGTTCTGTTCGGATGTCAGACATCATAATTTTACGTGAGACAGAACGAGAAGCAAAAAAAATTAGGTAGTGATTTTAATGAGTCTTTTAGTTAAACCATGTAGTTTCTGTGATAGGCCTGTAACCAAGGGTTCTGGCACTATGCTTGCAAAAAATGATGGTACTGTTCTCTGGTTTTGTTCTGCAAAATGCAAGAAAAATTCATTAGAATTAAAACGTGATCCAAGAAAAATGAAATGGACAAAGAAATACGTCAAAGGCGGAATTAAAGTAAAAAAGTAAATTGACTGAACAAACTCTCTTCATTGTAAAACCTGATGGTGTTAAAAGAAAACTAATTGGCGAAGTAATTTCTAGATTTGAAAAAAAAGGATTTACAGTAAACAAACTAAAGATGTTTACGTTTTCTAAAGAACTGGCTGAAGAGTTTTATTCAGTTCATAATGACAAACCATTTTTTGGTGAATTAGTGTCTTATATCACGTCTGGACCAGTTGTTGTTGCAGTTATTGAAGGTAATAATGCTGTTGCAACGACTCGCTTGATGATAGGTTCTACAAAATCTTTTGAAGCTTCTCCTGGAACAATTCGAGGTGATTTTGGACTTGGATTTACTGAAAATATAATTCATGCATCTGATTCACAAGAAAGTTTTCAAAAAGAAATCAATGTTATTTTTAAGTGATATGACTTGCGTGTTAGACAACCTATTGTGTCTGTATTAGGACATGTTGACTCTGGAAAAACCTCACTTTTAGATAAAGTTCGTGGAACTGGTGTACAAGGAAGAGAAGCAGGTGGAATAACACAACATATTGGTGCGAGTTTTTTACCAGTTGAAACAATTCAAGAAATATGTGGTCCTTTATATGAAAAATTGACTAAAGTTGAACATCAAATTCCTGGAATCTTAGTAATTGATACACCTGGACATGAAATTTTTACTAATTTGCGTTCAAGAGGAGGTTCTGCAGCTGATATTGCGATTCTTGTTGTTGATGCAAACAAAGGATTTCAACCACAAACTAATGAGAGTCTTAAAATTCTGGAAAGTCGAAAAGTTCCATTTGTTGTTGCATTAAATAAAACCGATATGATTTCCGGCTGGAGAGATACTGAAACAAAATTCATTTCTCAAGCAATAAAAGAACAGGCTTCTGAAATTCAAACTTCCTTAGATGAAAAATTGTATAATGTTGTAACTGCATTATCTGTTTTAGGTTATCAATCTGAGGCATTTTATCGTGTAAGTGATTTTAAAAAAGAAATATCTATTGTACCTGTTAGTGCACGAACTGGATTAGGAATCCCTGAACTATTTGCTGTTTTAGTTGGTCTTACCCAACAATTTCTGAGTAAAAAATTAGATCAAGAAGAAAAATCAACACGTGGAATAATTCTCGAAGTAAATGATGAGGTTGGACTTGGTCCCACAGCAAATATCATATTAATTGATGGAACACTACAAAAGGACGATACAATTGTAGTATCAAAAAGAGACTCTATTATATCTACTAAGCCTAAAGCATTGCTTTTACCTAAAGCATTGGATGAAATGAGAGATCCACGAGATAAATTCAAACCTGTTGAATCAGTAGAAGCTGCAGCTGGGATAAAAATTGCTTCACCTGATTTAGATGGAGTTCTTCCAGGCAGCTCACTTTATGCATCTAGTGATCAAAATATTGTAAATGAATTAAAAAAATCTATTGAATCTGAAATGCAATCTGTGTTTATAGATACTGAGACAACTGGTGTAATTTTAAAATGCGATACGATTGGTTCATTAGAAGCTATTACTGAAATGTTACGTAGACAACAAATTCCTATATCAAAAGCAGACATTGGGCCTGTTACTAGAAGAGATGTGATGGAGGCCAAAGCAATTAAAGAAGAAGATAGACATTTAGGCGTAATTCTTGCATTTAATGTCAAAATATTTCCTGATGCTGAAATGGAATCAGACGAAAGTCATATTAGAATTTTTGAAGACAAGATAATCTATAGTCTTTTAGATAATTACATTCAATGGGTGGATGATGATAAATCAAATGAAGAAAATTCAATCTTTGCAGAATTAACTCCTATCTGTAAGTTTACATTTTTGAAAGGATATATTTTTAGAAATAATAATCCTGCAGTATTTGGAATTCATGTCGATGTGGGAACATTACGTCAAAAAATTCCATTTATGAATAAATCTGGTAAACGAATTGGAATTATTCATCAATTACAAGAAGATGGAAAATCTACAAATTTAGTAAGTTCTGGAAAAGAAGTTGCATGTTCGGTTCAAAATATTACTGTTGGAAGACAAATCTTTGAAGAAGATGTATTTTACACTCTTCCTTCATCATCTGATGCAAAAAAATTACTGAAGAAATTCTCACATAAACTAAGTGACGAACAACGAAAAATCCTTGATGAAATTATTGAAATTCAAAGAAAATCAAATGCTGCATACGCTTACTAGTGCCTGTTAATTAAATTTCTAATTCCTATTTCTCCAATTGCACCAGTGATTTTTTCAAGTGGTTTTCCCTGTCTAAAAATTATGAATGTTGGTATGGATTGAATTCCAAATTTTGACGCAATTGTTGCTGATTCATCGATATTTACTCTTGCAAACTGAACTTGTGGGACTTCCTTTGCCATTTTGGAAAAAATCGGATGCATTGCTTTACATGGACCACACCATGCAGCCCAAAAATCAACAAGTGTAAGAATATCTTTTGATATGGCTGATTCAAAATTAGTTAAATTAAGGTCTATAATTCCATTTTTTTGAATTGTTTTAAGTTCCATTTGTTTTTTTAGCATCTCTTCTAATTTCCTCTGCTTGATGTTCTCAATTTCTTTGTCAACCATATGTGCTCATTAAAATAAGATAATTTATTGATTATCTAACTGCATAAAACCATTCTATATGATTAATTATAAATCAAGTAAATATTCCATTTCGACTTTATCTCTAATCTGAATATTCATCAGATGAAATGTAGGGGATTTAATCTCTACCTTAAAATCATGTTTTTTAATATCTAACCCTTCTCCAAATAACATTGCATCAATTACATAATCATCATTTTCTATAATATTGACCTTAAATTTTCTTATCGCAAATCCATCTGTAATTACAATTGTAATAATTTCTTCAAGCCAATTGTATAAAAGATAATTCAAATCTTTACCCTTCACAACAACATTCTTCTGTTCTTTTTCTTCAATTTTTTTAATATCTAATATTGTATCTACTACTGATTCCCCTGCAATACAAAATGCATCTTCTAATGTTGTTGCACTTACATGTATTAGTGCATCAGTTGCATGTTCTAAATTCTCATATGACAATTGCTTGCTTGAGAAATTTCTATTATTAATAGATACTAAAATTATCTTGTTGATATGACTGAATTAATCATTTTCTCAAATAGGAAAGTCTAAATTCATTGTAATGAGTTTTTTTTTGATTTGAGCTTACCACGAGGAATGAAAGATTTCACTTTTGATGAATTTAATAAAATTGAATTCATACGAACAAAATTTCTTGAAACAGCACGAATTTTTGGTTTTAAACTAATGGAGCCATCCCCCATAGAATTACTTTCTGTTTTGGAAGCAAAAAGCGGTTCATCTATTCGTGAAGAAATTTATAATTTTCATGATAAAGGCGACAGGGAAATTGCACTAAGATTTGATTTCACAGTTGGGTTGACTAGATTTATTTCATCTCAGAAAACAATGAAACTTCCTGCAAAGTTCTCATCTTTTGGTGGCGTCTGGAGATACGATGAACCTCAAAAAGGTCGATACAGATTCTTTCATCAATGGGATCTAGAAATTTATGGAAAACTGACATTAGACTCTGATGCTGAAATTATAGAATTTACATCTAGGTTTTTTGAAAATCTCAAATTACAGAACATCATAATTAACATTAGTCATAGAAAGCTTGTTGAATCATTCATCAATAAAATTTTCCAATCATCTGACTCTAATGTTATGACTGATATGTTACGAGCTATTGATAAAATCCAAAAAAAATCTAAATCTGATATTCTAACTGAATTTGAAAAAAAAGGTTATGCTGAAGATAAATTGCAACAAATCTTAGATTTTTCTGAAATTAAGGGTTCTCCAAATGAAATCTCATCGATGCTGAATGTTACAGATCTAGATGGTTGGAATGATCTAATACAACTTTATGAGTCATTAAATGCAAGAGGAGTAAATAATATACAAATTAACTTTGGAATCGTACGTGGATTAGATTATTACTCTGGAATTGTCTTTGAAGCATTTGATGGTTCATCTGATCTGGGTTCATTAGTAGGTGGAGGTAGATATGATAATCTACCAAGCACATTTGGAAGAACTGATATTGGTGCAACTGGTGTTGCAGGTGGAGTCGAAAGAATAATTTTGACTTTAGATGAACAAGGAATTCTTAATATCTCTGATGAAACAAGAGTGTCTGTTTTATATGCTAATGATGATGTTAAAAAAGACGCAATTAACATTACTTCAAAATTAAGACAATTGCGCATTCCTGTTGATATAGATCTAAATGGGCGCTCTTTAAAAAAACAAATGGAAAATTCATTAAATTCTAAATTTGTAGTAATTGTTGCCCCAAATGAAATCTCACAGGGAAATATTATTCTAAAAAATATGTTAAAAAGAACAGAAGAAGAAATCCCACTTACAAAATTATACTCTAATGCTTCGTCATTCTTTAATTCATAAATGCTCTTGTCAACATCATTATCTCTGGACCGCTGGTAAGAGAACCTACCACGACAGCTTTATTATTTGCCAATATTCCTGATGCAAGATATGGCACACCTCCATTAATTGTTGCATGCTCTATTTTTACCCCCATTACATTTGATACTGCATCTAATGTTCTTTCATCAGTTTGTGGATGAATAATCCCTCCATTTGAATTAGCTACCATCACTGCCCCAACTTGATTAAATCCCGCAATTCGTTTTTGTATGACTTCGATATCTAACACATCTTGAATTTTTTTTACATCATCTTGAGAAACTAATGGTGAAACTATCCCTCCTTTATCATTTACACAAATTAAATTCCCTAATGCATTATCTTTTGATCCTAAAATTTCTACATTCATATCTGTTGATTTTTTTATCAAATCCACTTCATGTTTTGAACATGTATTGGGTAATAATACTCCATGATTATTTAATACCATGAGAATTCCTAACAACCTTGTTTCTGCAATTGACGTTGTTATGTAGTCATTTTGAAGATATGAAGATAATTTTTCTGATTTACTCTTTACTAACCCATTTGGAACAAAAACGAACTTATCATTAGTTTTTGTGTATATGCCAATATTTGGACCTTGATAAATATCATATTTTGTTATATCCATATGATTTATGATTTTAAAAAAGATATGAACGTAGGGGTTACTAGAATTTTTATCAATTATGCTATTATTACTCATGCCTAATTTTGTTTAACTTTAAATAATCATTAATCAATTTTTTCGTATGCCAATTCCAGAGAATTTTCCAGAAGGTTTTGAACCAATTGGACGAGTAAACAATGCTGATGGCGAAAACTTCCACATTCGATGGGGTCCAGGAAGAAGTAATGCTGAAGCATTTTCTGACGAAAATTGTAAATCTGCATATACTGCACGCGGTGAAGAACAAGTTCCATTAGGTGTTAGTGGAACAATGGTCGCAGTTGACTGGGACTCTTGCGTGGCTGATGGTGCATGTATTGAAGCATGCCCGGTTCAAGTATTTCAATGGTATAGAACAGAAAAAGACATTCCAAATAACGAGGTAGTTGGTCAAACTTTTGAAGGAACTGGTTCTTCAGTAAAAGAAGAACGTAAGGACTTTACTGATAAAGCTGATCCTATACGGGAGCATGATTGTATTTGGTGCATGGCCTGTGTTTCAGTTTGTCCTCCTCAAGCAATAATTGTTAATCAGGCAAACCAGGAAGCACACGAAAAAGCTTCGACCTCTTAATAATCGTCTAATTTTACGACGCCTTTTTTTTGTTATCTAGATTTGTTAAATTTCTAAGAATGGTATGTTTAGGTTTAAATAATAATCTGATGAGCGCAGTTTATGGCTATAGATGAAAACTTTCCAGAAGGCTTTGAGTCAACAGGAAGAGTTAATCATGCTGATGGCGAAAACTTCCACTTTCGATGGGGTCCAGGTTCAACTGATGGTGCGGCATTTTCTGACGAAAATGTCAAAGCGGCATATGCCGATCGTGGTGAGGAGCAAGTACCTTTAGGAATTAGTGGAACAATTGTCGCAGTTGACTGGGACTCTTGTGTCGCGACAGGCGCATGCATGGATGTATGTCCAGTTCAGACATTTCAATGGTACAGAACCGAAAAAGATATTCCAGCTGCAGAAGTAACTGGTCAAACTTTTGAAGGAACTGGAAATTCTGAAAAAGATGAACGATTGGATTATACAGATAAATCAGATCCAATCAGAGAACACGACTGTACAAACTGTATGGCTTGTGTTGAGGCTTGCCCAACAGATGCAATCAAAGTTGATCATTCTGAAGGATTGGCAGCTCATGATAGAGAATCTGGTGGAACCGTTATGCAATCAGGTGGCGGCGGACCACACGCACATTAACCTATTCATTTTTCTATTTTTTATTTTTTAAA
>CAYFOW010000040.1:10773-13380 GCA_964344885.1 uncultured Candidatus Nitrosopelagicus sp. | reverse complement strand
ACTGGCTTAGTTTTTTTGCAAATACTAACGACTGGTTCCCAGAGGATATGGCATATCTTCGCAACTTGTTTAGAAATACAAATGGCAGTGTACCAATAACGCCTGCACCAATTGCAATCTTGCCTAGATCTTCGGCTGAATCCTCATCGTCATCAGCAAATGCTGGAAGTGGAATCAGTAAAAGTAAAAAGATCAGGAAATATTTCTTGTTCATTTTCTTTTTCTGGTAATTTTGAATAGCGTGTATCCTACTGTTACAATAATTGCAATTATGGTAATGTATAGGACATAGTCTGACAGTCCACCGCCAAGTGAGCGTTGTTCGTCTTCGTCTTCAAATTCTTCAAAGATTTCGTCATGTTCGTCGTACTCTTCATAATCATCATTCTCATAATAGTCATCATCATACTCCTCATATTCGTCATGCTCTGCTAGCGCAATCGGGCTAAGAATTGACGTTAACAATACCAGTGAAAGAAAAATTGTGGATTTCATAATTTATGCTACGATCTCCCTTTTTGCATCTCTTTTTATCTGCCATGACATTATAACAGAGCTCACAATTACTGCTGATTGCAATACCTTTGATGCAATGCCAAGTGTTCCTATATGACCTGCATGCATTCCAAATGCAACTGCAAGGTCTGTTCTGGTAACTGCATATAACACAATCAGTGCAACTGAACCTATGATGGCAATTGTGTATGGTGCCTGCTTTTTCTTTAGCATCCATATTCCTACTGGGATGTATGCAATGGATACCGCCAAAAAGAATGGTGCCTTAATCATGTCTTGCTCTTCAAACTCTTCGGCAGTCTCAACAAAGTACACTGTAGAAGTTGCAATCATCAGCCCTGCAACAATTACGGCAAGAATTGTCTTGTTCATGATTATATTACGTGAGTCGTATATAGTACACTGCCGATGGTTCTTATCGATAGGAATGGTAGTCAGTCATTATAATCTGTTTTACCATATTATCCCATGAACAAAATACACCTAAGCATAATGTTGCTTCTAGTCATCGGAACACTCTCAGTTTCTGCATATGCAGATGATGATAGAAACGAAAGAGATGATGATAGAAACGAAAGAGATGATGATCATAGAAGCACAAGTGGTCAGACCACAAGTTCAACAGGTTCTGCAACACAAAGTACCAAACAAGTTGCTCAACTAGAGCAAAGAATCGTATTCTTAGAAAAACAGATTGAAAACAAAGATGCAATAATTGCAGAACAGATGAAAATCATTTTGATGCTTGTCGACAGGATAAGTGAAATCTCATGGAATGAGGTTTTAATACCAAAACTAAGCATCTAAATGAAATCTTTTTTTATTTTATAATCATTTAAAAAAGAAATTAAAGATCTTTCGCACTCCCCGATTATCTGAATTTGATTTATCAGAAATTGTAGATGTGGTTTTTTCAACAAATAATCCCTGAGGACGATATAACAAAATTACCAACAATATGCTTCCAAGCAACAAGAAATCCAACCACACTACATCAAATGGAACAAAGCCTTCTAGTGAGTCTTTGAAAAATATGATTAGTTTTCGTATTACTACAAAAATTAATGTTCCAAATATTACGCCTTTGTTGTTTGCCAGTCCTCCAATGAGAATCATCAAAAATGGCCAAAACGTCCAGCTTGCCCTATCATAAGCAAATGCAATTGCACCTCCTGCATAAAACGCATACAGTGCACCGCCAATTGCTGCAAGTGCAGCTGAAATCATTATCACTTTAATTCTAATTCTAGTAGTATCTTTTCCAAGTGATTTTGCAGCCATCTCATTGTCCCTTACTGCACGAAGCATTCGTCCCAGTGGAGAATGCATTATTTTTTCACTGTAGATATAGATTACAATCGCAATTAGCACCAAACCTACAGTAGCTATAGGAAAACGAATATCATCAGGTAAAAATGACAGCGGGTCTGGAACCTGTACTCCAAGGGTTCCGCCAACTAAAGGAGTAAAATTATTTCCAATAATTCTGATGCTTTCACCAAATGCAAGTAATGTAATTGCCAGATAATCTCCACGTAATCGAATTGCAGGATATGCAGTAAGTAGTCCTAACCCTGCACCAATTCCTGCAGCAATTGCCAGTGTCAAAAAGAATACTGCAAAACCAATTCCTGTATTATCTACTAGCCATACATTGATTTGAGAAACTATAGCAAGATTATCTCCGATATAATCGCCTTCAATTCCTGCCATGCTTGCAAAAATTCTTCCAGGAATTGCTGCTGCAACAAATGCCCCTGCACCAACTGCTAAAACCTTACCAAAGTTTGGAATTCCAGTATATCCAAATTCCATATTCAAGCTAAGATTGATTATAACATAGACTGCAAATATGGCAAGTATGTCGACTAGAAATACTATACCTGAATCAACCATGTCTCCTCAACTTTGACCAATTAATTCCTGCTAAACCACGTGGTGCCAACAGTAAAGTTACTACAATGAACACAAGTGGAATTAGAGGACGATACGCAATTAACCATGAACCAAATTCACCTGCCAAAAATCTTGTTCCTAGAATTTCTGTAAGACCTACCAATAGACCACCAGCTATTGCACCATAAATGCTAA
>CAYFOW010000040.1:0-10673 GCA_964344885.1 uncultured Candidatus Nitrosopelagicus sp. | reverse complement strand
AGAATTTCTGTAAGACCTACCAATAGACCACCAGCTATTGCACCATAAATGCTAAAAAATCCTCCAACTATACTTGCTGCAAATACACTGGGTATTAATTGCGGACCCAAGTTCGGATCCCCTTGAAACCATAACGACATTAATGCACCAGCTATACCTGCAATGCCGCCTCCAAACAACCACGATACTCCATAGACCAGTTTTACATTAATTCCCACAGTTCCTGCCAAATCCTGATTCTCAGTTGCTGCCCTCATGGCAATTCCAAATTTTGTCTTTTTCAACATGATGTGCAGTGTAATTGCAAGTATTGCAATAGTTAGTGGAGCTACAACAACTATCAAAGGCATACCCATAAACTCTAAATCATAACTTCGTAAGGAGAATTTTCTTGATGTGACCTGAAATGTCTGAACAATATAATCTGCTGTAATGTTTAGCAATGCAATTACTATCAAATCAAATGCCAAAGTAGCAATCATTTGGATTGCTTGTGTTGCTCCTTTTCGAATTAGAGGTTTTAAGATGAATGTGTACAGTGTAATTGCCACCAGTCCAGATATTACAAATGCAATTGGAATTGAGATGTATGGGGTAACATCCCAAACCCTTGTTGCAACTAGTGCAATGTATACGCCAATTGTTGCAAATGATGCATGTGCAAAATTAGGAACCCTTGTTGTAAGGTATGTTAGGGTTAAACCAATACTCAACAAAGCTAAAAGACTGGCAAAAATTATTGCATCAGAATAAACAGGATCAAAAGCCAAACCAACCTTTTACAATAGAAAACCCTTAATTTCTTTATGCCTTGCAGTTTTTGATGAGCATTTTATCAATTTCAGGCATTAAGAAACATTTTGGAGGATTAAATGTACTTGATGGAATTGATATGAAACTAGATGAAGGTAAACTGTACCAGTTAATTGGTCCAAATGGCAGTGGAAAGACTACGTTAATCAATGTAATATCTGGTCTTTTAAAACCAGATGGCGGTAAAATAATTTTCAATAAAACTGACATAACTAAATTTGATTTATTTAATACATACAAAACTGGACTGGTTCGAACTTGGCAAATTCCTCAGCCCTTTGAGAATCTTACCACATTAGAGAATTTCCTGGTATCTAGCCCAGTTAATTCAGGTGAATCATTTCTTTTGGCTCCATTAAAATCAAAATGGAGTGATTCTGAAAAAGAGATCACAGACAAGGCAATGGAAATAATGGAGATGATAAATCTTGCAAAACAAAAAGATGTGAAAAGTAAAAACCTCAGCGGTGGACAACAAAAACTCTTGGAGTTAGGACGTGCTATGATGTCTGGTGCAAAAATGATTCTAATGGATGAGCCAATTGCAGGAGTAAACCCCACATTGGCACACACAATTTTTGAAAAAATATCTGAAATCTGTAAAAATCAAAAAATCACATTTTTAATTGTAGAGCATAGACTGGATATTGCATTAAAATATGCAGAATATGTCTTTGCACTAGATAAAGGAAAGATTATCGTAGATGGTAATCCCGATTATGTGGTAAAGCATCCAAAAGTAATAGAATCATACCTGGGAAAATAGATGGCGCAAAAAACAAAACAATCACTCATACAGGTAGACTCTTTAAATTCAGGATACTCAAATAGTCACATTCTGTTTGGAGTGGATTTTGAGGCAAAAGAAAAAGAGATTACAATAGTGGTAGGCCCCAATGGTAGCGGGAAAAGCACACTTCTCAAAAGCATCTTTGGATTATGCACAATTTATTCAGGCAAAATTCATTTTCAAGGAGAAGACATTACCGGACTAGCATCACATGAGATAGCTAGAAAAAAAATTGCATATCTTCCTCAGGTAAATAACGTGTTTTCAAATCTCACAGTTTATGAAAATTTCATAATGGCAGGATATACCATTGATTCAAAGGAGTCTGCAAAACGCATACCTGAAATGTTTGAAACGTTTCCAGTTTTAAAAAAATATGAAAAGACAAAAGCTCTCTCTCTTAGTGGAGGTGAACGTCAAATGCTTGCAATGGCAATGGCATTAATTCGACGACCACAAGTGATGTTATTTGATGAGCCAACTGCCAGTCTTTCTCCAAAGCTTGCCGATGAAGTACTAACAAAGATTAAACAGATGAATGATGATTTTGGAATTACTGTAATTTTAGTTGAACAAAATGTCAAACGTGCATTAAAGCTGGGATCATACTCATACCTTTTGACAAATGGAAAAGGTGTATTCAAAGGAACACCAGATGAATTACTGGCACATCCCGAACTGGGAAAGTTGTATCTAGGACTCAGTTAAGTGCGATAGAATCATCGCTTTGAGTATACTTTCCTAGTAAGACCCAATGACCATCTCTTATTCCCCATACTTCATAATCTGCTTGTGCCAAATCCCCTGCATCATTTAGCTTTGTAGAGCCAATTGCACCGCTATAATTTTCTGCAATTTCTGGGATTTTTTCTTTAATTAGACTGACATCGGTGCTCTGTGTCTCAAGCATTGCAAGTCCTATAATCCATACTGCATCATATGATGAGTGCACAAACGTATTTGGAGTTCTACCAAGTGTCTCAGTTAGGTGTTCTTGAACTCGCTCATATGTCGGGTTTTTTGATGCTGCAACTTGGACTGTGGTAAATTGAATATTTGTTGAAAATTCCAAGCCTATGGGGTCATCAATTAGTTTGTGCTCTTTTGTATTTGCTCCAGGTCCAAACCACCTTACATCATCTAATACGTCATGTTCTGATGCAGACTGTGTAAACTGCAATATCTCTGCAAATCCCAAAAATAACACTGCGACTTTATCTGAACCGTACTCATCAACGTACGACTGAACCTTTTGTGCTAACAAAGAAGTTGATGCTGAAAATTCTGGAGATTCTGGATTGTAACGTATGCCTTCATCTATTTTGCCACCTCTTTGTACAAATGAACTAGTTGATGCCTCACTTAATCCATCACCCCATGTATCGCCTCTCCAAACAGGAACCAATACTTCTATTCCTTCATGTTGAATTAATTTTGCAATTGCAGTTCCTTGATTTCTGTCATCAGGGACTAGGCGAAATACACTGTCATTTGGGATGGCCAGTGCTGGTGCAGAAGAACAACAGCTAACAAGTAGCATATTATTTGAATCGGAATAACCTTTGATGTTTCGAATATTTGAGCTAGTCTCAGGACCTACTACAATGCCAATTCCTTTAGCATTTAGTGCTGTGAGTTTCTCTAATGCAATAACAGGACTAGTTGCAGAATCCTCTGAGACCATTTTTAGATGCCATGGAGCACCTATCTCTTGCAGATGTCGGTTAAAGTCAACGACTCCAAATTTTGAGCCTTCCCAATTCTCTTCACCGTGAGTTGCCAAATCACCAGATAATGGCAAGATCAACCCAATTGTAACTTCTCCAGATAATCCTGTAGTTTGCTCAGATTCTCCTGCAGTTTCTTCTGCTAATTCTGGGGTTTGTTCAGGTGGTGTAAATAATTCTAAATCCTCAGTTGGCAAGACATCCATATTCTCACCCAAAATACCATATGCAATACCAATTACAATAATAATTCCAACAATTCCTAAACCTACTTTTTTTCCAGCACCCATTGTCTAAAATATCTCAGATAAGGTGACAGTTAAGTCTTCTATTAATCAAAATACCACATGGTATGAGTTTAGAACTTTGAAGTAAGAGACTCAATTAGAGTTAGTTGTCTGTGTAGTAATTTTTTGATTTCAAGTAAGGTCTCTAGTTGTAATTGCTGCATTTGCTGGGGAGTCATTTGAGATACATCAGTATCTGTTTTTACAACACTAGTTGTGGTATTTGATTCAGATGCTTTTCTGGGTCTTTTTGAAAATAACATGTCCTGACAGGTAATGCATACTACGTCTTTTGGACCCATATTTTCAGGAACAAACCACTTTTTTTTCTCAATCATCTCTTTGTTTAATGGAGATACATCAAACATGCCAATTTTTTGACTGCATACAAAGCAATTCTTTCCCATTGCTTTGAAGAATTATGTTTCTCACTTAACTATTATGCATTTTTTCATCAGTGAATGACTGGTTAAATTGCTTAGACCACGTATAAATCAGATAAATCTTCCAGGATTGTGATAAAATTGCAGAGACTGTAATTATCGCATAATATGGAATGTTTTGAATCATCGTAGTTTGATATGTGAGCATAAATACACTAAAGTCAGTTTCATTTGAAAATGAATCATTTAGGGTAGACATGTCTCCAGGTGAACTAATTGCCAATATCGCAAATGGCAAAATCCAATTAAGAATTGTAACGGGTATAACAAAAAACAAGAGAAACTTTTGTAGTTTTTTAATTCTATAAGCTGCCCACAAATCAACAAAGCTGATAAACGTAAAGACAATCTGCCAGAATATACTTACCTTATGTGTTGAGGGCATGTCTGAATTATTTTAGAATCATCTCTTAAAATTAACCATCGTTTTATCCATGGATTTATGAACTAAAACGGCAAAGTATAACATTGCAGAAACTACCAACCACCCTGACAAACCAAATACATACTGTAATGGATAAAGTTCTGAATGTATGTACGGGTAGGCAAAATCACCTACACTTCGAATAATTAAAGCTGATATAATCATCAAAAATGGAATTTTGTTAAAATGTATGAATCGCACCATCTTCATAATTACAAGCGGTAAAAACATCGGCAGATACAGCATGATGGATATCCCAATAAACCCAATTGCCATGAGATGAATTCCTAAATCATAAAATGCAAAGACTCCAGGTATGATATAATGTAAAATCGACATTACAAATGAAGTAAACAAAAAGACAAAGGCAGTAAATGTGTGCATCCTTGTGAAGTCATACCGAATTAATTTTTCAGCATCAAAGAATTTTCTCATCTTGTTTTCATATAATTCAAAGACCCTCAATGATATTGACAGTGTTATTGCAGTTGCAAAAAATAAGACCTCAAACAATACATCAAGAAATTCATGTGAGATGAATATTGAGGCAGATGTAACAACACATGTACATGCACCTAGACAAATTGAGATGTCTCCAGGTATTTTACGAGGTCTGGTAAATCCTACAAATGCAGGAACTGTCTTGTAGTATACTCCAAAGATCATCAAGACAGGAAATAGCAACCACAGATGGATGTAATTTAATGACTGATCAAAGTTTCCAAACAATTCATGTATTAGATTTACAAATACAAACATGATTACTGCCATACCAAAAAAATAGTCTGCCTTTTGCAACAACTTTGGAGTAATACGCAATGTGTACAGAATCAAAATAGCGAATATGGCAATTCCGCACATTCGTAACATGCCTTCAATTATTGATAATGACTCATTTTGCAAAAACGTCATAATCACGGAGCAGATTACCAGAATATACGAAACATAGACTAGCTTGGAGTTTGGTAAAATGATGTTTCTGAATCTTGGAATTATCACGTAACCAATACCCATTACAATAAACGTAATGAATCCATCAATTTGCAAGTCATCATGAAACGGAATTGCATGAAGCAAAAATGAGGGCACATTTAATCCAAATATGCTCATCATCCATAACGAGCCTACAGAAGAGCCTGCAAATAGCAGCAGTACTGCAGTAATTACAAATGGTTTACTTGAATTAATTTTTGCCATGATGATGTTTACCGTAAATAACTATGATAATTTGTCAAGTGATTGTGTAAATACATCTAATGGCTGGTTTCCTACTATTTTGATCATCTGAGAGTCATTAAAAATTACAAACGATGGAGTACCAGTGATCCCAAATTCCTGACCTCTTTGGTATGAATCAAGCACCTTGTTTTTGTGAGTTTGAGATTGTAGGCAATTTTCAAATTTATCCATATCAAGGGAAATACTATTTGCAAATGAACTAAGAATGGATGTAGTAATCCAGCCGGTATTTTCACCACCCCAATTTCTATACAATACATCATGGTATTGCCAAAATTTGCCTTGGTCATCGGCACAATGAGTTGCTTGTGCAGCTAAAGCAGAATCAGGACCATTTAATGGAAAGTCCTGAAATACAACTTTGACTATACCTGAATCTACATAGTCTGTAATTATTTTTCCAAGTTTTTCATCATGAAATTTGAAGCAGTATGTGCATTGATAGTCACCCCATTCTACTATAGTAATTGGCGCAGAATCACTACCCAATACAGGTGAGCCATTTTGAGTAAGGGATTTTGATGTAAATTCGATTTCATCTGAATCATTTTCTTGCATGTTTGTTACAAGAAATGCACCCATTCCTATTCCAAGTATTACAGGTATTGCAAGAAAATAATATGGATTCATTATGTAGTGGGGTTTTAGCCCCCTCTGTAAGTATTTGTGTAATGCATGCAACAAAGAATCACATTACTTGGATCAGAAATGTAGATGATGAATACATAAATACTGACAATCAATCATTTTGTTTGATGACACAGTCACAAAAGACAATTAAAAAATCCAGCATTCCAGTAATGGCAATAGCAGTGTTAGCTGCAGTCTTTGCAGTTGGATTATTTGTTGTAGGTTATGACCAAGGCCATATTTTCAGTCTAGTCATGGGAGAGTCAGCATTTGATGAGATGGTTCTTCATGAATTAACACATGACTTGAGACATGCAGCAGGATTTCCTTGTCATTAAACTGAAATTTTTTAATTTATTTTAAATTTTATACAGTTTTACTTTTACATTATCATTGTCAATTGTAATGTCTGCTTTTTTTATCTGACTTCGATACTGCTTAATTTTTTTGCCACCTACAAACTCAAATCTTTCAACCTGGACAAGAGTCAATTTTTCCAGATTAGATAGGGTCTTGTATACAGCAGACAAAGACAGTTGTAATTCTTGGGCAATTGTTGGTGCATCTTTTGATTCATCAATTGTTGAAAATAATACTGCCTTTGAGCAGACATTAGTTAGTGCCTCTACAATTCTTTGATTGATGTCAAACTCATCTAGTTGTAATATTGTGGGTTTTGGTAGCGTGCCTTTCATGATCTATCTATTTGCAGATATTGTAACGCTTGGTTCGGGCTTTTTAATTATTATCTCTGCCTGACTGATTCGGCTTTTGTATACCTTAAAACGTCTACCTTTATCAGATATCTGAAAACTATCAACTTCAACTAGGGTTAGCTCTTCTAAATCAGACAGTTTCTTGTATACCGAACTTAGAGGAATCTTTAGTTTTTCAGCTAACTCAGTTGCTGTTTTTCCAGTTCTTACAATTGAGAAAATTATGGTGCGAGACTCTACATCAGCTAGTGCTTCTAATACTTTTTGTGTAATATCATATTTTTTTAATTGCGGTAAACTAATTTTTTTTGTCATTTTTAATCAGGATGTCTTAATTCATTATTTAAAGATGGTTTTTTATTCTATATTCTTAGAATATGGAATAATAATGAGATAACTCATTACTGTACCAAAAAGTATATCAGGATAACAGGAATTTTTTATAGCATGGATGCAAAACTTGGCTCAGGAATTATCCAAGATATTACCCAGATTGGACTGAGATCTGCAATAGGGGTAATTTTCATCATACACGGATTTGGAAAGTTTGGAAATCCTGGTTTTGGTGGATGGATTCAAAGTATGGGAATACCAGCTGAGATGCAAATTCCAATTGCTTTAGCTGAATTTGTTCCGGGAATTTTGATTATAATTGGAGTACTATCAAGAATTTCTGCATCATTAATTTCTATAGTGATGCTTGGTGCAATATTTCTGGTAAAAGGAGCATCAAGTCTTACAGGGGACAAGGGATATGAGTTTGATTTGATTTTGCTTGCAGCATCACTTGTAGTAATTGCAGCTGGGCCTGGAAGAATTTCATTGGCACATGTAGCAAAGAAGATTCCTCGTCCACTTCACTAATTAGGTAGTTATTTTATCTAGTTGTTTTGATTGTTCAGCTAGTTTTATTTCGCGTGCAATACGTCGACCCATACTCATCTGTTCATCATAGTATAGAGTAGAATATGGTGAGCCGTTCATGAAGATGTTGGTGCCTGCAACTATTCGTGCAGAAAATTCAAAGGTGTGAAATTTTGCATTCTCATCATATACACCTTCAATACAAAATGGGCCATTCATTCCTGGTGAGACTAGTCTGCGAGAAGCCGTGACAAAGTTTTCACCCATCTCATAGACCTTATCAAGTAATGACTCTCGCAGAACCAAAGGGCTGTTTGCAATGACATTAAATGATGGAACATCATCTACTGTTAATTGATTTTGTGCAGGTATACGTCCCAGACCCTCAATGTCAGATTCATGACGTTTGTCTACACCGAAAAATTCAAGCTCTTCTTTTAGTGGTGAGTAAAAGTATTGTAAATATGCCAATACTCCAGAAGTGTATTCTTGTATGAATAATTGCTCATCAGCTCCGAGTATTCCTTGTTTTACCAATAACTGGCGCTTTTGTTCAAATTCTTTTGTATTTGATGCCATAAAGTAGCCTTTACCTCCTGCAGCTCCATGTCTTTTGGCAATTACAAGCCCATCAATATCATCAGGGGTAACGATATTTTTTGGAACTGAAAGGCTTGACTCTAGCATCAACTTGTCTTTCATTGCTCTGTCTGATTCCCATCGAAGAATCCACTTGTTTCCAAATACGGGAGTTGTAATTGCCTCAATTTGTTCGGAGCTCATCTGAGATACCAGAGTACCATGAGGAATCAATACAGAGTCATTTTCTTCTAAAATTTTCTTACAATGTGCATCAGATACTTCTAGAAATGAATCAACAAGTATGATTTCATCAATGAAGTTGAATCTACGATACAGGCTCTCACGTTTTTTTTCACAGACAAGTAACGTCTTGAGCCCTTCGTCTTTTGCACCTTTTAGTACCTGTAAAGCACAGTGTGAGCCTAATGTAGTGACTGATACCAATTCAATGAGACTTGATTCAGACGCTTTATGAACATTGCAATTATTACAGAATTAATTCGTAATTACTATACAGATCAAATAAAAAGTGATTTGTATTATACGATCACTCCCCTTATCACATAACACAAACACTTTGGTGTCTTTGAAAAATTAAGACATTCATGATATAATTTTGTAAAATATAAGAATTATGTAAATCCAGAATAATGGAATCGTTTAAAATTGGTTTTTTTGTACCAATGGAATAATGCTAAAAGTGGTAATTTCAGAAATCATCGATACACATACTTCAGATAAATTAGAAATTGCAAAGATGATAGATCAAAGGGTATTGGAAATAGTACATGCAGGATATGAAATTCTTGACATTACAAACGAATTTTCTGAAAATTCCAAAGTTTTAATCCAGTATCACTAGAAGAGTATTTCAGACAAAAAACAGGAAAGTTACTTGATTTGAAAAACTATTTTTAGTAAAAAGTACCTCCATATCATAAGATGAACCCAATTGACATGTTTTGTGCTCAGATTTTTGAGCAAAGGATGAGTCAGAAATTAGGTACTCGAACATACCAAAAAATCAGTGATCTAATTTCTGAGAGATATGACATTACCATATCTGAAGCAATTGGGGATTTTGAAAAGATTGATTCTATTCTTTTAGAAATGTTTGGAGGAGCCAAAAAGATGGAAGAGGATTTTGTAGATAATATAATAGAGATTACAAGCAAGGTAAAGGGCAAGATAACAATCAATGATCAAAACTTGTGTCAGAGTATTTTATTGTCATATGGCAATCAAAACAAAAAGAAGATACTTGACCACCTACATTTGAGTGACGATATTATTTCAAACACACTAAAAAGATGCAGTATAACAAAATCATCAGGTTATGAAATATTTTCAGAGTTAATCAAATCAGGACTGGTTTATGTTTCAGGGCATGAGCGTACAACAGATAACAAAAAAGTTAGCAAGTACATGCCGCTATTTGAAAATGTCAATATCTATTTATCAAACGGTGCAGTAGGAATCACTGTAAATGTGAATTCAGAATTTATAAAATCTAGCCAAATCAGTAAACTTTCAAGTTGAGGGTAGCCAAGATCCCAATAAACCATATATCAAAAAAGAGTAGATTTGCAAGAACATAATTTAAGGACAGTTTCGTTTGCAATCCCTTTAGTAGTTTTTTTAGTTATTGGTGTTGCGCTACATTTTACAATCAATTACACTCTGACAGATGATTCAGAAATTCTTGATTGGATGTTTGCCATATTTCCAATTATTGTTGGCAGTATTGCGCTTTATTCAGCAAAGATTTACTGGTCTGAAATTTATGGAAAAGGATTTCTGTTTTTGGCATTATCTTTTCTATCATATTCGGCAGGTGAATTTTCTTGGACGTATTTTGAAGCAATGAAGGGAAGTCCGCACCACATTATTACAGATATTTTGTATTTTCTACTGGTTCCATTTTCAGTCGGATTTGTCTTGATAAACTTGCATTATTTTGGGATTAAGTTTAAAAAATCAGCTGCAGTATTGTTTTTCTCAACAATGTTAGTTTTGGGTGGAGTGTATTTTTCATATTCCACTGATGCAAATTATACCAGTTTTTCAGAGTTTTTTATTGATGATATGTTTGTAGTTGGTTCGATATTTAATTTGGCAATAATTTCTTTAGGGTTTTTTACATTTAGAACAAGCAGAT
>CAYFOW010000039.1:0-13401 GCA_964344885.1 uncultured Candidatus Nitrosopelagicus sp. | reverse complement strand
AATAAGTTAAATCGCAGACTAGGAGACTGTAGCCATTGCGATTAAGAAAATTTAGAGTAAGAGCGTTTAGATGCATTCATGATTCAGGAGAGATTAAAGTAGGGGATTTAGCAGCATTTGTTGGACGAAATGAGAGTGGAAAAACCACAATTTTACAGGCACTCACTCTATTAAACAAAGATCAAAGGGTATCTGAACTTGATTTATGTGACGAAATGACTGAAGAATTAAAGTCAGAGATTAGGATTGCAGAAGGAGAATTTGAATTAAATCAGAATGAGACTGAATTAATCAAAGAAAAGTTTCCACAACTAGACGATATTAAAGCAATTTCAATTTTTAGAACAAACAAAATAAATGAAATACAGTATGATTTTGGAGAGATAAAGATAGGTGATGGTGAAGATGAATCATTACAATCATGGGAGAATGCAACTACAAAAGTGATGAATTTTGTGAATTCAATACCAGAGCATATCAGAGTTCAGATAGTCCCTGCATTTTTTGAAGGCCCTGCACCAAAAGACAAAGATGTTTTTAGATCAGAATTGGCTACATTTAACAATAGATTGTATGTTTTGGCAGCTGAAGAACAACAAGTAATTTCAGAATGGAAGGAAATTTACTCAGAGATGATATCAATGTCAGAGCAACTAATTGTTGGTAATACAGAAAGAGATGCATTAGAGAATTTCATTAAAGATAATTTGCATCCAAGATTTGTATATTTTTCAGATTACAAGAAGATTTTAGGAAATATCAATCTTAACGAATATCTTAAAGAAGCAAGAAGTGTAGGTGAAGGAATTGAGTTTTTAGAGGAATTTGATAGAGCTGAAACAGTAAAAAATTTATTTTATCTTGCAGAATTAGATGTAGAAGAATTAGAAAGATTACAAAACAGTCCATCAAAATTAATTAAATTATTAAATAATGCTAGTAAACGATTAACTCAGAAATTAAGTCCTGCATGGAAAGGTGAACCAATACATGTAGAATTAAGATTCAACCCAGGCAATATCATGAGTGTAGTAATTTCAGATGTGCATAGAGACGGAACAATTACAAATACTGGATTATTGAATAGAAGAGCTGAAGGATTCAAATGGACATTTTCATTTATTGTTAACTTTGCAGCTGAGACTCAACGTGCAGAATTAAAAGAAGCTATATTACTGCTAGATGAACCGGCAAGGAATCTTCATCCAACTCAGCAAAGAGGGATTTCAGATTTGTTAATGGATTTAGCAGGTTCTAATCAAGTACTTTATGCAACACACTCACCATTTATGATATTTGATTATTCTCCTGGTAGTTTACTAGTAGTAGAATTAGATAGAAGAAGACATCTCAGTAAGATCTATTATGATTACTGGAATGCAGATGATTTAACTCTCACACCTATTCTATATGGACTATCAAGGGGGTTGGTAGAATCAATTGTGGATAGAGAGATTGGAACAAATTCAAGACCAGTTATTATTGTAGAAACAATGTCAGATACAATGTATCTAAATTCATTTGACAAGTTTCTTCAAGATCCAAATATTTCAATGAATCCATTAAATGTAGTTGCATCATTTAATAAAAATGCAGTATTTCCACTTGCAACCTTTTATAAAAATCACGGTTATCCAATTTTTATTTTATTAGATAATGATAATGAATCAAAGTATGTTTCAGAACATTTAGCGTCAAATGGATTTACAGATGTGCAGACAATATCTTTCGAGTATGATAGTAAACCAATACAATCAATTGAAGATTATATCGATATTGAGGATTATCTATTTGCAGTCAACCAGACATATGAGATAAAATTACGAAAAGAAGGATATTCGGTTTTAACAAAAGAAGAAGTGATAGGTAAAGAAAAAGGGAGCATTATAGAAAATTTGAATGCAATATGGGATGATCATCAGGATGATGATTGGGGTAGATTTGACAGAGAAGAGATTTGCAGGTATATTTGTGAGAAGATTGCAGCAGATGATGCGGATTTCCTTACAAGTAAGACAAAGGATAGATTTAGAACATTATATCGTCTTATTGCAGAACGAATTAGGCAGTATCAAAATATTGTTTCAGGTGAAAAATCAAATTCAAAATTTAAGAAATAATCGAATATAATGCAATATTTTTCAGAATTAATACAAAAGTACAAATGATTGATGATTAAAGTTTAAGTGGATAAAATTATTAAATTTAAAGTATTGAGTAATACAAGGTTCAACATCATTTGTACATTAATTATTATGATTGTAGTAATCATCCCATTATCAACAAATAGTATTTTTGCTGAAAATGAGATAGAGGTATCAACAACAAGTTTTGAAAATTCAGGTATCATAGAATTTCACAATTATTCAGAATTTCAAATCAAGACCATACGAATGTGGTTAAATAATGAAAATTCATTTGAATCGTTCAAGGTCAAAGATAATTGGGATATTAAAAAAACAGAAAATGAAGTATTAGTGTTAACATTGAGAGATGACAATACAGAAGATACATCTGTTAAAATTGGAATAGTCACTAATGTCAAATCAAACGGAGTTAATTGGAAAGTTATTAATGAAAATGGCGAAGTTGTTAAAACAGATATTACACCATGGAGACAATCAATTAAGAAAACAGAGCAGAGTGTAGATGTAATAGACATAAATAAATTAGAAAATGCCAAAATCAGATTCATTCCAGAGAAGATTAGATTAGATTCAAATTTCAGGATAATCGGGGAGAAATTCGAGAGTAATGAAATAGTAGAGTTTTTCATAGGTAATCAAAAAATTAAATCAATTAAGATAGATAGTAATGGGAGATTTGTAGACACCGTCAACATTTCGGGAGATATTAAATCTGAACGAAATGATGTACTAATTAGAGATACAAGTGGGAATAAAAAAGAGATAAGTGTTAGAATATATGAACCGCTTAACAGAATACGTGAAAACTACATTATTCCCTTATCAATTGATGAATTTTCAGAACAAGTAAAGATCAATGATGTGTTAAGAATAACTGGTAAAAGCACACCTGAGAAAGATGTAACCATTACAATTACCAATCATAAAGGAGAAACTGAAACATCAGAAGTGATCACAGTAAATTCAAAAGGAGGATGGATTTTTGAAAAAACTATTAATGATGATAGTCTTTTAGGCAAGAAGGAAATCAAACTAGAAGACGGAGAAACAACTAAGATAGTACAAGTAGATATCATCACAGATAAAAGAATTCAGATAGAACCTACGCAAATAAAATATGAATCTGGTGAAAAAATTATTTTTGAAGGTATTGCAAGTCCAAATCAAGAATTAATAGTAATATTAGAAGATTCAAAAGGGACAACTATTTTTTCAGATGTAATTCAAGTAGATAATTCAGGCAAGGTTTTATTATATTTTGAAACATCAAAATCTGATCCAGAGGGAACGTATATTTTAACGGCATCACAAGGCGATGAATCTGAGATCATATTAGTTGGAGTAGGAGTACTGCCTGAAGAACGTCTAATTATTAAAATGGATTCATTGAATTATGCCACAACTAGTAATCCAATTATCACAATCAGGGGTTCCGAAGATGCAACAGTAAATTTGTTAATAATTGATCCATCAGATAAAGAGAAGTTTTCAGATAAAATACAATTAGATTCAACAGGAAAAGCAGCATATGAATTAGATCTTAGTGGCTATAGTTCTGGAGCTTATACAGCAGTAATTGCTAGAGGTGGTTCACAAGATTCCATTTTATTTACAGTTGGATTACAAACAGGATCAGGTCCAATTTATGCAAGTACAACAAAAGATTCGTTTAAACCAACAGAGTCAATGTTGATAATTGGCAATACTGGAAAAAATACAATTTTAACAATAACGTTAACTGATCCAAATGGTGAAATAATTAAAGAAGTAAAAACATTTTCAGATAAAGATGGAAAATTTTCAAATGAAGATATCAGGATTCCGATTAATGCAATAACAGGGATATGGAAATTAAACATTAAAAGTGGTGGGAATTATATAGATATGGACATCGAAGTCATTAGCGAACTGCAAAGTGGCATGATTATTCAACTAGATAATAACAATTACAAATATAATGAAATTATCACGTTGAGTGGTTCAGGAGCAATCGGGAATAGAGTATTTGTAACTGTATTTGATCCCAATAATAATAAAATCATAGAATTAAACACGCCAAAAAAAGATGATGGAACATTTACAATTCCATGGAAAATTACAAACGAAAACGAATTAGGTGAATATATTGTAGAAGTAAACGATAATCAATCAACTACAATAATAACGTTTAATGTAATCAAGTAGAATTTGAAACAATTTTTAACCTGTAAATTTGCACATTTGTATAATGAATTTACGAGAGAGAATTAGCGAATACCCAGATTTTCCAAAGAAGGGTATTTTATTTAGAGATTTTAGTCCTGTCTTAAGAGATCCATCTGCATTATCATTCATTATAGACGAATTTTCAAAATCATTCCACCCAAATGACATAGATGTTTTTGCAGGAATAGAATCAAGAGGATTCCCAATAGCATGTGCGTTAGCTCTAAAATACAATAAAGGTATGTTTATGGTGAGAAAACAAGGAAAGCTTCCAGGAAAGACTGTGAAAAAATCATATGAAATTGAGTATGGAAATGCAGTGATGGAAATTCAAAAAGATATCATAGAAAAAGGACAAAGAGTGTTAATTTGCGATGATTTGTTAGCTACTGGTGGTACAGCTGACGCATCAGCAAAATTAATTGAGAAGATCGGAGGTACCGTTGCAGGATTTGCATTCATTATAGAATTGACTGAACTTAATGGAATTAATAAGATAAAAAACTACAAGTGTGAATCATTGGTGAGATACTAATTGGATAATAGTGCCGAAGTTGGCATAATTGGCGGAACTGGAATTTATGATTCAGGTCTTTTAAATGAAAGTAAAGAAATCGATATTAACACACCTTATGGAAAACCATCAGACACCATTACATTAGGAATATTTAAAGGAAAAAAAATTGCATTTCTTCCAAGACATGGAAAAAAACATACTATTCCACCCCATATGATAAATTATAGGGCAAATATTTGGGCATTCAAGGAATTAGGCATAAAGAGAATTATTGCACCCTCAGCAGTAGGAAGTCTAAAGGAGGAATTTGCTCCAGGTGATTTTGTAATTCCAACACAATTTATAGATTTTACAAAATCAAGAAATGGTTCATTTTCAGAGTTAGGAAGAGTGATTCATATTTCTGTTGCAGAGCCAACATGTCCAGATATTCACAAAATTGTACAACAAGTGATTGATGCAAAGTGTATACCAATACATAACAGTGGAACCTACTTATGCATTGAAGGTCCAAGATTTTCTACAAAAGCAGAATCAAAATTCTTCAAATCTACAGGTGCAGACATTATTGGTATGACATTAGTACCAGAATGTCAACTCGCTAGAGAAGCACAAATATGTTACACATCGATTTCAACTGTTACAGATTATGATGTTTGGGCAGAAAAACCAGTTACTGCAAAAGAGGTCATTGCAACATTATCAAAGAATGTAAATAATATGAAAAGTATCCTAACAGATTTGATTGAGAAAATACCAACAGAGCAAAAGTGTAATTGTGAAAAAGCATTAGAAGAAGCCGAGTTTTAATCGTCTGAAAACATATCTTTAGAAATTCCTTCAGGAAGTGTCAGGTTCCCTTGAATTAGATTTTTTTGAATTACATCAATTACATCACCCACATCATACCCCAAAGATTTTAATTCATTTTCAGTATTTTTAGAGAGTTTAGCACCAATGTTTTGACCACCTATCCGTCCAAAAGCAATTGCAGTGAATTTGAAAACGTGTGTATCAATCTCAAATGTACCTATAATTTTTGCAGCCATTTGAGTTCCAGTAATATTTTTAATTTTTAATTTTAGTTCCAATTTAGATTAGATTTCAATTGCAGTATTTACATGATCCATAACTAATACACTAGAATAATTATCATCCTCAATACAATAATTTTTTACATTTAACGTGATAATTTGCTCATCGGGGTTTTCAATTTTTATAATACCATTTTCTTTTAGTCTAGCAAGAGTCCACCTATCTTTTCCTTTGTATAATTTATTAGTGATAATTGCCCATTTTTCATCTGATTCAATTTTAGGCATTCCAACTACATCAGTTATTGAATCAATTCCCAATTGTTTTTCTTCACAGAATACTTGTTTTGTAATAGCATCACGCCATACATCTACAGAACCAATTGTTTTTTCATCAACATTAATGTTAATTACACCAAAATATACAATGTTATTTGCTGCAGAGTCAACAGGCATATCGATTTACCCAAATATCTTCTATTTAGTTCTTGCATCATAATAGACAGATTCCAAAGTAACTCCAATATTGTCAACTATTTTATTTCGTCCAAACGGAATTCCTTCTTTTTCACACACATTTCTATACATGTTGACTGATGCAAACCTAGGATGTAATGCCTCAAAAGTTTTTTCACCAAGTTCAATAAATCCACCCAATAATTTTAGTTCATTGCATATTTCCAATAATTGTTTTGACGGTATTTTTACTTGTACGGAAATGTCATCAACATGAAATTTTCCATGTTTTACAACAAAGATGAAAACATCAGATTGAAGATCAGACAGATGAATTTCTGAAATCAGCCCAGTTTTTACAAATTCATCATTCATTATTTTTATAAATCATCATTTAGTTAAGAATTTTCTTGTAATTTTAAGTGAAAAACCAATTGCAATAAAATTTACAATAACACCTGCAATTAGACCAATCATCAAATCATCTAACACCTTCCAACCAATGAAAAATGCAATCAGAGAAGGAACTGTAATGACAAGTGCAATTAAAGTCCCCTTTAATGCGGCTTGTGCAGCAAATCCACCTTTTGAAGACATGTTTTAAAACAATTTTTAGAGTATAAAAAATTTAAAAAAACTCTAAAAATGAATAAATTTCAAAAATGCTTTATATTTGGTCAAGCTTGTTTTGAAGCAGTGTCAAAATATAGTGGAGCTGCATCATACTCAAACGAGAAATCAGTTGGCTTCATCATCCCCATTATAGTATTAGTGTTTATCGGAGTCATTTACATAATGTCTCAAAGAGCAGGAGGGGATTTTGTTAATTTCATATTAATTGGAATAGGAGCAATTACTGCCATCTACTGGGTAAAGATTCTAAAGAATATGATAAAAAATTCAACATCACAATACAAACCACGTGAAACTGAAACAAAGAATTGGGTATATGACCTAATTAAAGGAAATAATGAATTTGTGTTTGTAGCTGAAGTACCAGGTCCAGATGACAGAATCCAAGTAAGAATGGTTGAAGGTATATTGTATATACGTGGCTCAAGTGCATTCTCAAAAGAAGTACCAATTGAAGGTTCTTCACAAATGCAAATTTCTGATTTTAAATATAGAAATGGTGTCCTAACACTAAGAATTTCATAAATTATAGACTTCTAGCTAGTTCTAATTTATGTGGCAGATATTTGTCAGTGATGTTAGTTAATCCATATTTTGAAAATGCTTCCAGTTCAGCCTTTCTTTTTATTCGTAAAAATACATCTAATTCTTTCTTCCAAATTCCAGTCTCATATCTAGGATCTTTTTGAAGATCATAACATCTCTTTACATCAGACTCAGTCATAGGAATTGTAGGAAGTTTAAATTTTTCAATATCAGTTGCCCACACTCCAACCCATTTAGCATCAGGAACAGTCAATTCCCTTAAGTGAGCGGCATTTGCAGAACCAGATTTGATTACCATTGCAATGTGTTCCCCATACACATCACCATCAGTTAACACTACAACAGGTAAACCCATCTCATCATGAAGACGTTTTAACAAGGTTCTTGTAGAACGTGGTGCTTGACCACCAGTATTGATAATAATTGATTTAAATTTTTTATCAACTTGTTCTTCAACAAATCTAGTAAACAAACCACCCTTTTCAATTGCAATTACTACTTCAGCACTTGTATCAACTAGATCAGCAGTAGTTAGACTAGGACCAATTGAATAACCATCAGGATGATTTGCAAGATTCATGGATTTTCCCTCATATCCCGGAATGGTGTATTCAATATTCAAGTCTCCAAAAATTGAGCTTCGTTCTTCAGGAAAGATATGGAAATCTTCACGCGGTTTTGATGTGACAGCTTCTAGATCAACTATAATATTATCAGATTCGGATTGATCATCAAATTCTATCGCAAAAGCCTGAGATGAATAGTAAACATCTCGTAACGTAGATGATTTTTTTTCTTGAGTTAATCTATTTGCAAAAAAGGCAAGCCACATCAATTGTGTAAATGAACGTAATTGAGAAGAGTTTTTAGAGCTTCGTAATGCTGTGTTTTTTCCCAAAATATACTGTCGTAATTTTTTATCGTAAACAATGTTACTTACAGATCTGCTCGGAATTGAGAATTTTGGAAATTTTCCAGAATCTAAATCAGAATAGATTTGTGCACCATGAGATTTCAACATCTCAAGAACGTTTTTTTGTTTTTCCTTTGCTTTTTTGTTAATCTCTTTTGATTTACTTGCCTTCAATTGGCTTTTTCCTCCTTTAATGAATTTGATCCATCATTTGTTTCGAGTTCCAGTATTTTTTTGTAATTAGGTTGTTTTTTCTTTCCTGCAAGCTCTGTACAAAATTCTGCAACTAATGGAATATATTTTGCATATAGATTTGCGCGTTTTTTTGCCATTTCAGCTTGACCACGTTTTGACATGTATGCTGAAAGTTTTCTACTCAAGAATTGTAGGGCTAGTTTTAATTCACGCTCTATTTCAGGCCTGTCAGCAACATTTTCTTTTCCCACAGTCTTGTAAGGAACACGAGTTGAACAAATATGAGAAACTATTACCAATGGCGGATCGTTTTTTATTTTATAGCGTGACCAGTCAGTATCGTTAACAACTTTTAGAACAACGTCACTGCCTTCATCATACAATAAAGGAATTCTATTTGCAAATCTATACACCTTAGTTCCACGAGTAGAAATATTTCCACCAAAAGCAATTCCCATCTCAACTACAAACGGAAAACCTGAATATGCCGAAGCCCCCCGTTGTACAACTTCAAGAAAATCGGGTTCAAAAAATTTTTGCATTCCTTTTTTTAATGGTTCGTCGCCTAATGGTGCAAGACAGCTAGGATCAGGGGAAAGAAAATCTTCAAAAGTTTGTAATGCATCACTCAAATGCACTAATTCCTGATTTGTCATCGTTCCAATCCTTTTTTCAGGTTTTAGTTTAGCATATTCAGCAAATTTAATTGCAGTAGTCAAACCAACACGTTGAAATCTTTTTGTTAAAAATGAAGATAGTGTTTCGCCTTGGACAGTGTTTGTCAATTGTTTATAGTAAGTACTTGATGAATCCATATCAATAGTTTTTGATTCAGATTCTCCAAAATCCCAATAAGTTAATTTTCCATTTGGTACATCAATATCATCAATTCTGATTTTATGTAGTTTTTCAAAATCCATTTCTAAAAATGACATTACAGCAATAATAACACGTACATGACGAGTAAGATTTTTCCATCTCTTTTTTGCTCTATCCATTATCGCTTTGTATGTAAGTTTCTTTTTTTGTAGTCCTAACTCCTTTTTTACTTTCTCAATCATTTTATCATCTACAGTAGGAATTTGGAATTGACTATCAACCATCATTCTACGTATAGTTTCAACATCAATTCCATGTGGATGAGGTCGAATAACTGTAGGTGCAGGAGGCATTGAACGAACAATTTTTGTAGAATGGAATTGTTGACCTTTTGGATCATCAAATGTAATTGTAGCATATGGAGTGATAAGCGATGTTTGATAAACATAATCACGTATTTTTGAACCGGCCTTAGAATAATCACCTAAAAGACAAATACTGACAGAAAGACCAGATTTCGAGATTGATTTGGTAGTATGTTTCTGTATAACAGGTTTATTTTTTTGTATATCAAGTAGTAACTCAAAGCTATCCTGAGTTTTTGCATCAGTTGAGCTTTTTACAATCACAGGTTTGTTAGTAGTGATTTGACCATACAGTATTGCCATAGTTGCACCAAGACCAAACATTCCACGAGCTTGTTTTAATCCAAATTTTGAACCATACAGTACTGTACCAAATGCAAGCGGCACATGTTCAGAAGGAATACCAGGACCATTATCTTTAACAGTCAATATGTATGGTTTAGGATCAGGTTTTTCTGGATCAACAGGTTTGATGGTCAGAGTAACATCTGGTAAAATTCCAGAATGATCACATGCATCAAGAGAGTTTTCAACAAATTCTCTTACAGCAGTATATAGTGAACGAGTAGGATTGCTAAATCCAGCAAGATCACGGTTACGATAAAAAAACTCACTAGGTGAAATTTGATTAAATTTTTCTTTAGAAGACATCTTGATCTTCCCATAACTTCATACGTTCGTCTTTTTCATGTCTTCGCGCAGATTCTAATTTTCCATAAACAGCATTATGCATACTTCCTTGAGAAAGAGAAGAAATTGCATCAATTGCAATTTTTAATTTATCAGGAGCACCTATTACAGAAACAGTTTTCCCATAAACAGAAATTACAGTATTACTCAAATTTTCCATATTCCTACGTGCCTTTCCACTGTCTCCAATTATTCTACCTTTAATTCTTTCAAGTTGATCGTGGGATTTTCCAACAAAATCTTGTAAATTGATTACATGTAGTGTATTTTCATCATTCAATAATATCATAGCGTTTTCAGGTGAAAATCCACGACCAATTGCCGTAACAATCTCCATTGCTTTAAATGGTTTAGAATCATCAAGTGAACCATTTCCCGTAATAGTTACTTCGCCATTTTCACTGTCAATTTCTAACAAAATAGAGCATTTTTGTTCAATCATATTTTTTGTCTTTCCAGAACGTCCAATTAATACCCCAACTCGATCATTTGGTATTCGGATTAATTTTTCAAAACTCATTTAGTTATCCTCCGAAATATATCTACAGGATTTTCCACAGTTAAACCTCTCTTAACAAAAAAATTACATATGTTGTTAATATCTCGTTGTAAAAATTCATTAGATCTTGGATGTTGAATATTTACAGCAGAACCAAAATCAAAGAGTAAAAGACCGTTTTTTGTTTTAAATATATTATATTCAGAAAAATCACCATGAACGAGGTTTGCTTTTTGATATAGATCAGTCAACAAGGTTATTGATTCAACAAAGTCATTTTCAGAAATTTGTGATTCTAGTAAAGTTTTTTCAGGAATACCGTTTTGTCCTACAAAATCCAAAACCAGAACATTATTTTTTATAGTAATAGGGGTAACAACAGGAATTCCATTATTCTTACAATGTAATAGGTTTTGAAATTCTTTTTTTGCCCAAAGATAAACTAGATTTCTAGTACCTTTTTTAATTCTAGAAAAACGAGGATCACCTAAAATGTATGGTGCGCGTTTTTTAAAATTAGAAGTTGAAGTAAGATATACTTTGAGTGCGATATTTTCATTATTTGGACCAATTGCCCAAAATACTACAGATTCTTTTCCTGCACGAACTACACCATTAACATAACGAATAATTTTAGATTTAATCAAATCATATAATGTAAAAATTGTTTTTTTATCTAGTACTTCATTGATCGTTTTATTTTTCTTAAATCCATCATCTAAAGATTTTTTTTTATTAAAAACAAGTTTTTGACGTAATAGAAATTCCGCATCAGTTAATTCATCATCTAAAGACATAATTTACATATTAAATACAATTAGGAATGGCACACCATCAATTTCTTTGATTCCAGAATTATCACCTATTCCAAGTGAAACAGACAAAGAAATTGTTTTTTTTCCAACCATGTTGATATTAGAGCTCTGTTTTAGAAGTGATTTGGCTTCATCTTGTTCAACAATTTTTTGACCATAATAATTCTCAGAGATTTTCATTTGATGATTTTCACGAACTAATGTTTTACCTAATAAATCAGAATCGCACATATTTAATAAAACAGAGCCTTTATGATTGAATTGTTTAACTGCAAACATTAGGCATATTTTCCAGTAATAGTGGATTTTGCACCACATGCTTCACACATTAGAAATGTAATTCTATTTTCTTTTTCAATGCGCGTATCAGGGCTTTTACATGTACGGCATTCAAGGTAGTCTTTTACATATATTCTCAATAGACGTGTAAAGTCATCAGGATCACGACGACCAATAAACATAGCAGTATCACCAATTCGTTCAGCAGGAACAGCAAATTCTTTTGACAGATACTGTAAAACTTTGTTTGCATCTCTACGTAAAACCTTTGGAAATTCAGCAAAATTACGTAAGAATGTTTTTTGTCCTTCCCACATCACATCAACTTTAGGCAATTCAAAACGTGATTCAGTATTAGTCGAATCATCAGAAAGGCTATTTTCAATTCTTTTTAATAATTTTTCATAATCAGATTTGGTCATCTAAAAAAGATTAAGACAATCTAACTATATTAATTTAGGTCGATAAAAAAGAAGATGTTGTTTAAGGCTTGCCAATTCTGAAAACGTTTGTACCACATTCAGGACAAGTACCTTTAACTGCAGGACGTCCATTTTTCAATGTCGTCTCCTTTGGATCTTTAATCTCTCTTTTTTCTCTGCATTTAACACAGTATGCTTCTGTCATTATAAAAAAAATGGAAATTAAGTCATATTTAGAAAGATGCTGTAAAAAAAGATTAACCTTATGAGTGCAAATTTGGTATGAATTTCTTCACAATGGAAGGAGAAAATTAAAAATTCAATAAGAAACGAATTTGTATTGGTAAAAGACAAAAATCATATGGTGTCAAAAAAAGGAATTGGAATTACTGCAGGAATTTTAATTGCATTAACAGTAGGAAGCTTTGCAATTTACATGATACCAGAAGATACAGGAATGAGGATTGTTGTCACAGATTTTAATTCACACCTCAATGAAGTGAAAGAGAAAAATGAGATGTTGTCAGAATCAGTAGATGAATCATTTCAGGATCTACTTGATGAAAAAATCTCACCTAAAGAATATATTTCAATTGCAGAGACAACCTCTTCTCAGGTGACGTCACTAATGCGAGAATTAGTAAGTAGTGAAAAGTCTGAAGAATGGAATGAAAGTTATAAAAACCAGATAGCATCATTAAGAAAATTCAATACTCAGATCACAGAAACTATCGTAGTAGCAAATATGCTTGAGAATAATCAAAACGACAAGATAGAGCAGATATTATCAAAGATCCAACAACTAAAAGACGAGTCAATTGAATTTCTTCAAAAATCAGATTTGATGAGACCATAGATTAGGCACA
>CAYFOW010000038.1:0-14062 GCA_964344885.1 uncultured Candidatus Nitrosopelagicus sp. | reverse complement strand
TAATTGGTTTGCACGCCAACAAAACTAGAGAGATAACATCAAGTTGTCTCTCTAGAACACATATGAAAATTATTCATTGGTCTAATGTGATTAGTTACAATTTTAGATTCAATGTGGTAATTATAAAAATCTGCTAAAGCGATTTGCACGATTTTGGTAATTATGTGCTTTATCCATATCATGAAGTTCATTAGCATAGATGTCGGCAAGTTGTTGTAATGGATAAGGGTCATCAGGAGTTAATTCAGAAATTTTTTCTAAACATTCAATTTTTTTAACGGTGTCAGAGTTTATCACGTAACACCGATACAGATCAAACAGTATCAAAACATTGTCAGGTTGTGCATTCAGTTTTTTCCTTAAATTCAAAATTTTTGCATTAACATTTGAAGAGGACATGTTTTCAGCAGGATCTTTTAAAGACATGGAATCTCTAAGTTTTTTAAAAAATTTCATAATTAAAAAAAGCTAAAACAGTATTTTAGAATATATTTTTAATTTTATGTAAACTGATATGAAAAAATAATATGTTCAATTACTAGTCATGGGCTTAATTCAACGACCGCCGGCACTTCCTTGAAAAACCATGCAATCAGAAATTATATTCATCTCACATGAAATTTGATACATTGCCATAACTCCAAGAATTGAGATCATTCCAAGAATTGGAATTAAAAATAGTTTCTCTTTTAATCCCATACAGATCAAATAGAACTAGACTTAAATTAAACGTTCAAATCATTGAAAAACACAATGATGCCATCACAGCAGGGTTATGACAGAGCCATAACAGTATTTTCACCAGATGGCAGGCTATACCAAGTCGAATATGCAATAGAGACGGTAAAGAGAGGAACACTTGCAGTTGGAATTAAGACAACTGAGGGAGTAGTAATTGCTGCTGAAGAAAGACCAAGAAAATTACAAATTTCTAAAAGCCCACAAAAATTATTTCAAATTGATCATCATATAGGATTAGCAGCAGCAGGTTACATTCCAGATGCAAGAAGTCAGGTAGATAAATCCAGATTCTTTTCACAGAGTAACAAGTTAGTGTATGATGAACCAGTAGAAGTTGAAACCGTTGCAAAGAATATGGCTGACCAATGTCAACAATATACGCAATATGCTGGTGCAAGACCAATGGGCGTTGCATTAATCATTGGCGGAGTTGATGTTCATGGTACTTCATTATTTTTAACTGATCCAAGCGGAGCATACGTATCATATGATGCAGTGGCAATTGGAGCTAACTCAGATAAAGTTACAGAATTTCTCGAGAAAGAATACAAAAAAGATTTGACATTAGAAGATGCGCAGATATTGGCTGCATCTGCAATCAATATCGCAAGTGATGTTACAGAAGGAAGTGCACATATCAAAATGTCCAAAGTGAGTACTGAGACAAAGAAATTTGAATTTGTATCAGACGATGAGGTTAATCGATTGACAAAAACTGCAAAAGAAAAATATCCGAATAAAGAATAAGATAATCATTTTTATCATTAGAAAAATTAGTTAGGTATGGACATTTCAGTAGCAATTCCCGATTCATCATTGATTGATGAAGTAACCAAGATTAACAAATCACGAAAGATTTCAGTTATTGCTAGAGCATGTGCAATTTTCAGAGTTAAGGAAATTTTCATCTATCACGAAAAAGAAGGCACAAAGAGCGATGCCATGTTATTAAACATGATTTTAAAATACTTAGTGACTCCTCAATACTTCAGAAGGCAGTTATTTCCAAAAACGGATGTTTTAAAATTTGCAGGTGTGTTGCAACCATTAAAAATTCCAAACCATTCCAGTATTTCTGATGCATCATCAATAAAGGTGGGAGATGTAAGAGAAGCCATAATCGTTAATTTTAAAAGAAAAAAATTTGTAGATATTGGAATTAAACAATTGATTCCATATTATGGAGGAGAACAGATTGGGAAAAGAATCGCGGTACAAGTGAAGGCAATAAAACCAAGAATTACAATTAAAGAGATTTCTAGAAAAGATGTAAAACAATATTGGGGATATCAAATTAAAGAAAGATCTAATTTAGCATCATTGATATTGGCATGGAGGGGCAATACGATTTTAACTTCACGAAAAGGAAAGGTATTTTCTGATTCAAGAGATAAAAAAATGTTAAATTCAAATGATGAATTATTGATAGTGTTTGGTTCTCCAAATAGAGGAGTTCAAGAAATTTTAGGGGGTCAGATAAATAAATTGCAGAGAACTAGAGAATTGAATTTTTTTCCAAACCAAGCAACAGAAACAGTCAGATTAGAAGAAGCAATCTTAGGCACACTTACAACCATTAATATGAATAAATCATAATCTAAGAAAAATGAAAAAGCAGAAAAATTTCTTGTTGTTGGCAATAATTATGGGAATAATAGGAATTGGATTAGGAATCACCACAATGTTTTCATCGATCAATGAAATACTGACTCCATAAAATGATCTCAGAAAAAAGCCATTTGTAATAAAAAAAATCTAGGTATATAATGGGGTTAACGACATTTTTCGTTTATCCATGGGACATAGAAAACACAGTCAACCACGTAGAGGAAGTCTTGCATACTTACCAAGAGGTCGTGCAAAAAGTATGGAAGCAAGAATTAGAGCATGGCCAAAAGTGGATGACCAAGAACCACGATTACTAGCACATGCAGGTTTTAAGGCAGGATGTGTTCAAATTGTCAGTATCGATGATCGAGAAAAAACACCAAACCATGGAAAACAACTAGTCACATTAGGAACAGTCATTGCAACTCCGCCAATGCTAATCATCGGAGTTAGAGGATATTCAAAAGACAGTTACGGACAACATGCAGAATTTGACGTATTTGCAAATGATCTTCCAAAGCATATTTCCAGATTATTCACACCTAAATCCAAAGATAATGCATTAGAGGACGCAGAGAATTCATTAAAAAAGATTAAAGAGGTTTTTGCAATTGTTGCAGTTACTCCAAGTCAAGTAGGAATTGAGCAGAAGAAACCATATGTTTTTGAAGCAGCAGTCAAGGGAGGAGATGTTAAGAAACAATTTGCATTTGTAAAAGACCTACTAGGTAAAGAAGTTAAGATTGATCAAGTGTTTGAAACTGGTGCAAGTGTAGATGCTGCAGCAATTACGAAAGGTAAAGGGTGGCAAGGCGTAATCACAAGATATGGCGTTAAACGTAAACAACACAAATCAAGAAAGAGTGTAAGAGAGGTTGGATCATTAGGACCAATTTCACCACAATATGTCATGTATACAGTTCCACGTTCTGGTCAGATGGGATTCCATCAGAGAATTGAATACGATAAGAGAATTATGATTATGGGAAATACCGAAGATTCAGAATATAATATCACACCAGAAGGAGGATTCAAGCATTATGGAAATGTTAAAGGAGATTATATCATCGTCAAGGGTTCAGTTCCAGGAACTTACAAAAGATTAATCAAATTAAGATCACAAATTAGAAATGCACCAAAGAAAGTAACTAAACCAAATATTTTGGAGGTCGTAGTATAATGAAAGTTGCACATTATGATCTAAATGGTACAAAAAAAGACGAAGTTGAATTACCACTTGTCTTTTCAACAGAATTCAGAGAAGAATTAATTCATAAAGCATTTACAAATTTGAATTCACATAAATTTCAACCACAAGGTAGACACCCAACTGCAGGTATGGATGTAGTTGCAAATTCAAATGATCCACCAACAGGTCAAGGAAGATCAAGAATTGCAAAAATGCGCGGCGGTGGTGGTGGTCGTCAAGGTGAAGCAGGAGGTGTTGCATCAGTTAGAGGTGGAAGGCAAGCACATCCACCAATTGTCAGCAAAGTGATTTATAAAAAAATAAACAAAAAAGAAAACAAGTTAGCTTTGTGTTCAGCAATTGCTGCAACTAAATCAAAAGAATTAGTGGAATCCAGAGGACATAAATTAAATGGAATTGAGTCATTCCCAGTTATAGTTTCAGACGATATTGAAAATGTTTCAAAGGCAAAAGAAATGGTCAAGGTATTTGATGCACTTCACCTTACTGAAGATATCAACAGACTAAAAGCAAGAAAACCAAGAACAGGTAAGGCAGTTCTACGTGGAAGAGCAACAAAAGTTGGAAAAAGTGCATTGTTTGTAGTATCTGACTCTGAAAAATTATCACGTGCTTGCGGATCATTTCCAGGTATCGATGTAAGAACTCCTAAAAATCTAAGTGTACTGGATTTGGCACCAGGAGGTTCAACAATTAGATTAACAGCATATTCAAAAAAAGCATTACAAGAAATGTCAGATATTAAATCAACACATCTAGAACTAATGGTGAGAATACAATGAACGTAGAGCAAGCACACAGAATCATTTTGAATCCATACATCACTGAGAAGACTTTTGAATTAGTTGAGAGTGAACATAAGATTTGCTTCATAGTAGAAAAAACGGCGTCAAAATCAATGATTAGTGAGGCAGTAAATAAACTATACAATGAGAAAGTTCTAGATGTAAATACAGCTAGAACAGTATATGGCAAAAAAGCTTTTGTCAAATTTGAATCAGTAGACAAAGCAAGAGATCTTGCAACAAAGATAGGAATGCTATAATATGGTCAATAGAAGTTTTGAAATTACAAAGGTGATGATTAATGGTTAAAGAGTTTACATATAGAGGACTTTCTCAAGAGGAATTAGAAAAAATCCCTCTAGAAGAATTATTCAAGATGTTCCCAGCAAGAGCACGAAGATCACTCACCAGAGGAATTACCGATGGTAAAAGAAAAGTTATTGAAGAAATAAAATTAGCTAAAGCAGGAAAACTAACTAATCCAATTAAAACACATGTTCGAGATCTAATTATTTTACCATACATGGTAGGAATTACAATTAACGTATTTTCAGGAAAGGAATTCGTCCCAGTTGCAATGAAAACAGAGATGGTAGGACATTACGTAGGCGAATACGTCATCACTAACAAACGAGTTAACCACGGAGCACCGGGTGTTGGAGCATCAAGATCCAGCCTGTATGTACCATTAAAGTGATTGTTATGGTTCGATATAATTACGCGTTTCAAAATTATGACAGTACAAAACATGTCAGATCATCAATTAGACAAAAGAAAATTTCTCATAAACATGCTCGAGAAATTGCAGTAGCCATCAAAGGGTTAACAATTGAAAAAGCACGAGATTATCTAGTAAGCGTCACAAGACTAGAACGGGCAATCGCATTTAGAAGATATAAAAATCAAGTAGGGCACAAATCAGATCCTGGAATGATGTCTGGAAGATACCCACAAAAAGCAGCATCAGAAATTCTCAGATTATTAGATAATTTAGAATCAAATGCAGAATACAAAGGGATGGATTTAGATAGATTAAAAATCGTAAATGCAACAGTGCATAAAGGAACACTAATCAAAAGATTCATTCCAAGAGCAATGGGTCGTGCAACACCAAAAAATGATACACTGACACATGTAGAATTAGTGGCAAAGGAGATTTAGAAGATGACACAAATGAAAAATATAATCAAAGATAATTACAACATGACATTACTAAATGATTATCTAAGAGAAGCAATCAAGGATGCAGGGTTTTCAGGAGTAGATGTATCAAAAACACCTACTGGAACAAGAGTTGCATTATTTGTTACTAGACCAGGAATTGTTATCGGTAGAAAAGGAACCGGAATTAGAGAATTAACTGAGAAACTAGCAACACAATTTGAATTAAAAAATCCACAGATATCTGTTGAAGAGATTCCAAAACCAGAATTATCACCAAGCGTCATGTGTAATAGAATGTCATCACATCTCGAAAGAGGAACTGCATTTAGAAGAGCAACCATGTGGACACTGCAACAAATTATGGAAGGAGGTGCAATGGGGGTACAAATTACAATTTCTGGAAAACTAAGAGGTGATAGATCAGCATTTGAAAAACACACAGCAGGGATTTTACCAAGGGCTGGAAATCATGCAAAAGGAATTGTATCTGAAGATATTGCACATGTACAGACTCCAATGGGACTAATTGGAATTAGAATTAGAATAGCAATTAAAGAAAAAGTAATCCCAGAATTTGAAATGAAACAAAAGGCAAAGAAAGTAGAAACAGTCAAAGAAGAAAAAGTAGAGACTGCAGCAGAAAAGAAAGCACGAACTGAATCAGAGCAAGTAAAATTAGAAGAGAAAGAAATCGAGAAGATGGATTTGAAAGAAGAATTAGAGGAGAAATTAAAGTAAAATGGCACGATTAAAAACTAAAACAATTAAAGAGATGGGCGATAAAGATCTTAAAGATAGATTAGAACAAATGCGTTCTGAACTTGCAAAATTAAAAATTGAATCAAAAAAAGGAACACTCAGAAAAGAGAGCGGTAAATTAAAACCAATTCGAAAAGATATTGCAAGAATTATGACAAAGATGAATGAGAGGAAGAATAAATGATCACAGCAGACAATATCATACGACATGAATTAATTGGATTAGATGTAACAATTGAGAAATCATCAAATAAGAATATTGAAGGAGTGTCGGGCACAGTAGTAAATGAAACAAAATCAATGTTTACACTAAACATCAATGGCAACCACAAGATGTTTGCAAAGAAGAATAGTATTTGGGCATTCAACATTAACGGTAAGACATTAGTCAATGGTGCAAATGTTTGTAAAAGACCACAAGACAGAGTGAGGGTAAGAAAATGAAAAAAGATATAGGAATTCCAGTAAAAACACCAAAAAAAGAGCCAATAGATGGAGAGAAGAATAATCCATTTAATGGGACATTATCAGTAAGAGGAAAAGTCTTTGAAGGCACAGTAGTTAATGCAAAAGCAAAAGGTACAGTAGTTCTTGAAAAGGAAGCTCCAATTTACTTTAACAAGTTTAAGAGATATGGACGTAGTAAAAGCAGCATACATGCACACGTACCTTCAAACATAGATGTTAAAGAAGGAGACAGAGTATTAGCTGCAGAATGTAGACCGATTTCTAAATCAGTTTCATTTGTAGTAGTGGAGGTTAAAGAATAAAAATGTCTGCAGGTAAAAGTAGAGGTAGAGTATCTAAAGGCGCATCAGAGTTTCGACCACGTGTAACACGAGTAATTCCAGTTGGTGCACAAATTGTATGCGCAGATAATTCAGGTGCCAAAATTTTGGAAGTAGTAAATGTACATAAATACAAGACAAGAGTTTCAAGACTTCCTGCAGCAGCAGTAGGTGACTTTTGTAATGTTGTAGTTAAAAAAGGCCCAGCAGAATTAAGAAAGCAAGTTTTTGGTGCAGTTATAATTAGACAGAAATATGCAATTAGAAGATTAAATGGAATTAGAGTTCAATTTGAAGATAATGCAGCAGTAATCATCACACCTGAAGGTGAGTGTAAAGGAACTGACATTAAAGGACCAGTTGCATCAGAAGCTACAGAGAAATGGCCAAGAATTGCTAATTTGGCATCAATGGTGGTGTAAATGAAACCAACTAAAGTTAGAAATCAACAAATTTACAGAGCAACAAATCAAGTTGCTAGTTCTCAAGTATCAAGTTCATTATCTAAAGATCTTCGAAAAAAATATGGTAAGAGAAGTGTCAGAGCCGTTGAAGGTGACACAATCAAGGTTATTCGAGGAGAATACAAAGGAGTTGAAGGAAAGATCACTAAAGTTGCAACAGACAAAAGAAGTGTAGCAATTGAAGGAATTAAAAAAGAGAAATTAAAAGGCGGTAAAATTGATGTATACATACAATCATCAAACTTAATCATTACAAATCTCAACACAGATGACAAGTGGAGAAAAAATAAACTAGAGAACAAACCAAAAGGAACAGTTTCAGTAAGTACAGATATACAAGACAAAAAAACCGAGAAAAAAGAGGTTAGTGAATAATGGGTGGAATAGTAGGAAGTAAAAAATTAAAACGTCAAATGGCACCAACATTTTGGGGAATTACAAGAAAGGATAAAAGATTCGTAGTTACAGTTAGACCAGGACCACACTCAAAAAAAGAATCAATTCCATCAGCAGTATTTCTTAGAGATACATTAGGAAAAGTGACTTCACTTCGTGAAGCAAAATCAACTATATACAGAGGAAACGTATCCGTAGATGGAGTAAAGAGAAAATCACTTCATCATGGCATTGGTTTGATGGATGTAGTAGAGTTCGAAGGTGTTGATGAGGTATATCGATTAGTTCCACAAAATGGGCATATTTTGAAACCATTAGTTATTGACAATTCTGAAAAAACTAAAAAATTAGTAAAGGTAACTAGCAAAACAACTATCCGTGGTGGAAAAACACAGGTAGGATTCCATGATGGTAGAAACATGATTACAGATACAGAGTTGTCAGTGGACGATACATGTTTGATGCAAATTCCAGAGCAAAAAATTATTGAAGTAATTAAGATAGAGCAAGGTTGTCAAGTAATTGTCACACAAGGTGTAAACGCAGGACAAATTGGAACAATAGAAAAAATCATTGATGGCACATTTACTTTACCAAAAAGAGTAGATGTAAAATTAGGTGAACGCTCAATTGAGATTCCAGCAAAACTTGTAATGTCCGTAGGAAAAGAAAAACCGGTAATTCAAATTAAGTGATCATATGTCTCAACAAACAGAAAATGTAATGAAAAAAATCTACGTCAACAAAGTAGTACTGAATATGGGTGTAGGTAGATCAGGGGATGCAATTGATGTTGCAAAGAAAGCACTTGATCAGATTTCAGGACATAAATCAAATGCACGTAACGCCAAAGCACCTCAACGAGATTGGGGTGTTAGAAAAGGCGAACCAATTGGTGCAGCAGTTACAGTAAGAGGAAATGATGCAATCGAATTAATGAAAAGATTGTTTGAAGCAAAGGGAAACCGACTTAATGGACGAACCTTTGATAATGAAGGAAACTTTTCATTTGGAATTGGAGAACATATTGATATTCCAGGAATAAAGTATGACCCACAGATTGGCATTTTAGGATTAAATATTTCAATTACATTGAATAGACCAGGATATAGTATTAGAATTAGAAGTAGACACAAAGCACATGTAGGCAAATCACATAGAATTTCAAAATCCGAAGCACATGAATATATAAAAACCAATTTTGGAGTTACGATAGAATAATGGCAAAAGATAGATCATATGGGGACAGAGGTACAGGATATACTGAGAGAAAAGAACACAAATTTGGACGTGGTTCCAGATGGTGTAAAAGATGTGGAGATTATACTGCAGTCATTCAAAAATATGATCTGAATATTTGCAGACGATGTTTTAGAGAAGTTGCAGTTTCATTAGGATTCAGGAAAAACAAGTAGGGAAGAATATGCCATCAACTAACATCATTTCAAATTTGTTTGTCACTTTAGATAATAACGAATCAAGGAGAAAGAGTGATTGTATCATTTTACCTACATCGAAATTAGGTATCGAAGTTCTAAAGACGCTTCAGAAATCAGGATATGTTGGAGAGTTTGAACATATTGAAGATAAAAGAGGTGGAAAATTCAAGATTAACTTGCTAGCAAAAATTACAAAGTGTGGTGCAATTACACCCAGATTCAAAGTAAAAAAAGACGAATTCACACCATGGGAACAACAATACCTTCCATCATATAACAGAGGAATGTTGCTTGTTACTACAAATCAAGGGGTAATGTCACATCATGAAGCAATTAACAAAGGTATTGGAGGATTTTTGATAGGATATGTCTACTAGTATAGCACAAGAAAAACTTCAAGCAGAAGTTCATATTCCAGAAGGAGTTACAGTTAACTTAAAATCAAAAATGCTACAAGTACAAGGTCCATTAGGTAAAACATACAAAAATTTTAAAAAAATTCCCGTAGATTTAGAAGTTAAAGAGAATGTAGTTTCTCTCAAAGCTCAAGGAACACGTAAAAAATATTATGCGATTCTAAACACATCACGATCAATCATAAGAAATCTAATTGAAGGCGTGGTGGATGGTTATACAATTAAAATGAAGATTGTGTTCTCACATTTTCCAATCACAGTAAAACCAGAAGGAGACAGAGTATTAATTGAAAACTTTCAGGGCGAAAGAGCACCAAGAATCTCAAAAATATGGGGAAAAACCAAAGTTACACCAAAAGGTGATGACGTGATTGTTACAGGCCATGTGCTCACAGATGTTACTCAAACAGCAGCAGAAATTGAATTAAACTCCAGAGTCAAAAACAAAGACCATAGAGTTTTCCTTGATGGGGTTTACAAGTATTCTAAAGAAAAAGGAATAGAAAAGTAGTTTTTAAAATTTAGAATTTTACAATGGCATTAGATCCAGAATTCAAAAAACAGACAACAAAATTAGTTGAAGATACATTAGAGCTTTACAAAAATACTGGGGCATCACCGCGAATTAATGATGTTTGGGAAGTAGAAAGAATCGGAGATTTCCTATGTGGATTTTTTGTAGGAGAGATGGTCGGCTCGGCATTATTTGCGTTTCAAAGCTTCCACAGCAGAGAACCCACACCAGAGGAGCATATGGAAATTGTAGAACTTGTAGAAAGCCACAGTCCAGAAATCACGAAATTTTTTGCAAAATTCAACTAGTTTTAACTTCTAACAAATCTTTGTAGATATTGTGTTTTACCAAAACATTCTTCAAATGCATTAATTTAGCAATTACATCATGAAAGCTAAATTTAACGGAAAATGTGTTGAATGTAATGAACCGATCAAAGTTGGCAAAGAGATTGTAAAAAACTCAGATGGAAATTGGGTTCATAAATTTTGTTCAGATATTGAAGATGAATTACCATAAAACATGATTTTCAAAATACATTAAATTTCTCCAATCTTTCAAAGTCTTCACGAAATATGAATCACTCATAAAATACAATTTTCCTTCAAATGACAAAGATTAAATCGGTTTTTACAAGCAAAATATTGTTGCCGCCCTAGCTTAGCGTGGTAGAGCGTTCGACTGTTAATCGATTGGTCGTCAGTTCAAGTCTGATGGGCGGCGCCATCATATTTCTTATTTCGAATTTAGAAAGTTTTTATTTTTTAATTGATAAATATAATTAATATTTCAAATTTCGAATTTAGAAAGATTGATCGATCAACCCATTGGTTAATGAAATTATACCACACAGATCAAATACATGATCGCTATAGATACATTGCAGGAAGTTTACAATGGCCAGATCAAGAAAGGCTAACCAATTTTGTGTTGATTGTGGTTCAAAAGTTGTGTATTATCCTACATTATCAAATCCAAAAGCAAAAAATCAAAACAAGGTACTAACTTATGCATGTCCAGAATGTACAAAAGATTTTGATAAACCTAAAATGTTTACAATCAAAAGAGATGAAGTAGAAGGGTTAGGAGATACTATCGAAGTTGAGATAACTCAACCATCTACAATTGATTAAATATCCACAAAAACTCTAAAGATTATGCAGCCTGAAAAGAAACGCAGTAATGCATGGTTTCTGTTGCCCATTTTTTTGGGACTGATAGGTGGAGTTATTGCATACTTTATACTAAGAAATGATGATTCTGCAAAAGCAAAAAACTGTCTTTATCTAGGAATTATTCTAGCGGTGATTGGAGTAGTTCTTAATTTACTTGTATTAGGAACAGAAATTCCATTAGATAGTCAATTTGGAGTAAACATCTAGATATTCTTCAAAAAACAAGGGTTTTCAAGAATTATACCTAGAAGCTAAACCCCTCATACACAATAGTTGTTTTGTGACTAGGATGGTTTTTTCATAATCTATAGTTTTGGTAGGGGGTTTAGCTTTCATGCCTAGATATGAAAAGCAATCACCAAAACACCCAGATCCTTCATTTAATGATGTTAAGTCATTTGGGTTCGTGCCTAAAAGCTAAACCCATCATATTTTTCAAAAAATCACATTACTGCAGAAAATTTCATTTTAAATTGCCATTATTTCAGTGGTGAAAAGCTCAATTTTCATGTGTAAAAAATAACTTGTCTAAAACCACTATTTTCCACTATTTCTTTTTTCGAATTTAGAAATATCGTTAATTTCACGTGCACATTAAAAATATATTTATTTCTAATTTCGAAATTTGAAATATCCAAAATTTCAATCAGTGTTCATTGGGATTTCAGGTAAGACAAACACATGTAGTGGAAGAATTTTGAAGATGATTCGTTTCTCATCAGGACGTTTGAATGGATATTTTGGTAAATCCAAGTATTGTTTAGCTAAGATATCAGCATGAGAATAATCGTAATCAGGTATGATTTCAACTACTTTACCACGTATAGATACCATATCAAGAGGATTTTGTTTAGAGACAACTGAAATTGCAACACGAGGATCTTTTAGAACATTTTTGTGTTTAACACGTCCCTCAGCTGTATTTACTAAGATATGACCATCAGAATAATTTGCCCAGACAGGGGTTAGTTGTGGCGAACCATCAGACATCAAAGTTGAAACAAAAACCAAATTTTTTGCAGATAATAAGGAGATCGCTTTTTGAGGTAGATCGGCACACATGATCAAAATAGAAAATAGTGTTTTTTGAGTTTTTTGGATTAAATTAGATTAAGTTAGGGGGGGTAATTACGACAATATGCGTCATGAAATTACATTTTTTGGACACAAAAACATTCGTTCATTGCATGAAAAAACAATAGAGATTACAAAAGAAAGTCATTTGACACCACAGGGGGATTGTATAGTTGGAATTAATTCAGAAATTGGTTGTATGGGACTTCCAGATGAAATGAAAGAAAAAATTAGAAATAAGAATTCACGTATTAAATTTTCAATCATCATCGATGATCTCCAGTTTGATATAACTGGAAAAGGCCATCCAGGACTCACCTTGACACATAATGATGGTATTGTTTTGCGAAAAAGTGATTTTATCTGTCCAAGGACGATTGCAATAAAATGCGACAAGGCATCAAACGTAATACCGCGTAAAATGATAGAATTACTACAAAATCCGAAAATAAAAGGAAAGATGGTGATTGAGGTAAGTTAATTTTTTGGTTTTTCTAGAACCTGAGTCATTGCACGATTAACAATTTCAAGTAAAACATGTTCAGAGAATCCAGAATTTTTATCAGATTTTTTATTTTTTAAATCTGATTTTTTGGAGATACTTTGAAGTAGTTTTTCAATTTTCCCAACAGTTGATTCAACAACAGATGCATATTTGGCATCAAAATCTTGAGGTACTTCATAATCAAGTAATCTAGTAGAAGTGCCGTAGAATTTGGTTATCGCACCACGAGATTCTTCAATTTTTACAATTTCAATTAGACCAGATGATTTCAAAATATCTAAATGATGTCGGACAGTAGTAAGTGCTTTTTTGTGTCCAGATTTAGCCAGTTGTTTTGAAATTTGTTCTGCATTAAGTTGTTTTTTGTACAATAGTTCTATAATTTTTGTACGAGCTGGGTCTTCAATTGCTTTTGCTTGGCTTAAGCTAATTGTAACAGTTCTGTTTATAGAAACTGGTTTTTCCAATATTGTTGACATGTAAAATCAAGTTTAGATCTTAGCTAAAAGATCCATTTATCAGATTTTTTTGTCCATTAGCATTAATTTTTGCACACTATCAAAGATTTGATAGGAAAATCATCTTTGTATTAACAAAGTTAATTATTTTTGAAGTAGTGTTAATTTAATGATATCATATACGATGAACTTAGTAGCAAATAATACAAAAGTGATAGTACTATCATACATGTAGTAATGTAATCATAGTTTTTAATACCACTATCAAGAAACTAGATATAAGACAAGTTTTATCATATCAGTAAAAAAAATTTCAAAATTTTGACAAAATCAATCAAACATACCAGTAAAAGGCATGATTAGTAGATTTTTCTGAATCGATAAAGAACTTCCAAGAAAAGAATTCGAGTTGAAGTGAAGATGATATAGAAACTAAACAGATTGACCAGTGAATTTCTCTAAAGCCGATACATATCTGCTAGTTATCTTAGATATGAGTTCAGGAGGTATGGTAGGTGCAACTGAATTATGTCCAGATTTTAGGTCTTCTTCAAACTGTTTTGCAT
>CAYFOW010000037.1:165-14394 GCA_964344885.1 uncultured Candidatus Nitrosopelagicus sp. | reverse complement strand
CATTTGGAAATATTTCAGTTGATTCGCAATTAATCACTATTGTTGATACTACTGCCCCTGAATTTTTAGACATTGAGGAACTTGTTATAGAGGCATATTCTTCTGAAAATAATATTTCTTTAATTGATCCCAGTGTCATTGATGCTCAATATGTCTCAATTACCAACGATGCACCAGAGTTGTTCTCAGTAGGTGAGACCATCGTTACCTGGACTGCAACTGATAAGGCAGGAAACTCTTCAGTTGCAACTCAAAGCATTACTATTGTTGATACCACAGCACCTCAAGTATCTGCACCAGAATCCGTTACATATGAGGCAAGTTCCCCTGATACTAACACAGCAGAACTTGGTACACCATCATATGATGATGCAGTAGGTGTTGTCTCAATTACCAACGATGCACCAGAGTTGTTCTCAGTAGGTGAGACCATCGTTACCTGGACTGCAACTGATAAGGCAGGAAACTCTTCAGTTGCAACTCAAAGCATTACTATTGTTGATACCACAGCACCTCAAGTATCTGCACCAGAATCCGTTACATATGAGGCAAGTTCCCCTGATACTAACACAGCAGAACTTGGTACACCATCATATGATGATGCAGTAGGTGTTGTCTCAATTACCAACGATGCACCAGAGTTGTTCTCAGTAGGTGAGACCATCGTTACCTGGACTGCAACTGATAAGGCAGGAAACTCTTCAGTTGCAACTCAAAGCATTACTATTGTTGATACCACAGCACCTGAACTAATTATTCCTCAGAACTTAGTAATTGAGGCAACAAGCAATGTGATGCATGTTGAATTAGGCGATGCATTCTCATCAGATACAGTTGATTTATTCCCTGTGATAACTAATAATTCTCCTTCTGAGTTTAACTTGGGTGACACGATTATCACATGGACTGTTATTGATTCTGCTGGAAATTCCCATAGCCTAGATCAAACAGTTACTATTCAAGTATGTGGTCGTGATGTAAGCTACTATAATCAAATTTTAGGAACAAGTGCAGATGATGTAATTGCAGGCACAAATGTAGCTGATCTGATTTTCTCCTTTGAAGGCGATGACCTAATCACTGGTGGAAAAGGCAATGATTGTATTATATCCTCAGAAGGAAATGATATAATTTTTGGAAACGAAGGCAATGATCATATCATTGCAGGAATAGGAAATGATATCATCAAAGGTAATTCTGGTGATGATATTCTCTTTTCTGGATTAGGAATTGATATCTTATTTGGTGGTGATGATACTGATGTATGTACAATCACTGATGATGATACAATACAAGGCTGTGAAATTACCTAATCTTTAGTTAAACCACTCTCAGAATCTTAGTCTACAATTCATTCTTACTGTATTATTAGAAGAGATATTAGGCGTAATCTGTGATTTGTCCGTATGGTTTCAAAATCTAAAAAGTTATTTTCTGATGCAAAAAAATTGATACCTTCTGGCGTAAACAGCCCTGTGCGATATTTTGAACCATATCCATTCTTTGTTAAAAAATCTAAAGACAGCTCAATCTGGGATGAAGATGGAAATCGTTACATTGACTTTTGTAATGGATACGGTGCGTTATTTCTTGGCCATGCCAGAAAAGAAGTAATCTCTCCTGTATCTACTCAATTAAAAAAAGGAACCATGTATGGAACACCTACAAAACTTGAAATTGAATTATCTACTTTAATTAACAAAAATTTTCCTTCCATGAAAAAAATTCGTCTAGTGAATACTGGCGGTGAGGCTACTATGACTGCAATTAGGCTTGCTCGCGGTTTTACTAAAAAAAAGAAAATTATAAAATTTGAAGGATGTTATCATGGGGCACATGATTCTGTTTTAGTAAAAGCAGGTTCTGGCTCTGCCCATAATGGAATATCTGTCTCTGATGGCGGTTTAGATGAAATCTCTAAACAAACACTTGTTGTACAATATAATAATTCTGACGAATTAGAAAATGTATTATCAAAAAATAAAGATGTTGCAGGTGTTATAGTTGAACCTGTTTTAGCTAATATGGGGTTGATTTTACCTGAAAATAATTTTCTAAAACAAATAAGGAAAATAACCTCGCAGCATGATGTGCCTTTAATCTTTGATGAAATTGTAACTGGCTTCCGTGTATCTCCTGGTGGTGCACAAAAATATTATGGTATAACTCCAGATATCACTACTTTAGGAAAGGCACTTGGAAACGGATTTACAATTGCTGCAGTTGGTGGCAAAGCAGAGATAATGGACATTTTGACTCCTGGAGGTAAAGTCTATCAGGCAAGTACATTTGCAGGAAATCCGGTATCTGTTACAGCTGCAATTCATTCGTTAAAAACAATTCAAAGAAATGAACAAAAAATATATCCAAAATTAGAGAGGAATTGCCAGCTATTATCTGAGGAACTTGATGATTTGGCAACTGATTATAAAATTCCTCATCAAGTAAATTCTCTTGCTTCAATGTTCCAAATATTTTTCACTGAAAAGCCTGTTAATGATTACTCTTCATCAAAAAGATGTGATGCAAAAAAATTTGATAAACTATTCAAGGCTTTATTGAAAAACGGAGTGTTTGTAGCACCTTCTCAATTTGAAACTGGATTTTTTTCTGATGCACACTCTGATGTAGACCTACGAAAAACAATTGGTGCATATGGCTTATCACTTAAAGCGGTGAAAAATTGAATTATCTGATTGGAACTCGTGGAAGTAAACTCTCTATATCTCAAACTAATTGGGTAATGGATGAATTAAAAAAAGCCAATCCTGAATGTGACTACAAAATCACTCCAATTACAACAAAGGGAGATGTTGATTCACGTCCATTATTTACTATTGATCAAAAGGGAATCTTTGAAAAAGAAGTTGATAGGGCAGTTGCAGAGTCTGAAGTTGATTTTGCTGTGCACAGTCTCAAAGATGTTCCTTCTGATTTACCTGAAGGATTGGTCTTAGCATGTATTCCAAAACGTGAGTCAGTCAATGACGTGTTAATTACTAAAAATGGTTTTAATTTAGATGAATTACCAAAAAATTCTGTTGTAGGTACTAGTAGTTTACGCAGAGCAGTACAGATTTCACGAAAACGTCCAGATCTTAAAGTCAAACCAATTCGTGGAAATATAGAAACTAGAATAAATAAAATAGGTGATGGCTCCTTTGATGCAATTGTGTTAGCTTTAGCTGGAATCTCTAGATTGGGACTAGATACAAAATACTCTATTCTTTCAACTGATGATTTTTCCCCATCTCCTGGACAAGGTGCGCTTGCCATCGTTGCACGGAAAGGTGATATGGATACAATCAAAATGTTGCAAAAAATTCAAGATACAGATTCTAGAAATGAAATTGAGGCCGAAAGAGAATTGTCTAATGTTGTAGAATCTGGGTGTCGTTTTCCTGTTGGTGCATATGCAAAATCTAATGGAGATGAAATGAATCTCACTGTTCATGCTTTTTCAGTTGATGGTTCAGAATCGATCACTGTCACAAAAACTGGCAAAAAAGATAATCCTATATCATTAGGAAAACAAGCAGCAGATGAGCTTTTACAAAAAGGTGTTAATGACCTTGCATTAAATTGGAGAGAAAAAGTGGAGGAATGGAATACACAATGACTGGAAAAGTTTACCTTGTTGGTGCAGGACCTGGTGATGCAAAATTAATCACATTAAAGGCAGTTGAGTTGATACAAAAGGCAGATGCTGTATTATATGACAGATTAGTCAGCAAAAAAATAATTTCTATGATTCCAAAATCTGCTGAGAAAGTATATGTTGGAAGATCTGTAGGTGATGATACTACTCATCAAGATACTACAAACGAACTAATGATAAAGTATGCAAAATCCAAAAAACATGTCGTACGACTAAAGGGTGGTGATCCTATTATCTTTGGAAGAGGTGGTGAAGAAGCTGAATTTCTAAAATCAAACAAAATAAAATATGAGATAGTTCCTGGAATCACTTCTGGAATAGGCTCAGCAACATATTCTGGAATTCCATTAACTCACAGAAAATATGCGTCATCTGTTGTTTTTGTTACTGGACATGAAGATCCTGAAAAAAGAAAAGAGGCAGTAAAATGGAAACGTTTGGCAAAATCAGTTGATACGATTGTAATTATGATGGGGTTATCTAGAATTGATGAAATTTGTAAGCAACTAATTGCTGGTGGAATGGATAAAGATACTCCTGTAGCTGTAATACAAAATGGAACCACCCAAAAACACAAACTGTTTACTGGAACTGTATCAAACATTGCAAAACAAGTAAAAGCAAAGAAGATCAAGCCTCCTACTAATATTATAATCGGAAATGTAGTGAATTTATCAAAAACAATTGGGTGGAAATAATGTCAAAAACTATTGCAATTACTCGTTCATCTGATGATGCATCTGAATTTATCTCTCTGGCACAAAAAGATGGTCTGAAAACATTTCCTTTACCTACTATACAATTAGTTAGTAAGGGAGAGAAAATAGTTGATGAATTCCTTGAATCTGTTTCTACATATGTGCCTGACTATTCATTGTTTATGAGCTCAAAAGCTGTAAAATTATTATTTGATACTGCAAAGCAAAATGAAAAACTAGAACAATTACAATTGGCAATTGCAAATACTATAGTAATTGCAGTAGGGCCAAAAACAAAACTTGCTCTAGAAAAAGAGGGAATTAAAGTAAATGATGCTCCTACTGAAACATTTTCCTCTGTAGGTGTTGGCGAATTATTTACAAAACTAAATGCTGTTGGCAAAAAAGTAATTGTACCACGTAGTGGAGCGTCCACTCCTTTTCTAAAAAACCTATTAAACAAAATTGGTATTGATGTTTTAGAACTTCATCTTTATGATGTATGTGCATTTCAAGATCCCCTACAATGGAATGATTTTCGTTTATCATTTTCAGAAAATAAGATAGATGGTATTGTTTTTACTAGTGTATCTTCCGTAAGAGGATTTTTTGAAATAATGCAAAAAGATTATGATAAAAAACTATTACTTGATAATCTTGAAAAACTTTGTGTTGTTGCAATTGGACCATTTACTGCAGATGAATTAAAAAAATTCAATGTCAAAAATACTGTATCTGAGGTGCATACCGTCCCCGGTTCATACAATACGTTAAAGGATCTTTTATCTGCATAAAATCAAACAACCATCTTCTAACGTATCATTTAATTAATTCCTTTTTTGTAGAATTATTGGTATTTGGTTTCGGCAGTTGCCTTTGGCATGAGCTTGGGAAGGCAATCTTACCAACTACCATTATCATAATTATTGGCTTATTTTGTAAACCAAAAATATTTTTGAATTATTAGGCTATCCTATTTTTCCTCATATATTTATAATATAATTTGGAATTGTAAAGCGTGACTACTGAAAATATTGAGATGGATTATTCAAAATATGATTTTAAAGACTCTACTGAAATGTATGTTCATCTTAGTAAGAAGGGTCTATCTCGTGAAACAGTTATAGAAATCAGTAAACTAAAAGGTGAACCTGATTGGATGCTTGATTTTAGGCTGCGTTCTTTTGATGCATTTATGAAAAAACCTATGCCAAAATGGGGTGGTGATCTCTCTACAATTGATTTTCAAAATATCTACTACTATGCAAAAGCTTCTGAGAAAGCTGAAAAGAATTGGGATGATGTTCCCGAAGATGTAAAAAATACTTTTGAAAAACTTGGCATCCCTGAAGCAGAAAAGAAATTCTTAGCAGGTGTAGGTGCACAATACGAATCTGAAGTAGTGTATCATAGTTTACGAGAGGACTTGGCAAAACAAGGTGTGATTTTCTTAGATACTGATGCTGCACTAAAAGAACAACCTGAATTATTTAGAAAATATTTTGGTAAAGTTATACCTCCTGAAGATAACAAATTTGCTGCACTAAATAGTGCTGTTTGGAGTGGTGGTTCTTTTATCTATGTTCCACCAGGTGTCAAAGTCGACATGCCTTTACAAGCTTACTTTAGAATTAATGCTGAAAACATAGGTCAATTTGAAAGAACTTTGATTGTTGTAGATGAAGGCGCCGAAGTACATTATATTGAAGGATGTACTGCACCTGTATACTCTTCTGAATCACTTCATTCCGCTGTAGTTGAAATTGTTGCACACAAGGATGCAAAGATGCGATATACTACAATTCAAAATTGGAGTAATGATGTTTACAATTTAGTTACAAAACGAGCCTATGCATATGAAGGTGCAACAGTTGAATGGATTGATGGTAATATTGGAAGTAAATTAACAATGAAATATCCTGGAGTTTATTTGATGGGCCCTAAGGCATATGGTGAGACTCTATCAATAGCTTTTGCCGGTAAAAATCAACATCAAGATACAGGAGCTAAAATGGTACATTTGGCACCTGATACAACTTCAAAAATCACTTCAAAATCTGTTAGTAGAAATAACGGTCGTTCAACTTATCGTGGTTTGCTAAATGTTGCAAAGGGTGCAACTAATGTAAAATCTACTGTACGTTGTGATGCATTACTACTTGATGAGACTTCAAAAACTGATACATATCCATACATGGAAATTAATCAAGAAGACGCAACAATTACTCATGAAGCCACTGTTGGTAAAATCGGTGATGAGCAAGTTTTCTATTTAATGACTCGTGGATTTTCTGAAGAAGAAGCATTGACTTTGATAGTTAATGGATTCATGGAACCCTTTGTCAAAGAATTGCCAATGGAATATGCTGTTGAATTAAATCGTCTGATAAAACTTGAAATGGATAACTCTGTAGGATAAACTCTCTTGAAAAATCATGTCTGAATTAAAACTATCTTCAATTGATTCTTCTCATGTTGACAAAGTTTCATCTTCTAGAAATGAACCATCTTGGTTAACTGAATATAGAAAAAAATCACTCAATACATATTCTGAACTACCTGCAGAAGTTTCTCCTTTGTATAACAAATATACTGATGCAAAACGAATGAATCCTGAACAAATTTCACTATCTGAATCATCTGATTCTCAAATCCCACCATTTCTAAAAAATAGATTAGATGATATTCAAAAAGAACTTCATGTAGTTCAGATTGGTGCTAATATTCACTCAATAAATATCTCTGATGATTTAAAAAATCAGGGTTTGATTATATCCTCAATCGATGATGCACTTGTTAATCATTCTGAAATAATACAAAAATCTCTAGAATCATCTAATTCCCATGAGGATAGATACACCGCATTAAATAATGCTGCATTTAATTCTGGCATCTTTATTCATGTGCCAAAAAATTTACTATTAGATAAGCCAATTCATATTGTTTCATGTTTATCATTAGATGGCATATCTACAATCTCTAGAAATATTGTTGTATCTGATCAAGGCAGTAAAGCAAATATCATTCAAGAACTTTACTCCCCAAAAAGTCAAAATCAACAAGCTTACCTTGAATTATTGGATACTCAAGTCAAAGAAAATGCTCATCTTGATGTGACAACTTTACAAATAATGGATCAAAGTTCAATTAATTTCTCTACTCGACGTTCCCATGTTGCAAAGGATGCTAGAATCAACTGGTATCTTGGAATGTTTGGCACTATGTTATCCAGGTATAGAGTTGATTATGATCTGGATGGTATGGGGGCAGTTGTTAATGACTCTGAAATTGTATTTGGAAACAATGATCAATCATTTGATTTATCTGTAAATATGAACCACAATACCGCATCTACTGAAGGTAAAGTCAATGAAAAATCAATTCTTAAAGACTCATCAAAATCATTATTCAAAGGAATGATTAGAATTAATGAAAATGCTCCTAAATCAAACTCCTTTTTGTCTGGTCGTTCAATTTTACTTGATAAAAATGCAAAATCTGATGCCATCCCTGGATTAGAAATTCTAACTAATGATGTTAAAGCAACACATTCTGCATCTGTAGCACAAATTGATGAGGAACAAATCTTTTATTTGCAAAGTAGATGTCTTAGCCGTTCTGAAGCAGAACGAATCATTGTTGAAGGATTTGTTGAACCTCTTTCTAGAAATATGTCATATCAGGTACGCGCATGGATTGCATACCTTGTTGAATCAAAATGGATGAATCATGAACTATCTATTAACAACGATGAACAACTAAAATCAATTGTTGAAGTTGAAGAAGTTCGTTATAATGAAAACGAAGAAATCGAACAGCATTACAAGTATAGGTAATATCTATGACTTGGGTAAAAGCTTGTAGAAAATCTCAGTTAGAAAATAATCAAAAATTCAACTTTGATCTTGAACAACTAAAGTTATTACTTATGAATATTGATGGAACAATTTATGCAACAGATAGAACCTGCACACATGCTGACGCTGATCTCTCAATAGGTGTTTTGTCTTGTGAAGGGATTACTTGTCCATTACATCTTTCTGTTTTTAATCCTGAAGATGGAATGCCTAAAAATCCTCCTGCTGAGCAACCATTAAAGACGTATAAGACTAAAATTGATAATGAGGAGATTTTTGTAGAGGTGTAATAATGCAAAGCGCAATTTCTTTAGAAAAAATCCAAAACGACTTCCCTATCTTAAAGCGTAAAGTTAGGGGTGAAAAAAATCTAGTCTATCTTGATAATGCTGCAACAACACAAAAACCAAATCAAGTAATAGATTCAATTACTGATTATTATCAAAATCATAATTCTAATATTCATCGTGCAGTTCATGCATTAGCTGAAGAATCCACTGAGGCATTTGAAACGACTCGTGATAAAGTTGCAAAATTTCTAAACATTGAACGACGTGAAGAAATCATCTTTGTTAGAGGAACTACTGAAGCAATTAATTTAGTTGCTTATACTTGGGGCAGACAAAATGTTGAACAAGGTGACATTATAGTTACAACTGAATATGAGCATCATAGCAATATTGTTCCATGGCAATTATTAACACAGGAAAAAGGAGCAAAATTAGAATACATTAGTATTGATGATAATGGAGAGTTAATTTTAGATGATCTTGATAAATTTCTTGCAACTGGTAAAGTCAAGTTAGTTGTTTTTAGTCAAATGTCAAATGTATTGGGAACAATAACTGATTCTGATTATATAATTAAAAAATGCAAATCTGCAGGTGTGAAAACGCTTGTTGATGGTGCACAATCTGTACCTCACATGAAAGTTGATCTTCAGAAACTAGATTGCGACTTTTTTGCATTTTCTGCTCATAAGATGCTTGGACCTACTGGTGTCGGAATTTTGTGGTCAAAAAAAGAAATTCTTGAACAAATGAGGCCATTTCATGGAGGTGGTGATATGATTCGTGAAGTACACAAATACGAAACTACTTGGAATGATCTTCCATACAAATTTGAAGCAGGCACACCAAATATTGCTGATGTTATTGGATTTGCAGCAGCAATTGATTATCTTTCTGAGCTTGGAATGGAAAATGTTCGAGAACATGAAATTGAATTAACCCAATATGCATTGGATAAATTATCAAGTGTTAAGGGAATTCATATCTATGGTCCTAAATCTGCTCAAAAAAGAGGTGGTGTCATTTCGTTTAATTTTGCTGATATCCATCCACATGATGTAGCAACAATCATTGATGAGGCTGGAATTGCAATTCGCTCTGGTCATCATTGTGCACAAGTTTTGATGGAACGATTAGATGTTGCTGCAACCTCTAGAGCTAGTTTTTACATATATAATACAAAAGAAGATGTTGACTCTTTAGTTGATTCTCTTGATAAAGCTGCGAGGTTGTTTAAGCTATGAGTAATGCTGACATTTATCATGAAATGATTATAGATTATTCACGAAACCCATTGAATTTTGGAAAACTTGATGCTCCTGATGTATCATACCATGATAGTAATCCTCTATGTGGTGATAGCATAGATATTGATCTAAAAATTGATACAGAAAAAATCTCTGATGTGAAATTTCATGGAAAAGGTTGTGCAATTTGTATGGCATGTTCTTCTGTGTTAACTGAGATGATTAAAGGCAAAAATCTTGATGATGTAAAGAGTCTTGGTAAGGATGATGTATTAAGTGAATTAGGTCTTGAACAGTTAGGTCCTACCAGAATTAAATGTGCACTTTTATCTTTGAAGGTGTTAAAATTTGGAATTTATTCATATTTTGCAGAACACATGAAAAATAGTGAAAAAGCGGGCAACTTAAAAGAAGAGGCAGCTAATCTATACTAGATGAGTGCTTTTTCACCTACAGTTCCAATTACTAGCCAAATTAGAAAGATAGTATTTGATAACTTTAACGACATGGATCTACGTTTTAACAATGATCAAATCTTTGAAATAATTAAACAAAATGGTGATGCAGATCCCAATTGGACAATTGATGATGTAGAGTCATTTTTTCATGATTTATGCCAACAAGGATTTTTGAGAAATATTGCACAAAATTTTACTACCATGTGGTTCAAATTATCTGATGAAATTTCTGTAGTTAAATGCCCAAAATGTGGTGTAGATAATTATCTATCATCTTCTGAGGAAAAGATTTGCCAGACGCCTGAATGTGGGATTATTTAGATCTGAATTTTGCAGCTGCATCTTCTAATGCTTGAATCATTGGAAGTTTTTTGCCTGTGAGGTATAATACAAGTGCACCTCCGGCAGTACTAATATGGTTAATTTTATCTGCCAATCCGTATTTCTTTAAAGCAGATGTTAGGTGTCCACCACTAACAATTGTTGTTGCCATAGATGAGGCAACTGATTCCAACAATGCTTTTGTTCCATAGCTGAAATTCTCTTTTTCAAAAAATCCTGCCGGTCCACTAATAAACACTGTTCCTGCACCAGAAATAATTTTACTATAATGCTCGATTGTCTTTGGTCCTAAATCATAAATCTGTTCATCCTTGTGTAGCTCTCTGACATCCATCTCGCTTCTCTTTCCATTTCTTTCTACTGCTATATCTACTGGAGTTGAAAAGACATCTGGAAATTCTCCAATCAATGAATGTGCCTTTGCAACAACTTCTTCTTCTCGTTTAATTCCCAATGGTGCCTTAATTCTTGCTTGTGCTCTAAGAAAGACATTTCCGATCAGCCCTGTTAACAAAACATGATCTGCTCTTCCGTTTTCAATTAACATTCTGATGGCTTCTAGTCTATCGATGACTTTTGATCCGCCTAAAATAATGACATGCGGTGCCTTTGCAACAGTCATTATCTCGTCAAGATTTCGTACTTCTCTTTCTACAATTCTACCTGCACATGAAGGAATTGCATGTGCAAATCCTACTATTGATGGATGTGATCTATGTGCACTTGGAAATGAGTCTAAAATACAAAAATCAAACAATTCTGATAGTCTTTTTACCATGATGGTGCTTTCTGCATTATCTGGATTAAATTCATAATTTTCTTCTGCACACAATCTCAAATTATCTAATAGGAGTATATCGCCCTCTTGCAAATTTTTAATTTCATTTTGTGCAGCTATCCCAATCACGTCTTCTACATACTTTATTTTTCGTTCAAGTAATTTTTCTAAAACCTTAACATGTCCTTTCATTCCGATGAAGTCTCTATTCCCTACTCTTCCTTGATGAGATGCAATGACTATCTTTGCATCTTTTAATGAATGAATTGTCTCAATTACTTCTTCAATCCTTTTTGTGCCTGAAATATCCATTGTTTCTGGATCAATTGGACAATTCATATCTACTCTGAGAAATACTGTTTTTCCTTTCAAATCAAAATCATCGATTGTTAGGATCTTCACAATTTCTCGCCAAAGTTTAAGGTTAAATTCCTTTATGCGATCTAATGTAATCTATGTTAATTCTACTCTATTACAACTCTGTAAATTTACAAATTAATAGTGATAATTTTTTTAATCTATTATTGTCTGAATATGTGACAGTCCGCTCTAGAAAATTCTTTTTTCTAGCAATAGCTTTTGTATTGTTGGGATTTTTTGTATCTGAAAAAATCACTGAATCTTTTGATCAACAATTAATTTTGTTTTTTCAATCTTCATCAGGTAATCCAATTCTTGACAATTTGATGTGGGGATTTACTGAGATTGGAGGTCTATTTCCAATAATGTTTTTTTGCTTTGTGATGTTTATTAGAAAAAAAACGAGACGAATAGGTCTGATTATGTTACTTGCAATGATTGTTGGCACTGTTGCTTCTGGTTACATCAAAGATTATGTTGTTGATAGACCACGACCTGATTTAGATTTTCTTGGAGGTGAACTACCTATGGCTGTTGAACGTGACACCTCCACCTTGGGTGGAAAAGGCTCATTTCCATCAGGTCATACTACTAGGGCATCAGTTATTGCATTTGTAATGGGGTTTGCATTATCTGACCGATTCCCTCGTGGATGGTATTTGGTATGGATATTTCCTGTATGTGTTGCACTAAGCAGAATATACTTTTTACAACATTATCCTATGGATGTTTTTGGCGGAATTGCATTTGGATTAATAATTGCAATGTTACTATCTTCAAGACTCAAACTACCAAAAATTTCTTAATTTAATATCCTAACTGCTCTAAAATTCTTGAACTGACAAGAACTATTGCATAATGCTCTTTGTCATGGTGGTATGTCCAGTATCTGATATCTCTTTCTTGTTTTGCTTGTCTTAATGCATAATTAACACCTGTTGTTACAATGTAACCCATTCGCTTTGCAATTTTTGATTCTTTTGGCATCAATACTTTGAACCCCTTATTTTCTGACAAGAATCCGATTTTTACCATCTCTTCAGCAGCTTCTGTTGCATCTTTTTCATCTCTGAGATCAAACGTCTTTGCAATCGGAATGTCTTTTGGATGAAAATCTTTGCTCATTATTACAAATACGTTCTAACTAGATTTTTATCTTGTTATGAGAATTTTCTTGCATGAAAGCTACCTTTGGCGCTGGTTGTTTTTGGCATGTTGAGGAACTCTTTCGTACACTGCCTGGCGTAATTTCCACAAGTGTTGGTTTTCTTGGAGGAACTATGAATAATCCATCCTATGCTGATGTATGTACGGGCAAAACTGGACATGCAGAAGTAGTACAGATTGATTATAATCCAGATCTAATTACATATGAAAAATTACTTGAAACATTCTGGAAAAATCACGATCCTACTTCATTAAATCGACAAGGACCTGATGTAGGAACTCAATATCGTTCTGCAATATTCTTTCATGATTTAAACCAAGAAAAAATTGCAACCCAATCAAAAAACTCTCTTGAAATGACTGCATCATTTGATCAACCAATTGTAACTGAAATCAGTCCTGCAACACAATTTTACAAAGCAGAAGATTATCATCAACAATATTTCAAAAAACTTAATCAATAATTTTTGAAAAAATATTGAAAATTTTCAGAGTATGAATAAAGATTTCTTTACTTTTAAGTCAATTAGTGAGTATATTACTGGTTTAACAGAAAAAAATATTTCATGAATGTTAATGTCTAGTCTAACAAAAGTTGCAACACAACTCAAACAACAAAAGTCCTATTATTCTAAATTAAAAAAAGATACACAAAAAGCATTAGACTCTTCAAAAACTGTTTTTTCAAAATCATCATCAAAAATAAATTCTATTCAAAAAAGAGCAGATCTACTCCGTTCTGAATTAGATGACATAAACGGTATTTTAGAAAGAAATGCTTCTCAAATTGAAAGTATTAATCGACTACGTGATTCGGCTCAAGAAAGAATAGATCGTAATAGATTATCTCAAAAACAACTTGAAGAGGAGTTAAAGTCTTGTGAATCCGATGATGAAAAAACCGATCTAAAATCACGTATTGGATATATCTCTGATTCCATATCTCAATTATCTGAAGAAATAAAACTACGAACTGATTCTGCAAAAAAAATCAATAAGGTAATTGATGAATTTGCACCAAAAAAATCCCTTATTTTAAAACAAATTAAGAAAGCTCTTGAATCTAGGCCTGAATTACAGCAAGCCGTAAAAGCCAGTTCAAAAGAAATTAAAAAATTAGAATTACAGCTATCTAATAGACTACGACAGGAAGAAAATACTGAAAAACGATTAAAGAAAATCAATCAAAAAATCTCAACTTTAGAAAAAACAAAAAAAGAAATTAAAGAAAATATGCGAAAAAAGAAAGCCACCCTTGCAAGAAAAAAGAAAGCCACTCAAAAGAAGAAAGAATCTGAGGAAAAACGTATTCTTGCATTAGCAAAAAAACTTGCCGCAAAAATGATTGCGTCTGCTAAAAAATCAGCACCTAAA
>CAYFOW010000037.1:0-65 GCA_964344885.1 uncultured Candidatus Nitrosopelagicus sp. | reverse complement strand
CGTAAAGCACCTGCTAAAAAATCAGCACCTAAACGTAAAGCACCTGCTAAAAAATCAGCACCTAA
>CAYFOW010000036.1:0-14727 GCA_964344885.1 uncultured Candidatus Nitrosopelagicus sp. | reverse complement strand
GTAACTTAACAGAAACTATTTGAGCTTTGCAAAAATTATATTATAATTCTTTTTGAAATGATTCTCGTGAAATTTCACAGTCATTTAAAATCACACCTAACAATCCAACACGAATCTCTTTTAATGGAACTGTAATGTATATTGAATCATTAGTCAGAGTTACGTGGCTTCCCCTTTGTCTCATTGCTCGAAAACCAAACCGATTACACAGTATTTTTACTAGTAATCTGCCTTGAATTGGAGATAATTTCTTCAATGCGTAATGGTTTCAATTGCTTTTTCTTTAATAACTGAAAGATGTAATTCCAATGCCTTGAGATAATTGTTCTGTGCCTGTTTTTTGGTTTTGCCTGAACTATACACCCCTAATGCAGAACACATTATGGAATAGGTGTCATCATCTTCTTTGATTGTTCTAGTTTGAATATCCTTAATTTTTAGTGACACTAGTAATAATTGATTTTTGTAATTATTTAATTTTGTTGTTTTTGGGGTGGCCTAGAAATCATCAAATTTATAAAAAAAATCAATCTCAGGAACTTGCAATAGTTACCGTCAAAAATGCAGAGACATTTACATCATCAGATGCCGTAGTAATTAACACGTTGTAAATGCCTGGTAATGCCGAATCACTTGCAGTAATTGTTACAGGTATATTTTTGACTGAGTCAAGTGAGACTAGTTTCTCATCAAAGGAAATGGTAAGGTCATCATATTTGGCAGCATTAGTTGACTGTAACAGTACAGCATCATCAGATGCCAAAGGAGTAATGGTGGCCATCACCTGAGTAGATTGACCATCATATATGGTGATTTCATCAGTATCTAGTGTGATATCATTTGGAAGTGTCTTTGCCATATCAACTACGCCAATCTTATTTTCAACCCATTCAGTAAACCACACTTTATCATTGTGTGGTGCAAATGAAAATATCTGAGCCAGACCACAGTCAGGAATCATCTCACAGTCAGACCATTTTGGATTCTTTGATGGAATCATGTACTCAACTAACTTGCCACTTTCAGGCGATAAAACACCTATACGATTTGCAGTCTGTTCATTGAAGATAATATCATCATTGTGTGCCTCAATCCAGTATGGTCGAGATATTGGGTCCTTTATTATTCCCGTGGCATTACCATATGTCGAAACATGTGGTTTTGAGGTAACGTACTGGGTAAACTGCTCAGTTGCCTCATCAAATGAGAAGACACTACTGCTTGTAGTATCTGCAATCCAGATTTTGCCATCAGGGGACAATTCCACACCATTTGGAGTAGACATGTTATCAGGGAACTGATAAAACTGTATAAAGTCAGATAGTAGTTGTCCTTCAACTAGTTCAGATTTCTGATATGCTGGATAATCAAATTTCACCAATATGCCATTTCCATATGGGATCCAGTTGGTATACCAGACAAAGTCATTTTCATCAATTGCAAAGTCACTTGTTACTGATTCAGCAAGGGGTGAAGGAATTGCAAGATAGCGTAACTCTTCGCCTTTTTGAGTGTAATCATAAAATACTAATTTTCCGCCAGTAAAGTCATTAACTATAATTTGTGAGCCATCAATCTCAATTCTTTGTGGCAGTGCAGTTTGGTTTTCCATTACAGGAAATGGTAATCGCTCATACTCTTTTGTCAAGGTAGAGAACTGCCATAAAGAATCAGTTGCCTCATCAGTGTACCATACGCTGCCATCTGATGCATAATCCATTCCCCACATCATTGAACGTAACTTATCAGGCCATATCTTATTGTCAAATTCTGTAAAGGACTCAGTTTGTGGATCAAAATTAGCAACATTTCCCGTATTGGTTTGAGCAAACCATACAGAACCTGTAGGGTCTACTGCAATAGATAACGGTTGTGTACATTCAGTTGGGATGTCATATTCAGTCACGTAATCATTTGATAAAGCAGAACCTCCAGAGCTACAAAACTGTGGCCTCTGATCATCAGGGAAATTATCTGCAGGAGTTCCAGTCAGGGTTACTGTATCATCACCCATATCAGATGGCGCAATATTTGGTATTGCAATTACCACACCAGATGAGAGCATGATGCCACCCAAAAATGCAAACATGATAATTCCATTAGTACGTTTTTTCACTGAACAAAAACCATCACAGCCTCGTTATATCTTATTCCAATTATGCTTCTATCGAGTTAATGGGTGCTAGGAATACAGATCTTCTCTGAAACTTTCAAACCTACAACCTACTCAAGAATATGATACAAACTGGTATTTGAATATGCGTTGGCAGTTTCCATATACAATAGAATTAACAATTGGCAGAACGTCCAGATAAGAAAAGATGATTGAGACATGGTGTCAAGTTTCTCACGCATACTTTGAGGAAAAATTCTCAAGATCACTGGTATTTTGAGATAATTCTATACTTTATTTTTCTGGCCTCACATCATTATTTTGCAAATTCAATCTTTTTCTTATCTGTACTTTTATAGAAGTTTTGCAATTATATCAAATGGTAACAAACAAAGCTTTTGAAGATTTGTCTGATTCTGAAATAAGATATATCCTTTCTCTAAATTGTGTAGAGCTAAAGAAGTATCTCATTAAAATCCACGGTGAATACTGTTTTAATGGATTCATTAAAAGATACACAAACTGTTCTGCCAAACACCTGACTCCTGCAAATTTAATAAAACAAAATGAATTATTACATTCTTTTGCAAATGTGGACAAATTAACTGAGAAACCAGTCTGGAATGATCTTGTCTAAAATATTTCAATTAGAATGATTCTCCAGTTTTTCACTTTTGATACTTCGAAAAATCACCAAATGACTTTTTTTTTGAATCCATTTTTAGAATAAATCCAAACGAACAACAAAACTTGTATTTACATTCCAAAATTACCTGCAGCAAAAACACTAAAAAGCAATTCTATAGGTATTCTCGAATTGAACTAATTATCTCATTAATGTTTTTACTCCATTGGTCTCTAGTGAATCTAGGGTATTTGTATCCCTCTTCAATCCCGTAATCTTTTGCAGTATTTATCTCTAAATCGGGAATTTTTGCAAATTTTTCAGCAAAAATCTTTCTATACTTTACTGACATCCATGCAAAATTGATTTGCATGTTACCATGTGCAAACAATGTCAATAATGATCTTGGAGGATCTTTTGTCATGCTAAATTTTTTGAAAACAGGATTATATGAAGCTGATTTGCCTGTTCCTGTTTTAATTACTGTTGCATTCTGCTTTACAAATAACTCTAATTTTTCAAAACTTTCGAATTCTTCTTTGGAAAAATTCTTTTTGAATTCTTCTTTAGTTGTTTCCTCCGTCCATTTCATTCTAGAACCTTTAGTTGTAGATCTTTTTTCAGCATCTCCTCCAAAAACAGACGGAATAATAATTTCAATTCCGTTATCTCTGTAATAATCAAATGTAATGGCATAAATGGATAATGGTGATTTTTCATTAAGATAATTTATGGCATTGATTAGTTTTGGTTCAAGTTTATTCCATACAGTTACAAATTTAAATTCGCCTAAACTTAGATTATATTTAATATTATTTAGTACATCTGGGATTCCGTCGGATTCTATAATTCCAGAAGATTGAATTAATTTCATCAGAGATTTTCCAGTATTGTTTTTAATTTTTGTTTCAAATTCATCATAATTTTTAAATTCATCCCACATTGCCCCAGCATAATCAATTACTTGTGCTAAGATATCTCGCCTATCTGTATTTTTTTTCAATTTTGTTTCAATAATGTAAATTCGTCCATCTACATCTATGCCAAGTACATCAATAGGGCCGCTGGTTGTTGAAAATTCTCGGGCTAATGTAATTAATGTTAAATCATTATCAGGACCTAATTGGATTTTTTTCAAAATTTGATTTTCGTGTATTAATTCTTGTAATTTATTTTCTAGGGGGAATTCAACACTTTCTATTTTTTTAAACTCACTTCCATCATTACTTACTATGACGTCCATTTGTACTCCTCTTCAATAATTTTATCATCTAATTTACTAAAAACTCTCAATAATGCTACCTAGTAGTATGCAATCTCACTCCTTGTTAAATCCTACCCCATCCTACCATGCATGACTTTGAGAAAGATAAAGTTGAGCATAACCGTAGATGAAGGATTGGTAAAATGGATTGATTCCATGATTAAACAAAAAAGATTTGCGAATCGTTCACATGGAATTGAATATGCAGTAACTCAACTTAGAGAAAATTCTGAATTCTAATTACATTTTTTGTTTGTTCTCTACCTTAACTTGCAAAAACCCCATCAGGATTTCTATTCAAGTTTAACTCTTCTGCCTCGTCTACTGGCTCTACAGGCGTTTCGTCGCCTTCATAGTAATTTCTAGATGTCTCATCAGAGTCATCATCTAATTGGAATCCATTTTCTGAGTGTTCTTTCCATGTTTCTTCATCCCCGTCATCAAAAAACTTGGTAACATGTCTAATACTGGCCTTATTAGGAGCAATCGGTGTTTTCTCATCATCTGTGTAAACGTCGACTCGAATTATTCTCCTTGGTTCTTTCATCATTAAATTACTCCTTTACTAATTGATTATTTTTTTCATTTTTTCAACTTTCAATTCCAGAAATTCACTATGACCTGTAAGTGTTGACAAATCTGAGAAAAATTCAGAGCGAAATTCATTTACAATAAGATTTGTACTATTCAACTCTTTTTATGTTGTATTACATCGATCATTTTTTTCATTTTATGTCATATTCTCTTTTTTAGCTCTACTGATGAATATCTTCTTTTCCGGTTTCCATATTATCTAAAGCCATGATCCCTAGATCTGTAATTGAATATGTGCCACTAATTCTATTTGACATGTAAACCATATTGCGTCTAATCAAACTTCTCAATGGAATTGCAACGGATGTGGATGATATGTCATGAAATGGTTTGAGTGACGGATGTGCCATAATCTCTTTGTATGCTTTTTCACCCTCACTAATAACTGATAAAACTTTGAGCGGTGGAATCTGCAGTAGGTATCCCTCAGTTAAACTCCAACATACCTTACAGTATGGATCATAACCCATTTCAATTTCATTTTTCTTACAATTAATACATGACGTATTATTGAATTTGTTTTTATCTTCCTTCATGATATTTTCCCAATTTTTTTTCATATATTCTATCTCTACCTCTTCATCAATTTCAGACATTTCTTTTATCTCAGGCATTTCATCTCCATCATTAATACCATTTAGAAGTTTCCTCAAAATCAACACCAGTAAATCCATTCTCCCTTGCCTGGGTAATTGTTGAAGTGAAATGATCTGAATCGTCTTCATACAAGAATATGATTCTAAATCTGGCGTCCTTTGGCGGAACTGGTCGTTTTAATTCATCAGTGTATTTATCAAATCATATCATTATTCATACACCTCCTTTACTAACTAATTAGCACAACAGAACTTGTCAGAATTTTTGGAATATCGATTACGAGGAATTCCAGAAATTAATGAAATGTTACAAAAGATTAGAACTGTTCTATAACTTCCTCCTATGGTAAAAGGGAAAGTTCCAAAACCAATCCATAATGAATCAGAACTAATAACAGAATAGGTTTCAATCTTGTCATACGCATTTGAACCTTAACATCTTTCCATGTTTTGAAGAACTATTTTGTATTACCATAATATTTGAGATTTCGTGACCCTTTCTAGCATTAGTCTCAATCTCATCTTCATATTTCCCATCTTGATGGTTTTTACATCTCTGACACGCAACAATACCAAATCATATGCACGTGTATCAAAAGAAATTTTTTGATAAAATAATCCAGTGTAAATGATTTGGAGTATGGAAAGAAAAATAGCGTGTTCGTTAGTTTTTGGTGTTTACATGATGAGTTCTCTTAATTTTTGATTATCCAGTATTTTTTAGGTTTGAAAGTTTCAGAGAAGATCTGTATTCCTAGCACCCATTAACTCGATAGAATCCCAATTATGTCGTAAAATGATTACATAAGTTTGAGCTGCCCAGTTACCTTGTCAATTAACTCATCAGGACCAGGACCAAAAGAGATACAGGTCGTAGTTCCAGGTGCAATCTGAGTTCGACCGGCATCAGTTACTTCTGCCCATGGAACCCTCAAAGCAATTGCATCTTGTTTTAGCTCTTCAAGTTGCTTGGAGCCTTCAACTTTTACTACCACCTTCTCCATACCATGCCACCACTCAGAGAACCAGTCAAAATTGGATTTTCGAACAGCTTCGGCACCCAATACGCAGGCATGTCCCACTTGGGCTGCAATCTTGCCTTTGCCCATCTTGAGATCAGTTCTAACTGCTATTACCTGCTTCATGATTATACCTAAATCCCTCAGTATGAAAACTTTGCAGATATAATTTGCGATCAGATGTAATTAAGATCATATTTTTATAAAATAATGATCAACTCAGATCGTTAAAGCAATTTAACCTTCAGAAAGGCTGTAGGAATTGCTCCCCAAGTGTCCTGCAGTTTTTCAATTAATTTCAAAATTATTTCATTATATGGTAAATGATCTTTTGCCACTTTGACTCTTAAACTGTTTTTTTGAAATCTCATCATAGCATTATTCAGTATGCTTTGGAGTTGCAGGTTGCTCCCCAAAGTTTTTCCTGCAACTCCTTTAATCATACCTGACACAAAACCCGTATTTTGTGACAACCTTTAATCTGCAAACCAAAGGTATCAGAGACTACGACATTATATCATATAATGTCTTCCAGACGATGATCGCACATGCAAGGTCAACAAACCAAATCAGAATTTAACATTGATCATCATGCAATCATTTTTCGTATCAATCAAAACCCCATTCGTTTTTGCAACCATCATTTGTACAGGTGTAATGTCCATCAGATATTCTTCCAAGACTTTTACATCTAGGACAAAAGGGTTTTAGAAATTTCATTTTTTATCCAGTATATGATATCTAAAATAAAATATCATCCTGATTCTCGAATTTGAAATTATAGAATGTAGATTTTGAAAATAGAATGTACAGAAATTATATAATTATGTAATTACATAATTACGTACTGATCATTTTGGATAGGCCCTGCATGTAGTTTTTTGCAAAAGTCGTTACAGGTTGTGATGAATACCATATACAACCAAGAACCTCACAATCATGACATGTCTTTGCAATATCCCAATGCGGTGAATCCCATATCTGGCCAACTGAATTTTCAAGAATGTTATAGGTGTGTTCTGGATCATCATACTTCCAGCATGGAACCATAACAGAACCATTTGCATTAACAAATACACTCTTCCATACACCACACTCATCAAAGACGCCTCGACCCATCTGTAGAATCTGCTCAAAGTATTGCGGTGGAATCATTACACGAGGCAGCTGCTGACTTGCAATATGCTTTAGAACAGTTTTACAAATTTGATTAATGGTCTCCCTGTCAGGCAATAAGGAAAAATTCACATCAGAGCGGTCCTCAACAAAGGTCAAAGAGACAGATTTGACGCCCATCTCTCGGACCTTCTCAAAGTAACTTCCATCTGCAAATTCTTCAGAATTGAATTTTGTAATCACGCTGTTAAAGTAATGAGGTACATCATGTTTGTTTAGTAATTCCAGATTCTTCATCACCCTATCAAATGTCTGAGGAGATACACCTCTAACCTTACAGTATGATTCCTCAAATACAGAGTCAATGCTGCATGTGACAAATTGGATGTATTGCTTTAGTTCATCTAAATCCACCTGATGTAGTAACGAGCAGTTGGTGATTATTGTAATTGGCATCTTTAGTGAATGTGCATGACGTACCAAATCCATAAAATCAGGCCTACTTGTAGGCTCACCACCTTCTAAAATGCACCAGATACAGTACTTTGAGACCTTCTCAAAGACCTCTTTCCATTGTGCAGTACTCAAATCCTTTTGCTTTGCAGTCTGTAACTGGCCATCTTTGTCAGGGTCTCCAAATGGACACATCACACAGAAGTAATTACAGTAGTGAGTCAGACTAAAGACGGCAATTAATGGACGCCTCTTTGAGACCATCCGTCCTGCAGACCACTTTCCCAATAGTTTCAGTGTTCGAGGAAGATCAACGGGCATGATATGAAAAATCCCATATAATGTATTAAGGATTTTTCATCTTACAGATTCATTTAATCAAATCCACATACTTTCGATACGTATCAATTAGCTCAAGACAGTTGTTAGTTAGTTGTGATTGTAACTGGTACAGCGAGTCATGGAGAATTTCATTAGATGTGTCACGCTCATTTTGTTGTAGTTGTGCAGATAATTCTGAGATATTTTTTTCCAAAGAATCAATCTTTGTTTTTAGTCTAAATATGTCATAACCGTTAGGGGAGTCAGTCAACAACTATCCTATGATATAGAATCTAAAAAGTCATCATCAAGATTTTCACCATATACAATTAATGAAATTATCTCAAGATTTGTCGTGCAGTGCTCTGTAATTTTTGTAGCCGGGCATGAGGAATCTTTGTCTTCTTAGATAGAACAGACAAATCCACATCAAGTAATTTTTTTGCAACCATGATCTTATTTTTTGCAAATGCAGTCACCTCATTAGGATTTAATCGTAGCATTGTAACAGGGTATAGTCCCTTGTCTTCAATCAATCTCTCTAGTCCCTTTTGTTGTGGATGTCGCCAGCATAAGATATGTTGTCCAACACAATTAGCATAGGTAATGGCATCAGAAGATATTTTGGTGTTGCATACCAGAAGCTCATGCTGGACTAGTTCAGTCAAATCAAGAAATCTTGCATGCGTGTACAGTGATTCCTTGAGTCCTGTAAAGATTCCAGATGAGCTATGATACTTGCACTCAACTAAACACTGCTCCTTTGTTGGAACAATCTGGGTAACAATATCTATCTCATGTGTGACGCAGCACCCTTTGAATTTTTTTCGGATGTAATTTGTTTGGTGACCATAATTTTCTAAAATCTCACTGACATAGACCTCAAAAGGAAATCCCATCGGACCCATCAACATAATTGATTCTTTGAGGCGGTAACGATGACCAATTACGTAACCCTGGTCATCTTGTGAGAGCATCTGCAGTACAAGATTGTACACCTGGCGTGTAGACATTCCTGGATGAATTTTTTGCTCAACTTGCTCAGATATATGATGGGCAAATTTTTTGCTGGCACCTGCTCTAATGCATGTAGCTTCGACCTTGTTTGAATTAAATGGAACATGTTTGCCATTTGCCTTTTTGATTAGTAATTTGCCCAATGATTTTACATAGTAATGAAAAATTAAAAGAACAATTCAGATTCTCAAAAATGATTCTCATTTTTAAAACTCAGAGTGATCACAATACAAAATATGCATGAATTAAAAAAATTTGGATGCATCAAGTGGCGCCAAAATCCTACTGCTCATTCTCAAGTACACCAAATTTAACAATTTTTTTCAAAATTAAATAAAAAGAGATACTATCAAATCATCAGATCAGCAGTTAAATTATTGAGTATCAGAACCAATTCATGTACGATGTAATCATTGCAGGAGGCAGTATTGCAGGTCTGTTTTGTGCAAGAGAGATTGCAAAAGAGAATCATACCGTATTAGTTATAGAAGAAGATTTTGAGGTAGGAACACCAGAGCATTGCGGTGGTCTGGTAAGCCTTAACGGATTACAGGAATTAGGAATCATTCCATCACCAAAGACACTAGAGAATCAGATTACATCAGCTACCATAACATCACCAGATAACAGAGAGTTTGTAATTAATTCAGAAAAACAAAATATCACGGTAATTAATCGACGAGAGTTTGATAAACAAATTGCGCTGCAAGCCCAAAGAAATGGTGCAGAGATACAAGTAAAGACAAGCTTTTCAGGCTATGATGGTAAAACAGTAAAGACATCAGCAGGTAATTTTGAATGCAAACAGTTTGTTGATTGTAGAGGTGCAACTGTTCTAGTCAATCAAGACAGAGCAGGTGCATTACAATGTGCACAGTATGAAATCTATGCAGATTGGATTAAGAAAGGAAGAGTCGAAGTGAATTTTGATCAAGAAAAATTTCCAGGATTTTTTGCATGGGTGATTCCAGCTCAAAATGGGATGGGCAAAGTCGGTGTTGCAGGAAGAGGCATCAATGTAACAAAAGTAATGGATGAGTTCCTAAAACAGAAAGGAAGTTACTCAACGATTCGTAAGATATTTGCCCCAATCTGGGTTAGAGGTCCAGTAAAGCAATTCATCACAGAAGGTATCATCACAGTTGGCGATGCAGCAGGACAATCAAAACCTACTACTGCAGGAGGAATATACTCTTGTGGAATGGCAGGAATTTTTGCAGGAAGAGCAATTTCAGAATTTCTCAAGACAGGAGATAAAAGTCATCTAGAGCAGTACCAAAAAAGATGGAGTGATAAATTTGGCTCTGAATTTGAAAAGCAATTACTTGCAAGAAAATTACTAGAAAAGTTAGATAATAATGCAATAAACAAATTATTTGATAGCGTGACGCCTGAAATTCTCAAAGAGATGTCTGAAAAAGACGACTTTGATTTTCACACAGGTTCAATTATCAAACTACTTGGAATACGCAAATCAATTAGTGCAGCACAGGCAATTCTGGGCGGAGAGATCAAAAGGCTGCTCTCAGTACACAACGACTAAAACTAAACTATAAATGCCGTTTACAGAGCCTCAAGGTAATATGTCATCGATGCAATTACCAGTATGCAGTTGTTGTAAAAGACACATCATGCCTGGAGACAAATCAGTAAAGTTTGACTGCCCAAATTGTTTAGGCGGAGATTTAATCTGGAGATGTCAAAGTTGCAGAGAATCAGCAAAAGGATACACCTGTTCAAAGTGTAATTTCGGAGGACCATAAAATGGCAAACCTACTATTAATTACAAAAATTTCACCAACAGGAACTGAAGTAGATCTTGATAAATTAGCAGAGACAATCAAGGGCAGCCTTGCTGAAGGCATTGAACTAAAGAGATTTGAAAAAGAGCCACTAGCATTTGGATTATTCACTCTAAAAGCAGAGTTTACCTTACCAGACGCAGAAGGACAGATGGATCTTCTAGAAAAGGCAGTAAAGGAAACAGAAGGTGTCAGCGAGTTTGAAGTGCTCACAATGAGCCGCATGTCAGTTGACATGAAATAGGACAATTTTGCCAACAATAGATCCTCCGCTTGAGATGCAAGTAGGAGAAGCAAAGCAACGAGATATTGGAAAGAAACGTGCACGCATTGGTCCTGATGCAATGGATTTTCTCAAAGTAGCACCAGGCGATATCATAGAGATTAAAGGAAAAAAGACTAGCTGTGCAGTTGTGTGGCCAGCTGATGAGGATGCAACTGATCCAGAGATTGTAAACATTGATGGTCAAACAAGAAAAAATGTTGGTGCCGGAATCGGTGAGCCAGTAGAAGTTAGAAGCGTTACAATTAACATTGCAAAAACAGTTGAGCTTATGCCGGTAAATGATGTAGTTACAGTAGATAAGGAATTTACCGAATTTGTAAAAAATAGACTCAAAGCAATGCCACTTGCCACAGGCGATGAAATTTCAGTAATGATTCTAGGAAATTCAATGGAGTTTAAGGTAAACAAGATAACACCAAAAGGAATCATAAAGATTGACAAATCAACCAGTCTGTCAATTCTGACTGAAGCAACAGAAGACAAGAAGGTCCGAATTACATATGAGGAAGTCGGCGGATTACGAAATGAAATCAAGGCAATGCGCGAGATTGTCGAATTGCCATTACGTCACCCAGAGTTGTTCAGTAGATTAGGAGTAGAACCACACAGCGGTGTATTACTTTATGGACCACCAGGATGTGGTAAGACATTACTTGCAAAGGTATTGGCAAGTGAGTCTGAAGCTAACATGTTCTCAATTAACGGACCAGAGATAATGAACAAGTATTATGGTGAGACAGAGGCAAAGCTTCGAGAGATATTCAAAGAAGCAAAAGACAATTCGCCAAGTATCATATTCATTGATGAAATAGATGCCATTGCACCAAAAAGAGAAGAAGCATACGGGGATGTTGAAAAAAGAGTTGTAGCACAATTACTTGCTTTGATGGATGGATTAACTGAGAGAGGAAATGTAGTTGTACTTGGTGCAACTAACAGACCAGACAGTATCGACCCTGCCTTGAGGCGTCCAGGAAGATTTGACAGAGAGATGGAGATTTCGGTTCCAAATATAGATGGACGAATCGAAGTACTACAAATCCACACAAGAGGTATGCCATTAGAAAAAGATGTAAAATTAAAGAATTTAGCCGCAGAACTAAACGGATACACTGGGGCAGACATCAAGTCATTATGTAGGGAAGCTGCAATCAAGGCAATCAGGAGGTATCTGCCAGAGATTGATTTAGAGACTGAGAGAATTCCATCAAAGACTCTAGAATCAATGGTGATTAAATTACAGGACTTTTATGATGCAATGCACGAAATAGTACCCACGGCAATGCGTGAATTTTACGTGGAAAGAGCCAAAGTAATGTGGAAAGATGTAGGAGGATTAGATGAAGCAAAGACTGCACTAAAAGATAATCTAATAATGGCAATCAAAAAACCAAATAAATTTTCAGATATGGGAATAAAGCCTCCAAGGGGTGCACTACTGTATGGACCACCAGGTTGTGGTAAGACATTACTTGCAAGAGCACTTGCTGCAGAAAGTGGCGCAAATATGATTTTGGTTCGAGGCCCAGAGGTACTATCAAAATGGATTGGTGAATCAGAAAAAGCAATTAGAGAGATTTTTAGAAAAGCAAAAGCATCTGCACCATGTATTGTAATCTTTGATGAATTAGACTCTCTTGCAAGATTAAAATCAGGTGAAGACAAGGGGGTAGGCGAAACCATTCTCAGTCAAATGCTTACAGAGATGGAAGAAGGTGGTACAGGTAGAGTTGTAACAATTGGAATTACCAATCGTCCAGATGTAATTGATAACTCGATGCTAAGAACTGGAAGATTAGATTTGACATTATTTATTGAACCACCAGACGAGAAAGGAAGATTGGAGATTATCAAGATATTAACTAAGAAGATGCCACTTGCTACAGGCATAAACCTCAAAGAGATTGCAGTTGCAACACAGAACTACACAGGTGCAGATTTAGCAGCATTATGTAGAGAGGCTGCAGTTAGTGCAATGCAATCAAAATCAGCTAAAATAAAGAAACAACACTTTTCAGACGCACTCAAAAAAATAAGACCATCAATTACCAAAGAAGTCGAACAATGGTATAATACAATTCAAAGCGAAGTTTCAAATATAGTGCCCAAGTCATTGGATAAGACGTTTTACGGATAAAAATGGCCATACCTTACAAAAATCAAGTATTTGACAAGATAAAGGAGCAAAACTCCTTGACTGATAAAGAACTAGTCAAGATTTTGATCAAAGATGGAATTCCAATGGCCGAAGACAGATTCAACAAGTTATTACTTGATTTGGAAATAATGGGATTGATCAAAGTCGCATGGATTACAAAAGACACCAGACGAATCGAAGTAGTAACTGAAAAAGAAGAAGAAGATGAAGTCGATAAGCTAAACAGGGAAACTATGGAAAGAGATTATGAAGCAAGTTTTCCTGGTGCAGAAAATTAATCCTAGATTCTAAAGTGGAATGCAGCATCTAATGCTACACCAATGAATATGATTGTCAGGTAAGGTGCTGTAACTTTGTATGCTTTCCATGCAAAATCAGATGTTGGAATTTTAGTTAGTTTGTAGTGGTATGCAAGCATCAGACCACCAGATACTGCGGCAAACACCATGTATACGAGTCCCATTCCAAATGCATACAGCATAAATGAGTAAGGTAGCAAGACCAGAGTTGAAAGTAAGATGTACTTTGAGGTACGCTCCATTCCAATTAATACAGGCAACATTGGGACATTGGCTTCTGCATAATCGTCGCGAATCTTCATTGCAAGGCACCAAAAATGAGATGGGGTCCACATGAATACCAAAAATCCTACCAAAAATCCTAAAGGATCAATTGAACCAGTAGCTGCTGACCAACCTGCCATTGATGCAGCGCTTCCTGCAAATCCACCAATTATGATATTTGACCAATTTCGGCGTTTGAGCCATGCAGTGTATATGATTACGTAAAAGAATATTCCAAGTGCTATGAAAAATGTCGAAAGTGGATTTATGAATAAATACGCATAGAGAACTGCAAGAATGCTTACACCTAGACCGTACCCTAGAACGGTATTTGCACCAATTCGTCCAGAAGGTATTGGCCTTTTGCTTGTACGCTTCATTTTTGGATCAATGTCTCGATCATAGTAGTGATTCATGGCGCTAGAGCCAGCAGAAGCAAGCGTTCCTGCAATTATGATATGAAATAGACCCATAGGATCAAGTTCAGGGCCAATGAGTTTGCTTGCAGCGTACATTGAGGTAACTGCAGTAATTACAAGCAAAACCACTATACGCGGCTTTGAAATCTCCACAAACTCCTTTAGTCCCAACGAAAATCTACGCTTCAAGAAAGGATTTATTCCATTCGGATTGGATCTATGCCCTTTCAAAAGGATTTAATTATTCAAAAAATCGAGATTAGCTAAATTGAGTAATTGGGACTTGATAATGCCAGGGGGCGGTCTTACCGCAATTGGACTTGCAGGAGTCGTCGTTTCATACTCAGGTATTGCGCATACATTCATTGATGGAATGCATGC
>CAYFOW010000035.1:0-14740 GCA_964344885.1 uncultured Candidatus Nitrosopelagicus sp. | reverse complement strand
ATTGCTGCAAAAAACTCTAATCTTTCAGCAGCTGGATTTGTGTCATCAAATCTTAAAACAAGCTTACCACCATACATTTTTGCATATTCATCATTGATGATTGCAGCCTTTGCATGTCCAATGTGTGGGTATCCATTTGGTTCTGGTGGAAATCTTGTTACGACATTTCCTTGCTGTGCATTCTCTAATTTTGGAAATCCTTCTCTTTGCTCTTTATGAGTTGATTTAATTTTTAGTATTTCTGGAAATTCGTTTTGTACTAGATCTTTTTGCCCTTCAAATCCTAATTCATTAATCTCTGAAACAATATTTGTAATATCTGAAAGAGATTCTCTGACATTACTTCTTAATTCTGGAATAATTCCTAATGCCTTTGATAAAACGATTTTATCTTTTGTGACTCCATCATGTTCTATTGCATTTTGTAAAGCCAACTTCTGAATTTTCTTTCTTAAATTTTCATCCAAACTACAAACTCCTTTTAACTACAAAATCAAGCAATGAAATTAACTCTGCTTTTGCAAGTCCTGAATATTTGTCAAGTGATTTTTTTGCTCTACTAGAATACCTTGAAGCCTCTTTTCTTACATCTTCTTCAATTCCTAGCTCTCGAATTACATTTACTGCACTTTCAATCTTCTTTTTAGATGCCTTTGTATTTCCAAATACTTCTAGAATTTCTTTTTTATTACTGCCTTTTGCGCGATTAATTGCTAAAAGGATTGGTAATGATTTTTTTCCTTCACGAAGATCATTTCCAACTGGTTTCTTAGTTACCTTAGGATCACCTAAAACCCCTATCAAATCATCAGTAATCTGAAATGCAATTCCTAAATTTTTCCCAAATGTTGATAAATTTTTTACATCTTCTTGTTTTTTTCCTGCACAAATTGCCCCCATAGCACAGGATACCTCAAATAATGCGGCTGTCTTTTTTTCAATCATTTCAATATATTCTTTCTGTGATGGAATTCTTTTACCTTCAGCCATTTTGATATCAAGTACCTGCCCTTCGCATACTTCTACACATGATTTTGACAGATTCGTAACTAGATTATGTATTGCTTTTGAGCTAATTTTTGAATTTGAAGAGATTACCTGATATGCTTTTGAATATAATACATCTCCAGCTAAAATGGCAACTGATTCATCATATTTTTTATGAACTGTAGGAACTCCATGTCTCATCTCATCATTATCCATTATGTCATCATGAACAAGAGTGAAATTGTGAATCATCTCTACTGCACATGCTGCTGGGATTGCATTAGCTCTTTTTCCATTGAGCATTTCACAACTCTTTAAAACCATAAATGGTCTAAGACGTTTTCCTCCATTTACAATTAAATGGGATGCTGCTCTGTACAACAAATCTGGTTTTCCATTAATCTTTGAAATAAGAAATCTATCTACTGTCCTTGCATTTCTTTCAATAGCTTTTTTGTTCATTGTTTTAACAATCTCCAATTCTTATCCTTTATATGAACTTGAATGGATTTTTCCAAAACCTCTTTCATTTCATCTTTTGTCCATTCTGAAATTAGTTTTTCGTATTTTTGTTTCATTCCATCATTTGTGTCTGCAATATAATATAGTGCAATAATCATCCATGGACAATAAATCTCTGGATTTATCTTTAATTCTGATGCAAGTGAATCTGATGAAATCCACTTTATTTCGCTAATCTCATCTTTTACTATGTTTTCTTCCTCATATCTATCAACTACGCTGACTAATGTTGCACAAATTTCATTTTCTGAACCAATGTCTTTGTATTCTACATGATATTCAAATTTATTAAAATAATCCACCTTTTCAATAATTCCCATCTCTTCAGGCATTCTTCTTTCCCCTGATGAAACATATGTTTCTGATTCTCTTGGATGACTTGCAAATGTTCCATCCCAGTCTCCGGGCCATAACATCTTCTCTGAGCTTCTTCTTCCTAACAATAGTCTGTTTTGTTTATCAAAAATTAGTGCTGTAAACGCTCTATGTAACTTTCCGTTTGGTAAATGACACTTTACCTTCTCTTCAGTTCCAATTGGATTGTCATTCTTATCAACTAAAATTACATATTCGCTCACATCATTCACCTGAACAAAGTACCTTCAAACTTTCCTTTTTGAATTGCTGAAATAATTCTTTCTGGTTTGTTACCATTTACAAAAAATACTTTTAATCCTTTTTTTGACATTTTACTTGCCTCTTCCATTTTTCTTGTCATTCCTCCAGTAACATCCATTAAATTATTAGAAATTGATGGTTTTTGATCTCTCATTTCATAAATCAATTCCTTTGTTTTCATATTTGAATACACTCCATCCTCATTTAATACAAAAATTGAAAGTCTTGGTTTAAGTTTTGTTGCTAACATTGTCATTATTTTATCTCCTGAAAGTATGTATGATTGATTTTTTCCATTCCATAATGCATCTCCAAAAGTAATTGGAACCAGTCCTGATCTTGCAATCTTTTCAATCTCCAATATTTTCTTTGAAATTGGTTTATTTCCTATCATAAAATCTGTAGGTGGAAGACAGTATGGATTTAATTTATTTTTTAACATAATGTCTAAAATTATTTTATTTAACTCAATCATTGAATTTTTCACAACTGATACCCCTCGTAAATCATATCTTGATGGTTTTGTGTGCATGTCGTATTTCACAGACCAATAATGACCAAATGAACCACCTCCATGAACAACAATTACCGGTTCTTTAATTCGTTTGATTACTTTAGCAATATTTTCAATCGTATTTCTTCTCACTGATAATGGCTTCTCTTTATTTGTAATAATTGAACCTCCGAGTTTTATCAAAATCATCTCTTATCACACATCATTATAAACAGCCAATTATTAACGTAATTTAATTTCATTTTCATATGAACTCTCTTGTCACACCCTTTACTCCTATTTTTGTAAAGTAACATTCAATTCCTCTGAATATTTTTTCTGATTCTATTCTATGACTATCTGATCTAATTAATGAAATAATACAGCCTCCTCCTCCGGCACCTGTAATTTTTGAACCTAATGAAAAATCCTTCACATCGTTAATGATCTCTTGTAATACATTATTTGATATGCCAATCTCTTCTAGAAATTTTTGATTAACAGACATTTTATTTCCTAACGCATTTAAATTATTATTTTTTAAATCTAGTTTTGCCTCTCTAACTAATTTTGTTTCTAATTCACAAATTTCTAAAAACCTCTTTTCATTCTTTTCTTTAAAACTCTTCACTTTATCTACAACTTTTTTTGTTGAATGAGATGCCATTGAATTAATTATTAGTAAATCTAAATTTTCTACTATATTATCGATTTTCTTAAATCCCTGTGATTTGCAATATTCCATAATTCCACCAAATGTACATACAGTGCAATCTGCACCTGATGTATTTGGAAAAATAGTTTTTTCTGCTTCTATTGCTAACTCAAGAATGTCATCATTTGAAAATTCAGAAAATATGCCTGAAATTGATGCTGCTGCTGCAACACAACATGCAGATGACGAACCAAGACCCACACCTGTAGGAATTTCCGAACTAATTGTAATGTTTAGTCCTCCTGAAAATTGGAATCTATCTATCATTTTTTTTGCTAAAAAGAGAAATGGACTAAATGAATTTTTTATTCTATCTGACTCTGATACTGAAGCTGTTATTGTACCTAAATCTGAATTTATTATGATTACTTTTTTTTCAATAGATTCAGTTGTGACTGTAACCCTTTTGTTAATTGAACATAAAATTGCTTTAATTCCATAAACTACGAAATGTTCACCAAAAAGAATTATTTTTCCTGGTGCAGATGAAATTGATTTCAAATATTTTTTTGTAAATTTAGTTCTATAATTCTTCTTCTACGTCTGCAGTCTTTGTCTCAAAATCATCAATTTCATACTTCATCTTTTCATTTTCCTTTAGTTCACCTCTTTCTAAAAGATAATGATGTGCCAACAGCCAATAAATTGTAGCCAGTGATTTTCTACCTCTATTGTTTGCTGGTATGACAAGATCAACTTTGGATGTAACATTATCTGTATTTGAAACACCGATGACTGGAATTCCTGCATTTGTAGCTTCAGTTACGGCCTGAGCATCTACTTGAGGATCAGAAATGATTACTAGTTGTGGTTCAATATAATATGATAATGATGGATTGGTAAGTGTACCAGGCATAAAACGACCTTCAATCATCGTTGCACCTGTAACCTCACAAAATTTTTCAACTGGTGTCTCAGCATATGCTCTTCCAGTACAAACTATCACTTTCTTGATATCAAATTTACTAATGAATTTTCCAGCAGTTTCAATCCTGTTTAGTGTGATATCCATATCTAGCATATACAAGCCTTCAGGACTGGCTTTTGTGATGAATGGAGTCATGAATTTTGTTTTAACAGATGTACCTACTCTAATCCCTGTAGCTAGTATTTTCTTTTTAATATCTGAAACTTCTGTTTGTTGGCTCATTTTACGATTTTAAATCTCTGCCATACCTTGTATTAAATCATGCTCTGAAAGTCTAATCAATTCGTTGAGCTTTGCTACTCTTTCCCCGCCTACAATACCTACTTTGAGCATTTTTGAACCTGTTCCAATTCCAATATGGGATATCTGTGAATCATTTGATTCACCTGAGCGATGTGATGTAATTAATCTAATATTGTTCTGATTTGCGGTATTTGCAAATTCTAATGCATCGTATAAACTACCTGCTTGATTGACTTTGAGAATTGCAGCATTACATGCTTTTACCTCGATAGCTTTTCTCAAGATTTTATCATTTGTTACGGTGAGATCATCTCCTGTGATCAGTGTTTTTGGAAATTTGGCAGATAATTCAGACATTTCTTCAAATGCTTCTTCATGAACTGCATCTTCGGCATAAATTAATTTGAACTTTTCAATTATTTCTGCTGCAAATTCAATTTGTTCTTCTGGGTCATTTTCAAACCCTGCTCTTTTGTAATCATATTTCTTATTTTCCTCATTCCATTGTGTTGATGAAGCAAAATCCACTCCTAACGAAACTTCTTTGCCTAATGTATACCCTAAATTCTCACATGCAGTTGCTGATAATTCTAAAGCTTTGTAGTTATCGCATTTTGGAGCCCATCCTCCCTCATCACCTCTACCGTTTGTGAAACTAGGATCGTTTCTTTCAATCACATTTCGTAATTCTTTGTGTACTGACAAGTTGATTTCTATTGCCTCTCTGATTGTCTTGGCACCTATTGCTGAAACTAAAATCTCTTGAATATCTGGTGTTCCAGGACCTGCATGTGCGCCCCCACCTAAAATATTTCCAAGAGGAAATGGAAATCTTAACTGACTCTCTTTATTAATTATCTCAAATAATTGCTTATTTAACGCACCTGCTGCTGAATCCATTGAAGCAATAGTTAATGCAAATGCTAATCCCCCTCCAATTATCGAATAATTATCAGTCTCATCCAGTTCTCTAATCTCTTCATGAATTGATTTAAGATCATCTGATTCTAATCCTATGAATTTCTCTTTATTTTTATTTAAAACCTCTAAACTATTTTCTGGTTTATCTGATGGAAAACTAGTAGCCTCATATTTTCCTACACTTGCACCAGATGGTGCACATACTCTTCCAGGAAATTTATCATCTGATATTACATCTACTTCAATTGTTTTACTGCCTCTACTATTGTAAAGAATTCTTCCTTTCACTGAAGTAATCTTTGGCAATCTATTCTAGCTCAGCTTGTATCTCTTGATTTCTCTTATGGATTGCCTCAAAGAATGGAACAATTTGATTACTTGTTTCAAGACTAGTCAACAACATTCTTCTACAACAATATCTTGTTATACCTAAAGAATCTAAAACTTTTCCTGGTTCCTCTCCGGATTTTACGCTATTTTGATAATCTTCATGTTTATCTGCAATAAGATCCCCGCATGTAAAACATCTAACTGGAATAAGCATTTGTAGTCAATTCTATGAAGGATTATAAAAACCCTGCAAGGTCTAATTCTTGCGGGTGTCGCCCAGCCTGGCCAAAGGCGCTAGCTTGAGGGGCTAGTCTCTAAGGAGTTCGTGGGTTCAAATCCCATCGCCCGCATTTATTGTTCTTTGTTTAATATGTCAATTAGATTACTTCTTCGCATTTCTTCTGTGATAACAGCTCTTACATCTTCTATAAGCATCCTATTTACATCCAATTTCCTTCGTGATTCTTTTACAATTTTATCATATATTGCTAAAGGATATAGAACTTCATACATTTCTTGCATGATTTTGAAAATTTTTTCTGCATCTTTGGATTTACCTATTCTTATCTTATCTAAAACAGCTCTTTTTAACTCCCCTATACAATCTAGCAATCCTAAAACGTATGCAGTATCTGAAACTTTCATTGTTTTAGACGATGGAATGGATTTTTCTTGCATAATTGATAAAAATGCAGTGGCTTCAACTAATTCTTGTTCTGGAACAATCAGATTCCTTCGTAAATCTTCACTTGCCTTTTTATGTAATTCCTTAAGCTTAATTTTTGCAGTTTTGATTTTTTGGTTAGATTCATTCAATTCAAAATTATGAGCCGCAATTATTGCTTGGCTAGATAAAATAATTATGTCTCTACTATTCTTAATTATATACTCTCTATTTTTGTTAGTTTTCTCCAAAGTTTTTGCGATTGTGTCTAATGAACTTTTCACATTTTTCAAAGTCATACCTCACAATATTTCTGTGTGAATAAAGTCTTTTTCCAAAGAGCTTATTTTACCATAATTTTATTTCAAAATATGGATATTTCTCCTGAACAAATGTATCAAATTGAAGAAAATGGTCATCAGTTAGGTTTTCCCCGACAATTCATGATGGAAAATGCTGGTGCAGCTGCAGTACGAAAATTGATTGAAAACGTACCTGATATAGAAACCAAAAAAATACTTGTTTTTGCAGGACATGGAAATAATGGTGGTGATGCACTAGTCATGTCTCGTCATCTTGCTGGTTATGGTTCTAAAGTGAAAGTTGTCTTATTGTCTGATGAGCATGAAATCAAAACAAGTGAATGTAAATGGAATTGGGAACTATTGAAAAAAATGCCTTCTGTCCAACTATTAGTTAAACCTGATTTGAAAAATATTGATTCTGAATATGATATAGTTGTTGATGGAATTTTTGGAACTGGGATATCTGGAAATATTAGAGAGCCCCACTCAAGTGCAATTGATTTTATTAATTCTCTTACTGCATTCAAATTTGCAGTTGATGTGCCATCTGGACTTGATCCTGGTTCTGGTATGATTGCAAACAAAGTAGTGCAAGCTGATTTGACTGTAACCTTCCATAAAATGAAATCTGGAATTCCAAAACGAATTGATTTATGTGGAAATTTGTTTGCTGAAAAGATTGGGATTCCACCAGAAGCAGAAGATGGTGTATTATGATCGTACATCAAATCTTAGTTGGCCCGATGCAAAATTTCTCATATATAGTATATGATGAAAGTAGTCTTGAAGGAATTATAATCGATCCATCATGGGAACTAGAAAAACTTACAAAAATAGTTGATGAAAATAATCTAAAAATCAAATACATTGTAAATACTCATTGGCATGATGATCATACTCGTGGAAACACCGAATTAACAAAATTAATTGATGCAAAAATAATACAACATGAAAATTCTCAACTTCCACATAACCAAACTGTAAAAAATAATGATTCAATAATTTTTGGTAAATCTTCACTACGTGTTTTTCATACCCCTGGCCATTCAACTGATAGTATTTGTTTAGTAGGCGATGGTAAGGTATTTTCTGGCGATACATTATTTGTAGGAAATTGTGGACGAATTGATTTACCTGGAGGAAGTGCACGTGAATTATTTCATAGTTTATTTGATGTTATTTCAAATATGGATGAACATCTAATACTCTACCCGGGTCATCACTATGGCTTATCTAAAACATCCACAATTGGAGATGAAAAATTAACAAATCCTGTTTTACAGCCAATTGATGAAGAAACTTTTGTCATGCGAATGGGTGGGTAACTCTTTTCTGTGACTATTAATGAGTTAATGAATTGGATATTTTAGGAAATTATCAAAAAGGCAAAGATTTTGTTGAACGCACTAGAAATTCGAATTTTCTATTCTCGTTGGTAATATCATATACTGAAACTTGTGAAATACCTGGAATTACAGTAGCAGGGGCAAATCCTGGATCTTTAAAATACACTCCTCCTGCTGATGCCGAATTTCTTCACTATGGTTTCTGTAAATGTATTGATTCTATTCCTATGACTCCTGATGGAAAACCTACCCCCGCATTACTGACTAAAGTTGCATTAGAATCTGCAAGTATACCTCAAATAATTATTAATGCTGGAAGTAAAATCAAGCCAAGCATACCCTTTTTTGAATCTGGTATGAATTCTGGTAAAAATATTTCATTAGAATCTTCGATGACAACTGATGATGTTCTACATGCAATTGATTCTGGAAGAATAATTGGTAGAACTCTTGCTTCCTGTACTGATTGTCTTATAATTGGTGAAAGCATTCCTGGTGGTACTACTACTGCTCTTGCAACACTGAGAGGATTAGGAATTGATATGATGGTAAGCTCTAGTATGGAATCAAACCCAACTACATTAAAAAATGAAATTGTACAAAATGCACTCAAACGATGTAATTCTGATAATCCTATAGAAATAATATCTCAAGTAAGTGATCCTTTAATTCCTTTTATTGCTGGAATGATTAGCACCGCAAGTGAAATTAGTAATGTTCTTCTTGCAGGAGGAACGCAAATGGCTGCAGTACTTGCATTTGCAAAAAATACTGGTTATGATAAAAACAAACTTGCATTAGGAACTACATCTTATATCATTAATGATAAATCATCTGATATGTTAAACTTAATTGAATCAATTGACGATGTACCCATAATCTCAATTGATCCTATATTAAACAAATCAAAATTTTCTGGTCTTCAAGCATATTCAAATGGATTTGTAAAAGAAGGTGTAGGTGCTGGTGGCAGTATCATAGCATCTTTACTAAAAACTGGAATAAACTCAGAAATCTTATTGCAAAAAATTGATTCTGAATACTCGCGAATTTTTACTTGACTGTAACTGATTTTGCTAAATTTCTAGGATAGTCTGGGTCGGTTTCTTTTTCTACTGCTGAATAATATGCTAATAATTGAATTGGAATCATCTCTATGATTGGAAATTCTATTTCTTCTACACTGGGAATTTTTATCCAATAGTCATATGCATCACTATTTTTATCAGAAATACCAATAATCTTAGCACCTCTTGCTTTAATTTCTCTTGCACTCGTTAATGTTTCTGTAAATGTTGAATCACTTGGATTGATGATGACTACAAACACTGATTCATCCATTAATGCCAATGGACCATGTTTTAATTCTCCACCTGGAATTCCTTCTGCATGAATGTATGTCAATTCTTTTAATTTCAATGCTGATTCTAATGCAATTGGAAAATGAATTCCTCTTCCTAAAACGTAGATATCTGAAATATCTCTTAATTTACTAGAAATTTTTTGAATCTCTGAATGGTCTCCAAGAATTTCTAAAATTGATTTAGAAATAAAATCAAAATCTAATCTAACTTCTTTGTTTGTCATCTCTGATATGATTTTGTAAATTATTGCTAATTGTGATGTAAAACTCTTTGTTGCAGCTACTCCTATTTCTGGACCACAATTCATTCCTAGTACTATTTGTGATTCTTGTGCTAGTGTTGATGTTGTATGATTGACTATTGAAATAACTTTGACATTTTCTTTTTTTGCAACATTCACGGCTTCTAACACATCTGCACTTTCACCGCTTTGTGAAATTGCAATCATTGCCGAATCTGAATCTAGTGTTTCAGGTGCAAATGTAATCTCACTTGAAATTATTACGTCAGTTTTTATTTTTGCATACTTTGCAAAAAGATATTTTGCAATTAATGCTGCATTGTAACTAGTGCCGCTTCCTGTAATGTAAACTGTTTTACAACTCTTAATTATTTTTGCAGTTTGTATTATCTTATCTTCTGTTTTTTCACCTGCTTTAACAATTGTGTATGGTTGTTCTGAAATCTCTTTTAGTGTAAAATGTGCATAGTCTCCTTTATATGCATCTGCAAATTCTTTTGAAACTTTTGTAATTTGATACTTGACCTCATCTCCATTAAAATCAAATATGTTCATTTTTGTTCCATTAATGATAATTAAATTTCCATTATTAGGATAAATTACATCATCTGTTTTTTCAATAAAACCTAGTACATCACTTGATAGAAAATAACCATCATTAATAATGCCTATAATTAATGGTTCGTGATATCTTACTGCAGCTAAAGTACCATCCTCAAACATTATGACAAATGCATAATGTCCTTTTAGCAAAGATGATGTTTTTAGAAGAGTTTGTTTGATATCTTTTGTTTTCTCAAAGTAAAACTGAATTAGATTTGTTATGACTTCTGAATCTGTCTCACTATTAAAATCAAATCCATTCTTGAGTAGCATTTCTTTAATTTCTTGGTAATTTTCAATTATTCCATTATGGACTAGTGCAATTTTTCCTGAATTACTTGAATGTGGATGGGCATTTTTTTCTGTCACATTTCCATGTGTGGCCCATCTTGTATGACCTATTCCAATTTTACCATTTAGTGAATCTAGTTGATGTGTTTGATTAACTTCTGCTACTTTTCCTATCCCCTTCTTAACTTCAATTTTATTATCTGATTCAGTTGCTATTCCTACACTATCATATCCCCTATACTCCATTCTTTTTAATCCCTTGACTAGGATTGGAGCTGCATCATCATCCCCTAAATAACCGATAATCGAACACATTGTTAATCTACCTTGTTTTCTAATAATTTGTTAAAATTCTTATTCTTTATTTGAGGTTTCAGATTCATTTGAATTTTCTACCTCAAAGTTTTCAGTTTCTGGACTGCCAAGATCCGATTCTGGTTTTGAAAGAATTTTAGAAAATATTGATTCAGGTCTTAATTTTATGTTTGATTCTTCATCAACTCTTACTGTATATGATGGAATGTCAATTATTCTTTCTCCAATCATAATATGTCCATGAACAATTGCTTGTCTTGCTTGGTATGGTGTTTTAAAATATAATTTCTTTTGAACTACAGTTTGCAGTCTACGTGATAAAAGATCTGTTACTTGTAGGTTTAATACGTCATCTAAAGTTGCATTGTCTCCTACAAGACCATTTTTTATTAGTGATGCCATTAATACTGGCTCTTTCTTTTCTCTATCCTCTTGTCTTAATGCAAGAAGTAATCTTGCTTGATGCCTAATTCTTGATAACTCTGTATGTGCTTTCCATAATTCTTTCTTTGTCTTTAACCCAAATGTCCCTAGAGTTTTTAATTCCTCCATCATTAAATCATAATTTAGAGGTCTCTTTGGTTTTCTCCAAACTTTACGTGGTAATTTTGGGTCTCCCATTAAGATCTACTCTTTTGCTTCCTCTTTTGGTTTATCGCTTGCTTCAGTAGCTGGTGCTCCTGGGGCAGCTGGTGCTGCAGGACCTGAACTTTTTTGTGGCATTACTTTACCACCTTTAGCAACTCCTACGGCTCCTCCTCTTCTTCCAGTACATCTAGTACGTTGTCCGCGTACTTTTAATCCAAACATGTGTCTATAACCTCTCCAACTCCCTGTTATTCTTTCCCGTTCAACATCATTTCTAACTGTAAATTCAATATCTGAAGTAATGAGGTGCAAATCATTTCCTGTTTCAACATCTCTTCGTCTATTCAAAAACCATTGTGGAAATCCTGATTCTGTAGGGTTTTGAAGAATTTTTTCAATTAATTTTACTTGGTCTTCTGTAAGATCTCCTATGTTATTATTACTTGCAACATTAAGATCCTCTAAAATTGCTCTTGCGAACATATATCCTACTCCACGAATTTGAGTAAGACCTGTTAACAAATTTTTTTCACCTGGAATATCGTTTCCTAAAATCCTTACAATATGCTGAAATTCTTGACTCAAGTATCGAAATTCTCTATATCCCCATTAAAAACCATGCTGCTTAATATATCGTCATTCAAAATTGAGTTATATAACAAATTTGTCTATATTCAATTATGTCTGATACGACGTTTGATAAACAAAAGATTTTGGATATGATATTTGATCCACAGATATCTGAAATACTTGAACTGTTACAAAATGAACCAAAATCCTGTGTTTATTTATCTAATTTACTTGGAATTTCAGAAGTAGAAATTCAGAAGCGTCTACAATATCTAATTGATCATAAATTTATTGAAAAATCTGTTCTGACTAACGATATTATGCTTAAAGTAGATGGCGACAAACTTGCAGCAATTATTGAAGATAATGATAATTTTAAACATATTGATGATGGTATGGCTGAATTAGACAGTTTTCTGAATTAATTTAATTTCTTTTTATAAACACAACTATTCCGACAACTACTAACCCTACTAAACCTGTGATAACTAAAATATATCCAACTTGAGCTAGTTTGACTGCATAATCTTCAGGTAAATACCCTATCCCAGCTATTACTTCTGCTTTACTGTCAAATTGATTTGAAATTGACAATTCATAAACTCCTGTGAGTTTTATGTCAAAAGTTTTTTCAAATGAACCAATATCTACAATTTCTGAATTAATATTATATCCTGATGGATCATACAAATCTGTGTTAATATTTTGAATCTCTCCTGATGATTTAATTGCAAAAACTCCTTGTGATCCTTTCTCCAAATCTAATTCTGTAGATATGATGACTGAGCTTTCTGGCTCTAAAACAAATTCCTCAATCTCCATACCTGAATTTAATAACTGAGATCCATAAAATAATAACACCACTCCTATTCCAATCATAGCTCCAACTATTGCAAAAAGTAGGAGTGATTTTTTCATATGTTGATAATCAAATTCTTAGTTATATTTGGTTCTTTAACAAATTATGAATTCATTCTGTTTCTCAAAAATTAATTTGGTTCAGGATGAATTGTAATTATAGCATTTTTGAATTTTTTACGAATATCTTGTTCAATATATGATGTAATATCATGTACTTTTTCTATCTGTAAATCTCTATCAAATGAACATTCGATGTCAATTTTTTGTATGTTTTGAAAATACAACATTATGACTTTGCCAACTTTTTTTACTTCTTTGTGATTGGAAACAATTCTTATGATGTCTTCTCTAGAAATTGTCCCTAACTTCATTTCTGTCGGGATTGTTGTAAATGGTTCAAGATGAATTGTAATATGTTTAACCTCTGAAATTTCTCTTGAAATATTTTCTTCAATTTTATCTGCAATTTCATGTGCTTCAAATAACTTAATTTTTCCATCTACCATAACATGTAAGCTGGCAAAAATCTCTCCTTCTGATGAATATGTGTTGATATTGTGAACTCCTTTTACGTCTGATAATGCTAATACAATATCATTTATTTTTGAATTTTTAGAAACACTGTCCCAACTTGGTTCAAAATGAATTACTGGTTTTGAATTAGGTAGAGTTTCTTTGATATTTTTCTCAACATCTACTGAAATCTCATGAGCATTTTCAAAACTTGTATCTCCCTTTAATGTGATTGTGATGTCTGCAAAAATCTCTTCTCCTGATTTTCTCATTAAGATTTGTTCTACGTCTACAACTCCCTTTGTTTCTTTGACAATTTCTCTTACTTGTTTAACCATTTTTGTAGGAATAGTATCCACTAAATCTGATGATGTTTTGTAGATAAGTTTCAAACTAAGATATACTAAAAGAACTCCTAAAATCATTGCTGCAAGAAAATCGCTTTGATAGAATCCTAATGTGACAAAAATTATGCCAATAATTACTACAATTGTTGAACCTAAATCCATGAATGCATGATAAAAATCAGCTTTGAGTGTTACACCATCTGTTCTTTTTATGGCTCTGCTCAGAATAATTACCCTAAACACATCTATTCCAATTGTATACATAGCTGCATAAATTGCAATAAATCCTGGAATTACATTTGGATCTCCATTTTGAATCCCATTAATGGCTTCAAAAATAAAAAATGCAGCAATAAGTAAAATTGCAATTCCTCCAATCAATCCGCCCAACGATTCAATTTTCCCATGTCCATAGGTATGTTCCTCGTCTGGTGGTTTATTGGCCATTTTTGTGGCAAGTAATAAAATGGCAGTAACTATGCCGTCTAATAATGCATGAACTCCATCTGTAATTAATGCAAGACTATTTGAAAAAAATCCAATTGATATCTCTACTACAAATGATGATAAAATTGCAAAAAAAGAAATCTGTAATACTTGAATTTTTTTTAAACTCATTTACATTATTTTATTCTAGAAATAGTTAAAGTCAAGGTTTGGATATGAAATAAAATATATGAAAATTTGGACAATTTAGAGAAGATTTTTCTTAATTAAAACATAAATACCAATAGACGTTCTTTTTTTTGATATGCATCTGCTGGGGAGATCGATGATGGTGATTTTATCCTTAATTATATTGTCATCTGGTTTATCCAGTTCAATTTATGCAGCGACTCTGGATTCTGGAACAGTTCCTCCATTATCTGTAAATACTGAATTACCCACATATGTACAAAATGATGATGTTGTTGTATCAGGCTTTGTAAAAGGTTATGATGGTGAATATCAAATCACTTTAAGATTTTTGGATGT
>CAYFOW010000034.1:0-14917 GCA_964344885.1 uncultured Candidatus Nitrosopelagicus sp. | reverse complement strand
CTAACATTCCACCCATGCCAAAAATTCTATTTCTCTCAAATCCTGATGTTTTATATGCAATTTGTGCAATTGGATCTAATGGATTTGTAACTGGAATAATCATTGCTTCATCTGCATATTTCTTAATATTATCTACAACGCTTTTGATAACTCCTGCATTAATCTTGAGTAAGTCTTCTCTTGTCATCCCTGGCTTTCTTCCTGCACCAGCTGGCACAACGACAATTTTTGAGCCTTTCATATCTGCATAATCATTTGAGCCTTTTACTTCTACATCAATTCCTTGTTCAGATAACATATGGTTAATATCCATAGCCTCTCCTTGTGGAAGTCCTTCTGCAATATCTAAAAGCAAAATCTGATCATCTAATTTCTTCAATGCTGAAAATAATGCTGCATCCCCACCTACTTTTCCTGCACCAACGATAGTAATCATGTGCCGACTAAAATTTCAGGATAATTAAATCTATTTGAGATTAATTTATTTTCAGATAGAGTTTATATGCATTTTTTGAATTCTGAATATATGGTATTAGTTATTGATTCTCAGGTTGCTGGAATTTCTGGTGATATGATTCTATCCTCATTAGTTGATTTAGGGGCAAATGACTCTAAAATAATTTCTGGAGTTCTAAAAGTCCGAAATTACTTTCCTGATTCAAAAATTAATCATATGTCGTTTGAAAAAGTCAAAAAACATGGAATTGCATCAACACAACTTAAACTTGATTTATCTGAAAATTTTCACGAACGAAAAGCATCTGAAATTAAATCTTGTATCATCTCTTTGATATCTGAGATATCTCTTTCAGTTTCTGCAAAAAAATTTGCAGAATCTAGTATTGACCTTCTTATTAATTCTGAATCACTTGTACATAATGAACCACATAACTCTGTTCATTTTCATGAGGCTGCAAGTATTGATACTGTGATTGATATTGTGGGTACTGCAATTGCTCTAGATGATCTAAATTTATTTTCTGAACAAATAATATCTACTCCTGTAGCAATTGGTGGTGGAACCTTCTCTTTTTCTCATGGCATCACCTCTAATCCTGCAGGCGCAATTTTAGAAATCTTCAAAAATTCCGAGATAATTACTAAAGGTGGACCAGTATCTGATGAGATGACTACTCCTACAGGTGCATGTATTCTGAAAAGTCTTGTGAACTCTTGTTCTATATTTTACCCTGTGATGAAAATTTCTTCAATTGGATATGGTGCTGGAAAACGTGATTATCCGGATTTTTCTAATTCATTAAAACTTGTTTTAGGTAAAAATGATAAATCAATTTATTCTGATACTATAACAATTCTTGAAACAAATGTGGATGATGTATCTGGTGAAATATTGGGAAATCTGATAGAAAAAGTAATGTCTGAAGGTGCTAAAGATGTGACTATTTCTAATGCAATTACTAAAAAAGGTAGACCTACCAATATTATCTCAATTATATGTGATGAATCTACTGTATCGCAAATTACAGAATTATTGTTCTCTGAGACTGGGACTCTTGGAATTAGAAGAAGAGTGTCTGATAGGATAATCCTACCCAGAACTTTACATTCACTATCTGTGAATATAAACGACATCGATTTTACAATACAATACAAACTTTCTGATAAGAAAAATAAGAAATTTAAAATTGAATTTGATGATATCTTTTCTGTTTCAAAATCTCTTGGTATCTCATTCCAAGAAACTGAATTAATTCTAAGACAAAAAATATCTGAGGCATTATAATGAATCCACTTCAAAATCTCCTTGATTGGTTTTCTGATAAAGATAATGTACTTGTTGCTTTATCTGGAGGTGTTGATAGTGCACTTGTTGCATATGGAGCATTTCATACGCTTGGAAAATATTCCTTAGCAGTTACTGCTGATTACAAAACATTATCTAATGAAGAATTAATTTCTGCAAAAACAATCTGTTCTGAAATTGGAATTCCGCATCAAACTATTTTTTATAACGAACTGTTACAAGAAAATTTCAGTCGTAATGACGAAAAACGGTGTTACTATTGTAGACATGAACTAGGATGTCATTTACAAGAAATTGCTAATGAAAAAAATTTTGATTTAATTGTTGATGGTACAAACTTGGATGATTTGGGTGATTATAGGCCTGGACTTGTTGCACTTGAAGAAAATAATATTAGAAGTCCTTTAGCTGAATTAGGTTTTACTAAAAAAACAGTTCGTAAAATTGCTAAATCTGTTAATCTATCTGTCTTTGATAAACCGTCAAATTCATGTCTTGCATCAAGGATACCTTGGGGTCAAAGGATCACCTCTGAAAAATTAGCAAGAATTGAAATGGGTGAAAGAATGATTAGGCATATCTCTGGTGTTAGTCAACTGCGCGTACGAGATCTTAACGGTATTGCAAAAATAGAAGTTAACATAAATGAGTTACCTCACATCACCAATCCTATAAATCAAAAAAAAATTGAAGAAAAATTAAAACAGATTGGTTTTTCATCAGTTTTAATTGATTACAATGGTTATAGTCCAGGAAAAATAAATGTGATCTTGAAATGATTTATCTTGATAATGCTGCATCGACTGCAGTTCATAATGATGTAGTTGAAGAAATGATTCCTTATTTTGCTACAAATTTTGGAAATCCTTCATCTATACATAAACTTGGTCGCAAAGCAAACAAGGCAATTCAGAAAGCACGAAAACAGGTTGCAGAATTAATTAATGCTGAACCAAATGAAATTTTTTTTACATCTGGTGGTACTGAATCAAATAATACTGCATTAAATGGATTTCCTATCACTAAAGAAAAAAACCATATTATTACTTCAATGATTGAACATGATGCAATCCTTGAACCATGTAAAAAATTAAAACAGGACGGTTTCTTTATTACCTATCTTCCTGTAGATGAATATGGGCAAATTGATATTGGTCTCTTAAAAAATTCAATTACTGAAAAAACAATTCTAGTTAGCATAATGTTTGCTAACAATGAAGTTGGTACTATACAAAAAATTCAGGAAATTTCTGATATTTGTAAAACTAAACATGTTTTATTTCATACCGATGCAGTTCAGGCAATTGGAAAGTTCCCAATTGATGTAAAAAAATCTGGTATAGATCTATTATCAATTTCATCTCATAAAATTAATGGGCCTAAAGGAGTTGGTGCTTTGTTTGTTCGAAATGGCCTTAAACTAAATTCATTGATTTATGGTGGAGGACAAGAAAATGGTCTACGTTCTGGTACCGAAAATGTGGCAAGTATTGTTGGATTTGGCAAAGCATGTGAAATTGCTAAAAATTCTCTCTTATCAAATATGCAGCATTTTTACACATTGCATAAACTATTAGTTGACAAAATAACTTCTGAAATACCTTATGTTACATTAAATGGTCATTCTACTCAAAGAATTTTTAATAACGTGCATCTTACTTTTCTTGGCATAAATGGTGAAGATCTTATCATAAAACTTGATGAGAATGGAATTGAGGCTTCAACTGGTTCTGCATGCTCTGTACATACACAAAAAGCATCTCATGTTCTACAGGCAATGGGATTTTCACATGAACAAATTAGCGGTTCATTACGTCTTACTTTTGGTCATGGTAATACATTTGATCAAGTTGATCAAATTGTTACAATTATAAAAAAAGTTGTTACTGAATTACGTAACTTTTCGCCATACCGGGCAAAGTATAATTTCTAATCACTAGACTGTACAAATTTTGTTCTAGTAAATACTACTGTTGATATCATTGCAATTAATAAAATCATTACAACGAATGTACCAAATTCTGGAATCACGAATGTACCAATAATCTCTATCTTCTTATCACCTTCTTCAAAATCAATCTTAATAATTCTTGATTTATTTGTGGATAAAATTTCTTCATATGAAACTTCAATAACATCTTCATTTTCATTTGTACTTAATAAAATAATAAATATTCCATCTGACCCGTCTTGCTTCTTTGCATCAATACTGTCTCGTGGTAACTCTAATGTTATCCACCCATTACTACTAGTTTCAATATCGATTTCAATAGATAACCTTTCTTTTTGTATTGCTATATCATTGACTTGTCCTCCTTTGATTGTATACTTTATATCAAATGTTCCTTCATTTGGAATCTCTACTTCAAACATAGATGATGTTTCTGATGTTGCTTTAGTAAAAAATTCAAACTCTACTTCTGCTATGTCGTCTATACTGTATAATGCTCTAATAAGGTAAACTCCATCTGAACTCCACATAGGTCCAAGTGCTCTGAAATTTTTTGTAAACTGTCCATCTTGAGCTACCTCAATCTGTGCAATATCAACTAATGTTTCGTCACGAAATATCTGTATTGTTACTGGCATTCCTTCAAAAATAGACTCCACTTTTCCTGATATTGTGATATTATCCCCTTCTTCATAGATCTTCTGTGATGTTGTTATTGTTATTACATCGATATTTTCCTCTCCCTCTCCTAATTCTTCCACTTGGGCAAATACTGATTCTGTGAAAATAATTGATGCACTAATTATTAATAATAAAATTAATATTTTTTCCATATGACAGTCTTACGCTGATTGTATATTTCCTTTACTGTAAATTTGATATTCTGAACAAAATAAAAATAAAAATGAAAAAGAGTTTTCTAGTATTTTGGCATTATACTTAATCTCGTTTTTGCAGATACTACAATAATTGATACTATTGCAACTGCTAAGATCATTGCAGCAATTGTGCCAAATTCTGGAACTACATGACTACCTATAATCACAATTTCTTGTGTTCCGTAATCAAATGGAATGGTCATCTTATTACCATTTTGCATTGCATCATCTGATTGTTCATTGTCAACAAGAACTACAAATGAGCCATCAGGGAGTGCTGTAATCACATCTTCTGATAATGTGACAGTTATTTCTCCATCATCCATTGTGTCAATTCCAATCACTAGTGCGTTTTCATGTGTGCTAGCTGTAATGCTGGTGACATCTCCACCATTGATGTTGTAATTAACTTCACTCATTAAATCTACTATTTCATAATGTTTTTTCTCTACTGCAGGAGCTTTAGTAGTTGTACTTGGTGTTCTTAATGCTTCGCCACCTGTTAGTTCTACTGTTACTTTGTCAGTAACTGATGATGAACCATAAGTGACTTTGATGGTATATACACCATCATATTTCATAAGAGAACCTGAAGTACTAATTTCTGTTGAAAAACTACCATCACTATTTACATTAATTTGATCAATAGTAACTAGATTTCCATTTGAACCTACGACAGTCATGGTAACTGGAACGCCTGATCTAACATTGGCAACTTGTCCTGTTATGACTATTGTAGATGAGTGATCATACACATCACTATCTGCTGATATTGATATTGGAACATCGGCAAATGCGGGTGATGTAAAACCTGTTCCGGCTGCAGCCAGAATAGCTATTAGCACGTACGTCGTACGATTGTTCATCTTGTTTGAAATCTAATTATTCGTTATTTATGTATATATAAAAAATACAAAAGAAAAGAATTGATTTTCCTAGTATCTTGGTACTAGGCTAAGTCTCGTTTTTGCAGATACTACAATAATTGATACTATTGCAACTGCTAAGATCATTGCAGCAATTGTGCCAAATTCTGGAATTACAGCGCCATCAACTATCTCAACTTGTGTTGAATCTTGATAAAGTGAACCAGATCCTTGTCTTGCAGTAATAGTATACATTCCATCCTGCTTCCATAGAGGTCCTCCAGTAGTAATTGATGCCATGAAACTTCCATCTATATTTGGAGATATTTGATCAATTGATACAATATTTCCATTTGGAGATGTTATTGTTAATGTAACATCATTGATGGTTGTATCTGTCTGACCACTTATGTCAATTGTGGTGGATCCCTCAATAGCATTTGCAGAAATTGATAACCCTGTTGTACTTTCTGTAATACTGACAATCTCTTGACCTGTAGATGCATCTACAGTTATACTTGATTCAGAAACAGTTGTCTCAACTGTCATTCCTGAAGTGATCTTAACTTGTACTGAAAGATTGTATACTGATGCATCTCCTTGTCTTGCAGTAATAGTATACATTCCATCCTGCTTCCATAGATTTCCACCTGTTTTGACTTTTGCATCAAATTTGTCACCTATAACTGGAATCTGATCAATAGTAACTAGATTTCCATTTGGTGCAAAAACTTGAATGATTACATCATTACTTCTGTCTGTCATACCACTTACATTGATGGTTGTACCTTTATCTACGGCACTTACTGTAATTGACATGCCGCTATCTGCATAAGCAGTGTTTAGTCCTAATACAGCGACTAATGTTGCGGCAAGCAATACAAATGATACTGTTGATAATGTTTTCCTATACGAATACATCTATCTAAGATTTAAGGTAGTCCTATTTATGTATGTAAATTAATAAATTTAATATCTTGGTACTAGGCTAAGTCTCGTTTTTGCAGATACTACAATAATTGATACTATTGCAACTGCTAAGATCATTGCAGCAATTGTGCCAAATTCTGGAATCACAAACGTTCCAAATATCTCAATCTGTTTTGATCCAGCAGGAAATGATATTGTTAAAGTCCTAGAATTGATCTCTTCAATTTGGTAGAAATTTGTCTTTTTTCCATCAACTAATACTATGAATTCTGAATCTGTATCTATAACTTCTTTTGATAATGTAATCTCTAACTCCACATCATTTTCTGCATTTATGTTAATTATTAATGAAACATCCTCTAAATTTGGTATTATGCTGATTATCTCTCCTCCTGAAATTTTATAACCAATGTCAAAATCTGATACCCCTTCAATAATCTTTGATTCAATTGATTCTGGAGTTATTGGTGTAATAATTACTTCTTTAGTTACTGGTGATTTCACCATTTGAGTTGAACTAATTATATCAAATGTTGTTGCAGCCTTGTACTTGCTATCTACTCCATAAAAAACCCTAATTGTATATGTTCCAATTTCATTAGATGTTCCTCCAGTAATCAGGCTAGTCTCAAAAGAATTATCTTGTTTTACGACAATCTGGTCAACGCTCACCAAATTTCCTTTATCTGAAATTATCTGCATCATTACATACATTTCGGCAAATTTTGTCTCTACAAAACCTGAAATCAGTATCTCTTCTCCTGATTCATAAGTTTTTTTATCAGTTGATACTGTTATTCCATCTTGTTCTGTATCTTCTTGAGCTAAAACATTTTGTGGTGATATAATTAATACTAAAATCATGATTCCAAAAAATAATATATACTTTACATTTTGCATGAAAAAATCTAGTTTTACTAATTATTTAATAATACAAAAAAGATTCTTGACAAAATACAAAAAATAGATCTAATAATACAGATTAAATATATATTAACCACTCTGAGATTTTCAGTAATTGTATTGCTTATTCTTATCCTTAGCTAGTGGCATTCATGGAGGTTTGACTTATGGCAACTAAAAAAAATATTATTCTTGTACCAAATCATATTTATGTCCCAAAGCATGAAATCATGACAAAAAAAGAAGCTGAACAGGTCCTGATGCAGTACAATTGTAAACCAACTGAACTTCCTTTGATTTTTGTAAATGATCCTGCAATAATTGGACTAGGTGTAAAACCAGGTGATATGATTAAAATCACTAGAAATAGCCCTACTGCAGGCGAAAGTATCTACTATAGGTATGTGGTTGAGGTATGAGTGTTCAATCTACCAAACGTTGGCCTGTAATTGAAAATATTCTAAAAAGAGAAGGTATAGCTCGTCAACATCTTAACTCGTTTGATGAATTTTTAGAAACTGGATTACAAAGCATAATTGAAGAAGTAGGTCAAATAGATATAGAAAATGCTGAATATCCATATAAAATCCAACTAGGTAAAATAAAATTACAACAACCACGTATGATGGAATTAGATGGTTCTATAACTCATATCACTCCTGCTGAATCTAGATTAAGAAATGTCTCATATGTGGCACCAATAATGATGGAATCAAGTGTTGTTGAAGATGGAAAAATCTTAGAATCCAGATTTATTCATGTCGGTGATATGCCTGTAATGGTAAAATCAAATGCATGCATATTAAGAAATTTCTCAGAGCAAAAATTAATTGATCATGGTGAGGATCCAAATGATCCTGGTGGATATTTTATCATAAATGGTTCTGAACGTGTTATTGTAGGATTAGAAGATCTATCTTACAATAAGATAATGGTTGATAGTGAAAAAATTGGTGGAAAACAAGTACTAAAGGCTAAAGTCTATTCCTCAATTGTCGGTTACAGGGCAAAACTAGAATTAATTTTAAAAGATGATGGGTTAATTGTCGCAAAAATTCCTGGCTCACCAGTAGATATACCTGTTGTAACATTGATGCGTGCACTAGGTTTAGAGTCAGATAAAGAAATTGCAGGCGCAGTATCTCTAAATGATGAAATACAAAATCTTCTTGAGGGTTCGTTTGAAAAAGTTGGTGATGTTAACACCTCTAAAGATGCAATTGTGTACATCAGTAAACGAATCGCTCCTGGAATGCTTGAGGAATTCCAAATCAAACGAGCTGAAACATTGCTAGATTGGGGACTCTTACCTCACTTAGGAAAACACACTGAAAACAGAAAAGAAAAAGCATTTTTCCTAGGTGAAGCTGCATGCAAATTATTAGAATTAAAAATTGGTTGGATTCGACCTGATGATAAAGATCATTATGGAAATAAAGTGATAAAATTTGCAGGTCAAATGCTTGCTGATCTATACAGAACTGCATTTAGAAATCTTGTTCGTGATATGAAATATCAGTTAGAACGTTCTGGACAAAAACGTGGAATTAATGCTGTAGCTGCTGCAATTAGACCTGGAATAATATCTGATAAACTCAATAATGCAATTGCAACAGGGAACTGGGGTCGAGGACGAGTAGGTGTAACCCAATTATTAGATAGAACAAATTACCTTTCTACAATTAGCCATTTGAGACGAGTTCAATCTCCATTAAGTCGAACTCAACCAAATTTTGAAGCAAGAGATCTCCATTCTACTCATTTTGGACGAATTTGTCCTAGTGAAACACCTGAAGGCTCAAACTGTGGTCTTGTAAAAAATATGGCTTTATCTGCAATCATATCAAAAAATATTCCTTCTGAAGAAATTATTGAAAAATTATTTGAGCTTGGAGTATCTGATTTTACTGAAGCAAAAGATAATGATAGAAAAGACGGTACCCGAATTTTCGTTGATGGAAAATTAATTGGATACTATAATGATGGTGGAAAACTAACCGAATCCCTTAGGGAACTACGACGTGCATCAAAAATCAATCCACATATAGGAATATCTTTTCATAAACCTGAAAGTCATGAGAATGCAACAAAACGACTTTACATAAATTGTAATGCTGGCAGAGTTTTACGTCCTTTGATAATAATTCAAGATGGAAAACCACTTTTGACTCAAGACTTGTTAGATAAAATTTCTAGAAAATTAGTATCTTGGCATGATCTAGTCCGAATGGGAGTAATTGAGCTAATTGATGCAAATGAAGAAGAAAACTGTTTTGTTACATTTGATGATAAAAATACGAAAAAATTCACTCATCTCGAAATTTTCCCTTCGACAATATTAGGTGCAGGTGCATCTATAATTCCATACCCTGAGCATAATCAATCCCCTAGAAATACTTACGAATCTGCAATGGCAAAACAAAGTCTTGGATTCTCTACACCTATGATGAATACAAGTACATATGTTAGACAGCACTTTATGCTGTACCCTCAAACTCCAATTGTTAACACCCGTGCAATGAGCATACTGGGTCTTGAAAAGAGACCTGCAGGACAAAACTGTATTGTTGCAGTATTACCATTTGATGGCTATAACATTGAAGACGCAATAGTTCTAAGTAAATCATCTGTTGATAGAGGATTAGGTAGAACTTTCTTCTATAGGGTATATGATGCAGAATCAAAACAATACCCTGGTGGAATGAGAGACAGCTTTGAAATTCCAAATGCAGAAGATAACATTAGAGGATACAAAGGTGAACGCTCCTATAGGTTGTTAGAAGATGATGGTATAGTTGCAACTGAGTCAATTGTTACAGGCGGTGACATCTTAATTGGAAAAACCAGTCCTCCTAGGTTTATGGAGGAATATCGTGAGTTTGAAACTAAAGGTCCATATCGACGTGATACATCAATCGGTGTTCGTCCTTCTGAAACTGGTGTAGTTGATACTGTTGTTATGACACAATCAAATGAAGGTGGTAAAATGTATAAGATTAGAGTCAGAGATATGAGAATTCCTGAGATAGGTGACAAGTTTGCCTCACGTCATGGACAGAAAGGCGTATTAGGAATTTTAGCAAAAAATGAAGATTTACCATATACTGCAGATGGAATTACTCCTGATGTCTTAATTAATCCACATGCATTTCCATCTAGAATGACTGTTGGAATGATGATGGAATCAATCACGGGAAAATCTGCAGCATTACGTGGAAAGAAATTTGATGCATCGGCATTTGTTGGAGAGAAAATGGATGAAGTCAAAAAAGTAATGGATACAGCAGGATTCAAGTATTCTGGAAAAGAAAAAATGTATGATGGACGAACTGGAAAAGTTTTCCCAGTAGAAGTATTTGTTGGAGTTGTTTATTATCAAAAATTACACCATATGGTTGCTGATAAAATACATGCCAGAGCACGTGGTCAAGTTCAAATGCTCACAAAACAACCCACTGAAGGTCGTGCACGCGGTGGTGGATTGAGATTTGGTGAAATGGAACGTGATTGTATTATTGCATACGGTGCATCGATGATTCTAAAAGATCGGTTACTAGATGAATCTGATAAATCTGATGTATTTGTATGTGAACGATGTGGTCTGGTTGCCTATCACGATGTAAAACAAAGAAGATACATCTGTCGTGTCTGTGGTGATAAAGCAAAGGTCTCTTCAGTATCTGTTGCTTATGCTTTCAAATTATTATTGCAAGAAATGCAAAGTCTTAACGTTGCACCACGTCTAATGATAAAGGAGAAGATCTAATGTCTGTTCAAACTGTTAAATCAATTGATGGAATTCACTTTTCAGTTTGGTCTCCTTCTGAGGTGCGAAAATATTCTGTTGCTGAAATTACTGCTCCTGAAACATATGATGAGGATGGAATGTCAGTGCAAGGAGGTTTGATGGATGGACGACTAGGAACATTAGAACCTGGACAAAAATGTCTTACCTGTGGAAATACATCTGCAAGATGTCCTGGCCACTTTGGTCATATTGAACTTGCAGAACCTGTATTACATATTGCCTTTATTGATAATATTCACAAATTACTACTTACTACATGTAGAAGCTGTTCTAGATTAAGAGTAACTCAAGAAGATCTAATTGAATTTCAAAAAATAAAATCTCGAGAAGCATCATACTCTGTAATTTCTCAAAAACGTATCCCTGATCAAATTCTTGAAAAAGCAAAAAAAGCCAAAGAATGTCCACATTGCGGTAAAGCACAATATGAGCTACTATTCACAAAACCTACAATTTTCATTGAAAAAACTGAACTAGGTGAACATAGATTATTACCAATTACAATCAGAGAACGTTTCTCTCAAATAACTGATGATGACTTGCAGTTACTCGGATATGATCCCAACACTGCAAGACCTGAATGGTTTGTGTTACAAGCATTGCCTGTGCCTCCTGTAACTGTTAGACCTTCTATAATACTTGAAACCGGAATAAGATCAGAAGATGATCTTACTCATAAAATGGTAGATATCATCCGTGTTAATCAACGACTAAAAGAAAGTAAAGATGCAGGAACTCCTCCACTCATTGTACAAGACTTAGTAGATTTGTTACAATATCATACTACTACATACTTTGATAATGAAGTATCTGGAATTCCACAGGCTCATCATCGTTCTGGCAGACCACTGAAGACTTTAACTCAACGTCTTAAAGGAAAAGAAGGACGATTCAGAGGCTCACTTTCTGGAAAAAGAGTTGACTTTTCAAGCAGAACTGTGATTTCCCCTGATCCAAACTTGGATTTGTCTGAAGTTGGTGTACCTGAAGCAGTTGCAAAAAAACTCACTATACCTGAGATAGTTACAGAATGGAATATTGAAAAATTAAAGAAACTAGTAATTAATGGACCTGATGTATTTCCTGGTGTCAATTATATTGTAAGACCTGATGGTGTTAAAATCAGACTTGATTTTGTGGAAGACAGATCAATTATTGCAGATGGATTAGAAATTGGATTCCTAGTTGAACGACATTTACTAGATGGAGATATTGTTTTATTCAATAGGCAGCCTTCACTTCACCAAATGTCAATTATGGCTCATCATGTTCGTGTTTTACCTGGAAAGACATTCCGATTACACCCATCTGTATGCCCTCCATATAATGCAGACTTTGATGGAGATGAAATGAATCTGCATGTTCCCCAAAGTGAAGAAGCACGTGCTGAGGCAATTCTTTTGATGCGTGTACAAGAACAATTAATTTCTCCTAGATATGGTGGTCCTATCATTGGCGGTCTTCGTGACTTTATCACTGGTGCATATCTCTTAACTAAAGATGATACAACTCTGACACAACAAGAATTTTCAAATTATGCAATGTTAGGTGGATATACTAGAAAATTACCTGAACCAGAAATTAAAAATAAATCACAATCACTTTACACTGGAAAGCAGCTCTTCTCCCTCTTCTTACCATCTGATTTCAATTATGTGATGACATCAAAATGGTCTAAAGGAACTGGTGGAAAAGAAAAAGATGTTGTAATTAAAAATGGACAACTCATTAGTGGTATAATTGATAAATCTTCTATTGGTGCAGAAGAACCAGAAAGTGTTCTTCATCGTGTTGCAAAAGACTATGGAAACGAAAAAGCAAAAACATTCCTAAATTCTGTTCTCATTATCATCAAACAATTTATCACAGACTACGGTTTCAGTTATGGTTATTCTGACTTGGAATTATCTGATAAGGATAGAGGTGCGATTTTAGATGACATTCAAGAAACATATGATAAGGTATACGATATTGCTTCACAAAAAGAAAAGGGTACTCTAAAACCAATCCGTGGAATGACAATTTCTGAAACATCTGAAGCATTAATCAAAAACGAGCTTGGTAAATCAAGAGATCGTGCAGGTCTAACTGCAAATTCTAATCTATCTGATGATAATGCTGGAAAAATTATGGCTACCACCGGAGCAAGAGGTTCTGCATTAAACGTGGGTCAAATGGCAGGTGCCTTAGGTCAACAATCACGACGTGGTGATCGTCTACATGGCGGATATGCTAATCGTACTTTACCACATTACAAAGAACATGATGATAACCCTGATGCACATGGTTTTGTAAAATCAAACTTCCGTGATGGATTATCAACCTTGGAATTCTTCTATCACGCAATGGGTGGACGAGAAGGTCTCGTAGATACTGCTGTTAGAACCCAACAAAGCGGATACATGCAACGAAGATTAATCAATGCATTAGAGCATATTCGATTAGAATATGATGGAACAGTAAGGGATCCTCATGGTCATATCATTCAATTTCTATATGGTGAGGATGGAATTGATGTTGCAAAAAGTGATCATGGTGAGTCATTTAACATTAATAGATTAATTGAATCTCAAATGATTGTTGATTCTGGAAAGAATGCAACAAAAGATGAAATATCCACACTCACTACAAAATACACAAAAACATTCAACCCACGATTAAAATCAATTGTAACTGAAACATTACAGTCTGCAAAACTCAGTAAAAGTGGAATTGAGACTGTATGTAAGAAAGGTCTTAATCTTTATAATAAATCCAAAGTTGAACCAGGCCAAGCAGTTGGAATTGTTACTGCTCAGTCAATTGGTGAGCCTGGCACTCAGATGACATTAAGAACTTTCCACACTGCAGGAATTGCAGAAAAAAACGTCACACTAGGATTGCCTAGAATCATTGAGTTAGTAGACGCAAGAAAAAAACCCGCAACTCCTGCAATGGACATTTATCTTAATGAAGAATCATCTGCTTCAAGAGAAAAAGCAATTGAAGTTGCACGAAATATTTTGCAAACAACTGTGCAAAACTTAATCACGGATACAGAAACTGATTATGCCACAGAAATTAGATTAAATCTAAACCCTGCTGCTCTACGAAGTAGAGGTTGTAGCGTAGATGATGTACTTACTGCATTAGAATCAAATAAAAAATTCAAACAGGAATCACTTGGTGACACAGTTATCCTTAAACTAGTTGATGAATCTGATGCTGCTGCTGTAATTATCATACGAAACAAAGTACTAAAAATCACTGTCAAAGGTGTTCCTGATATTGAACGAATTACAATGAAACAAGAAAACGGAAAATGGCTTATACAAACAACTGGTTCAAATCTTGCCAAAGTACTGGAAGTGAAAGGAATTGATATCAATAATGTTAGAACAAACAATGTGTATGAAATCGTTTCAACATTAGGTATTGAAGCTGCAAGAACTGCTCTAATCAACGAATTAAAAGATACATTAGAAAATCAGGGATTAGAAGTTGATAATCGCTATCTGATGTTAGTATCTGATTTAATGTGTCATAAAGGAGATATGCAACAAATTGGTAGACATGGAATTGCTGGTAAAAAAGACAGTGTTCTTGCAAGGGCTGCATTTGAAATTACAGTCCCAACAATTGCAGGGGCAGCTAGAACTGGTGAAGTTGAGCAATTACGTGGAATTACTGAAAATGTAATTGTTGGTAGCCAAATTCCAATTGGAAGTGGTATTGTTGACCTCTACATGCAATCATCAAAGAAAAACTAAGTTTCATTATATGTTATTTCAATAAATCTATAAAGGACTCTGAAAGGAAATGCAATACAAGGTATTA
>CAYFOW010000033.1:0-15656 GCA_964344885.1 uncultured Candidatus Nitrosopelagicus sp. | reverse complement strand
TAATTGGAGAGATTACTGCAGATAAACTTCGAATATGTAGAATTGCAAGTAAGATTGTGGAGACTGAATTACAAAATGCTGGATTTTATGAAAAAGTCTGGCAAGCATATGCAGCAGTTGGAGATGACAAAGCAGTAGGAGTAGTAGGTGATGAACGAAAATATGGGAATATTGTAATGATAAGAGTAGTCAATTCCATAGATGCGATGACTGCAGATTGGACTAGACTTCCAGATGATTTACTTGAGAAGATTAGTAATAGAATTACCAATGAGATTGAAGAAGTAACTTGGGTATCATACGTGATCTCAAGTAAACCACCTGCGACAATTGAACCTCAATAAAAAGAGAATCCCCCGTTTACTCCTAGAAATTTCGTTATGACTAGAAATGTGAATGTATGTTATTTGTTGTGAATTTGTTATAACGTGTCATGTCATAATTGCAGTATCGACTATAAGTGGAAAGGAAAACCACTAATGTAAAATTAGTCAATATCCATACCAAAATAGATATGTAAAAAATCTAGAGATTATTATATTATAATTAATGAAAAATTCTACTTGATTATTCCAGAATTTTTAAGATATGATATTGCGTTAATCAAATCCATCATATCTAATTTTTCATCATGTACCCATTCAGCTACATTAGTTACCCAATTAGGAATATCACTTCCTTTAATACCAATTGAAGTTAACATATCAGAATCAGTTGCAGAATCAATATCATATCCCGCCCATTTGTCAATTACGCTCATAACAACTTGTTCATCATACATCATGCCTGAATCACCTGAACCGCTCATCGTTCCAGTTTGAGGCAACTCATCTGAGTTGATACTAAGAACATCCCTTACGATATTCTTTGTTTTTGTATCACTGTATAACTCTACCAGAATATCTGTCAAATCAATAGGTTTTGAAAATGTCATTGTAAAAGTAATTTCAGAATTTACATCATTTGTCGTAACATCAAAGTCAGAAACTACATCATTTGAACTATAAAGTGTAGAGCCTGAACTTCCCCATTCAACATATGTATGAGATATTTTGTCATCGTGTATGATATATGTTAATTTTGGTGTCTGTGATAAAGGTAGAATGGGATTAGTTTGCATATGTTCCAATATTGAAGTGTAATCTAATTTTTCATCTTTCCAATCAAGATAAAGTCCTGCACCTCTAAGATCATTAAAACCATCCTCATCATCAACAATAATGCTAAACTTTATTGGAGTTCCAGTCTTGATTTCATATGATTTATCAACTTGAAAGTCTGTTAATTTTGAATATTCTTTATAATCTAATCCTACTATTGATTCTGAATTAATAGACAGAGATTTTAGATATGGTGGGGTATCAGTATTAGGAGTTCCACTTGGGGCAATTGCGGTAATAGCATTAACTGTTGAAGATGCCGAACTTGTTCCACCTAGAAGAATTCTATCATTTAATGCATAAATTTTATAAAAATATTTTATTCCAGGCACTAGTCCAGTGCTATTATACAAAGGTGTAGGATCCCCAGTAGCTGAAGTAATTGTCGTAAAACTACCAGAAGCTCGTGGAGAGCGATCTATTTGATAACTAGTAACATTTTGACCTGCTCCAAGTGCACCCCAGGTAAGTTTAATTGTGTCACCTCCTGTGGTAGTTGCCTTCAAGAGAGTTGGGGCATTAGGTAAAGTATAATTACTTACTGCAGCAGATACAGCACTAACACCATCGCCATTTGCAAGAGCCAAACTAAATGTATATTTTGTGTCGGCATTTAATCCAGTATAGGAATACTTCTCCTCATTCAAAAGACTTGTATCACTAATGAGTACAGCTCTTGATCCGCCATCAGTACTAGTTACATTCAAAATATGATAAGTTGGAGTACCATTATCAGTCCAGTATACATCAACTTGAGATGTAGAAATTGTATTTACTTTAATTGTAGGTTGACTTGGAGCTGCAGCATATGCAGATGGAATTGCAACTGATAATCCAATTGTAAATAATACTAGGACAATCAAATACCGCTTCATCAAATTAACCCTTTTTTTTAGTATTTAAATCATTATCCAATTTTTAATCCATCTAACAATATCAAACATGTTCGAAGATTATTAGATCTGTTCTTTTATAAAATGATTAAATGAGAAATGGGCGATTATGTTTTTATTATGACGTTATTTTTTTAGAAGTTATTTTAACAGACAAGCGCCAAATACGCCTGCAGAATCCCCTAATTGGTTTTTTAGAATCGGAGTATTTACAGAATCACTAAATACCATTTCATTTACTTTACTTGCTCCTTCATCATAAAGAAATGAGATATTTGATAATCCGCCACCCAAAACTACTACATCAGGATCTAAGATATCAATCACGTTTGAAATTCCCAATACAAAATCCTCTAAAAATTCCAACTTCCATTTTTGTGCGATATCACTTGACATGTCTCGTATGATTTGTGGCATTGATTTTATTTGTCCAGTTAATTTCTGCCATTTTTTCTCCAATGCAGGACCACAAATACATGTCTCAACACATCCCTTTTTTCCACAATAACAGTCAAGACCATCAGGTCGTATAATGTGATGACCCCATTCACCTGCGATGTTGTTGCGGCCATGATGAATTTCTCCATCAATGATTATGCCTCCACCAACGCCAGTGCCCATGATTACTCCAAATACGACATTAAAATTTTTTGCAGCACCTAACTTTGATTCAGCTAATGCAAAGCAGTTTGCATCATTTTCCATGAGAATGGTTTTGTTAATTTTTAGCTCAAGATCCTTTTGTAGTGGTTTTCCAATCAAACATTGAGTATTGCTGTTTTTAATCAATCCAGTCTGCGAAGAAATAATTCCTGGCGTGCATACTCCAATGGTACAGTCCTGTGATGATTCATTTTGTAATTTTGTAATTAATGTATGAATTGAGTTTACAATGTGAGAGTAACCCAATTCCTGGTTAGTTGGAATTCTGATTCTTGACAGTACAGAATAATCCTCAGCAAGTAAGATTCCTTCAATTTTTGTTCCACCAAGATCTATCCCAATCCTATCCATTACATATTGTACAGTAATAGGAATTTTTGAAGTTTATGAAAATAGTTTTTTATGATGCTATTATCCCATTGGAGGCATTCCGCCGCCAGCACCACCAGGTCCTCCACTAACTGCAATTACATCATCAATTCTTAGAATCATGCATGCAGCTTCAGTTGCAGATTTTACAATTTGTTCTTTGACTGCAAGTGGTTCAACAATATTTAGTGAAAACATGTCACCTACTTTGTTGCTTTTTGCATCAATTCCAAAGGATTTCTTTCCTTCGCTTTGCTTTACTCTTAATGCAACCATTGTATCAATTGAATCCATACCAGCATTTTCTGCAATAGTCAATGGGATAGATTCCAATGCTTCAGCATACTGCTTTATTGCAAGCTGCTCTCGTCCATCAAAGCTATCTGCCCAATCCTTTAGTTTGGCTGCAAGATATGCTTCAGGTGAACCACCACCTGCAACAATTGCTGGTTTTTCAACTACGTCTTTTACAACCATCAATGCATCATGTAATGAGCGGTCAACTTCATCTACTACCCTTTGAGTTCCTCCACGAATCAAAATCGTTACCGAACTTGGATTTTTACAACCTTCAATGAAGACCCACTTATCAGATTCAACTTTTCTTTGTTGTGCTAAATCTGCAGCACCAAGATCTTTTTCAGATAAATCATCCAAGTTATTGATGATCCGTCCGCCAGTTGCCTTTGCTAATTTGGACATATCACTTTCTTTAACACGTCTTACTGAGAGAATTCCTTGTTTTGCTAAATAATGCTGTGCAATATCATCAATTCCTTTTTGGCAAATCAAAACATTTGCACCACATTCATATAATTTGTCAACCATTCCCTTTAGCATTCTGTTTTCTTCTTCAAGGAACATTTGCATTTGAGTCGGATCAGTAATTCTAATTTCTGCACTTGTTTCAGTTTTTTCAACTTCTAATGCAGTGTTAACTAGAGCAACCTTTGCCTTTTGAATTTTAGTTGGCATTCCACTGTGAACAATTTCTTTGTCAAGTACAATTCCTTTAATCAAGGCAGTATCCTGAATTGATGCACCTGCTTTCTTTTCAACTTTAACGTTATCCAAATCTACTTTGGTAGAATCACCTTCTGTCTTTGCAATATTCAAAACTGCATCAACTACAAGTTTTGATAGTTGTTCACTGTCTTCAGAAATTAATTTTGATTGCATGCTAGTAGTTGCAATATCAATCAATGATTTTCTGTCATCATTTTTAATTGCTTTAGAATAATCAGATAATAGTTCTAGTGCTTTATCAGATGCTGCTTGATATCCATCTACAATAACAGTAGAGTGAACATCTTTTTCTAACAACTTTTCTGCTTTTTCAAGTAGTGCTCCTCCAAATACTACAGAAGAAGTTGTTCCATCACCTACTTCAGTATCAATAGTCTTTGAAATTTCAACCATCATTTTTGCTGCTGGATGCTGGGCATCAATTTCTTTGAGAATTGTGGCACCATCATTTGTAATTGTAACATCACCTAATGAATCAACTAACATTTTGTCCAGTCCACGTGGACCAAGACTTGATTTTACCATCTCTGCAACTAATTTTGCAGCAGTAATGTTATTTTTTTGAGCGTCTTTACCTTTTTGTTGTAATGCACTTTCTTTAAGGACTAGTACAGGTCCATTTGGTGTTTGTTGAATTGATGCCATTTTCTAAAAATCAAGGTAAAATTCCCCTTTAAGTAGTTTATTCGATGATTGGACTAACATACGATCTATTTTTGACATCTACAATTCCACTGTGTAAAATACGCACATTAGGCAATGCCAGAAATGGCAAAAATAATGGCATTAAATGAGGCTTGTCAAACTTGCATCCATTATCTACAAGTGATGAATTTAGCTTGACAAAATTATCACGCACCTTATCAAATGGATCAGTTGAGATAATTCCACCCATCTGCAAAGGCATCAAAGACAAAACTTTGCCGTTTTTAATCACAGTCATTCCACCATTGCTCTGGACTAGAGTATTTGCAGCAATTGCCATATCTGATTCATTTGAGCCAATTATTATCAAATCATTTTCATGAAAACTCCAAGTTGATGCAAATGCACCTATATCTGCTCCAAATGTTTTAAGAAATCCAACGGTATGCTTTGATGTACCAAATATCCTATCAAATGCTGCTACCTTCCAGATATCTTTCTCAGGCGAAGCCACTACATTTTGATCATATACAGGTAAAGAGTCAGTCTGTAACTCAGTGATAATTTCAGTTGACATGTTAATCACATTAACATCAGCTGTTGATGACTTTGATTTTACAACAAAGTCAGATGGTAAGAATTTTCTTTTGTGGACGGTGTTTTTTAGCCATTGTGGAACTGTAGGGGTCTTGATTTTTGTTATAATCTTTCCATCATCAACTAGTAATTTTCCTCCAACGAAGACTTTGTTGGGTTTCAGTGTTAATAGATCATCAAAAATTAAAATGTCAGCTAATTTTCCAGGTGCAATTCCTCCAAGATCTTTTCCCATGTTGTAATAATCAAAGCAGTTTTTTGTTGCCATACGAAATGCATCAATTAGATTCATTCCAAGCATTACAGATTTTCTTATGCAATGATCAATATGACCATACTTTTGTATGTCAATTGGATCAACACCATCAGAACAAAACATTAGTCGGTCAACGTATGTATCATTTCCTAACAGATATGGAACTATTTGATCAATATCACGTCGAATTGAACCTTCTCTAATCATTATCCACATTCCAAGTCTTAATCTCTCAAGAACTTGATCAAAATTGATTGGTTCATGACATGAAATGATTCCAGAGGAAACATACGCATTTAGTTTTTTATCAGTAGCTCCTGCTGTATGTCCATTAATGATGCAACCATCATCAAGCATGTGAGATATGGTCTTCATTGTTTTTGCATCACGCTGTGTTACTTTAGTCCAAGAAAATACTTCGCCCAATCCAAGTATATCAGGAATCTTTACTGCAGATTTTTCTTGGGATTCAGTAAGGAATCGTCCATGACTAAACTTTCTGTCAACTGGTAGACCACCTGGCACCACATGAAAAAACCTAATAGGTAAATTTGATGTGTTTTTTACAAATTCTTGTAATCCTTTGTATCCACCAACACTGACAATATCAATTGGATCAGAAAATAATGACGTCACTCCACATAGTAGTGATTTTTTTGCAAGTTCAGCTGGACTAATAAAATGATCAATGTGTATGTGAGGATCAGCAAATCCTGGCGTGATGAATTTCTGTTCTAAATCATAGACTATGGTTTTTTTGCCGCATGTATGAGATGCATCAGGTCCAACATATGCAATACGGTCTTTGTATATTGCAATCTCAGTTTGACTAATCTCACGTGTGTAGATATTAACTAACATTCCATTTTTTAGGATTATAGTAGCATCCTTTTTGCCCATTGCAACTGCATTTAATGATGCAATTGAAGATGATAATGGCAAATACACACAGCCATGTACTCATTGACCTTATTATAGATTAGAAGCGATGTTTAAATTACCGTAACTAAGCCAAAATCATTATGAATGTCCCAAAGGAGATCAAACGATTCTGTCCAAAGTGTAACACACACACAACACAGAAGATCTCTGCATACAAGGCAGGCAAACGTAGAGGAACTGCAGCAGGTGAAAGACGACACGCCTTGAGAAAACATGGTTATGGTGGTCAGAAGTTCCCAAAGCTTGCAAAACCGGCCAAAGTTACCAAAAAATTCACACCAATACTAGCATGTACTGATTGCGGAAAGAAATGGAACAAGCCAGGTATCAGGACTAAAAAATTCGAGTTGGTGGCAGTATGAAAAAAGAACATATTCTCATTCCTAAACCAAGCAGCAAATTTCTAAAAATTACATGTAATGAATGTGGTGAAGAAGATATTGTATACTCACATGCATCAACTAAAGTAGCATGCACATCATGTGGAAATGAGATTGCAAGACCAACTGGTGCAAAAGCCAAGGTTCATGGCAAAGTTTTAGAAGCTTTTGATTAAATCAAGATCTTTTACTGTATTAAGATTCAGAGCAATTCTTTTGTCATCAATTATGTTATAGTGTTCAGAGATTTTTTCAAAATCAGAAATTTTTGCAGAATTAACAATTGAGATTCCAGTAAATATACAATTCTGGTTTTTACACGTAACTGTATACTCTGATTTAATTCCAAGAGAATTTGCAAAGGATTCTGTAACAACAAATGTGTTCCATGTATGATCAGAATCAGATGAATGGAGAATTTTTTGAATTATTTCTGCATCAAGTAATGGCATGTCTCCTGAAACTACAAAAAATGTTTCATTAAATTGCTTTAAGATGAAATTTAGATCTTCAGAATACCCCTTGCCTAGAGTTTGAATTGTTTTGATTTTATTTTTTTCTAACAATGATGCAGTATTTGGAGAATTCTTACTAGTAGCTGCAATGATTTGTTTGAACATGCCTGATCTTTTCATTGCATCAAATACATGCAATATTACTGGTTTTTGTAATTCTAAAAGTAATTTTTCTGTAGGCAGATTCATTCTACTTCCTCTGCCACCTGCCATGATTAATCCAATCATAGTGAGACAAAAATTAACATTGATACTAGTCGGGTCAACTCATTTGTTGCACCTAAGACATCACCAGTTATTCCTCCAAAGCTGCGTGTAGATAATCCAGTCATAAACAAAGTAAATACAATTGCAGCGCCAAATATGATTGCCCCAGAGATTCCACCAAGAATTACTATCGGTACAAATGCAATAACAGTAGATACAGCAAGTTTTTTCTTGTCTTTCATTAACTGTAAGAATGGAGAGTTAGACCCAACTGATGCAGACTTGCTGATTGCTGCCATCAAAACCATAGAGTATTTGGCTGTAATTTCACTGAGTAAAATTACCAGGAATAATTCATAACCAGACTTTAATGAAATAGCAATTATCAATCCCATCAAATACAATACAATTGAGACTATTCCTGCAGAACCAACAGACAAGTCTTTCATTGCCTTGATCTTCTTTTCTTTGGAGCCTTTGACCATCAAGCCATCTGCAAAATCAGCTAGTCCATCAGTATGATGAATTCCTGTAACAATTGCCAATGCAGAGACTACTAACAAACCAACTACTAGAGGATCTAAAAACATCGATAGTCCAAAGCCCATTGAACCAATCAACAAACCAATTGCAATTCCTACAATTGGAAATAGATACATGTACTTTGCAGTGTGCTCAAGACTTGCATTTGAAGTAGGAAGAATTGTCAGAAATGAAAAGACTGAACTAATTTCTCTAAGCATGTAGCCACCAACCAAAATAAGAAATAACTAGAATCAGTGGAATAACAATTAACGCACAAAACAAAATCGAGGTGGCTTTCATTAATTTTATTGCAGATATGATATGAGTCCTATCAAGATTCAAACTTCCATGGCCAATTTCATAATGTCCAACTTTTTCAAATTTAGTGCCCAATGCACCAGCAAGAGCAGCCATAGGATACCCAGCATTAGGGCTTTGTGTAATGTTACCATCCATCCTAACAACATGATAGCTACTCTTCCAGTCTGCACCAAGTATCATTGCCCCAATCACCATAATAATTGCAGTAAGTCGTGATGGAATGTAATTAATTACATTATCACAGTTTGCACCAAACCAACCGATGTTTTGAAAAATCTGAGTTTTGTATCCAATCATAGAGTCAAATGTGTTAATTACTCTATATGCAAATGCACCAGGCAATCCAAACAATCCAAAGTAAAATAACGGTCCAGTTATACCATCTACAGTATTTTCACTAATACTTTCTAAAACTCCAGATATTATGTGATTTTTGTCTAAATTTTTTGTATCTCTTTTTACAATCATTGAAAGGTGGTTTCGTGCCAAATCCATATCATTACAATCCAGTGCATCAGCAACAGCTAGTGCATGTTTTTGCATCCCTTTGATTGCAAAGGTAGTCTTTAGAAGAAATGTACCTGTAACGATCATCACTACAGAAAGTAAAATACCTGTGAATATTTCATGAATTACATAATCAAGTGATATTAGCAACATTACTACAATTGTAGTGACTGTACATACAATCAGTATTCCGCCAATTTTTTCAGAGTGTATGGAAGTGTTTTTTGTCAATGGAGTAATTTTTGCAATAAGCATTCCAATCCAAGCAGTAGGATGGTATTTATTTTTGGGATCACCTAATGCAAGATCCAACCCCAATGCAAAAAAAACAACAGATACTGACTCTACTATCATAACAAACGCTCTATTGCATTTACGTCTAAACTATCATTTACATGATTGGATAGTTTATCCAATGCAGAGTATATCTTTGCTATATTTTGTTTGGTCCATTTCATCTCTTTTGGATTTGCATTAAGAGAATCTTCTTCTGGAAGATTAGTTTTAGTCATGGGTATTGTACCAAAGACTGGTCTGCCTGTGATTTTCTTGAGTTTTTTAAATCCTGGTTTTAAAATCTCAATGTCTCCTCTAAACTTGTTAAAGACAAATCCCTTGACTAGTTTTTGATATGATTTATCAAGTAATTGTAGTGTGCCAACTATACTTGCAAAAGAACCGCCACGGTCAATATCAGTGATTAGAATAACTGGTGACTTTGTCTTTTGTGCAATTTTCATATTAGATATATCAAATCTGGAAAGATTGATTTCTGCAGGAGAGCCAGCACCTTCAATAATTATTAGATCATGATTTTTTTCTAGTTTTTTAAACGAATCAAGTACTAAATTAAGGCCCTTTGATTTTACAAATTTTTGATAATACTCATCAGCATGCATCTTTTTGTAAAATTTTCCATTTAGAAAAACTGAGCTTTGATAGTCCCCAAGTGGTTTTAGCATTACAGGATTAATTTCAGGAATGATTTGAGAATTTGCAGCAATTGCCTGAATTGCTTGTGCGCGTGAAATTTCAAATCCGTCTCCAACATATGAGAAATTTGACATATTTTGTGATTTGAATGGACATACTGTGTATCCTTTTTTTGTAAAAATTCTACACAATGCTACCACTAATGTAGTTTTTCCTGCACCAGAAGATGTGCCTTGAATCATCAGTGTTTTTGTCATATCTTTTGTAATTCCTCAATCAAAGATTTGTTTTCCTTACGCGTTCTTACTGCAATTCTAAAAAAACTTGCATCCAAACCACGAATGGTACTACAATCACGAATCAAGATTTTTTTTGCGTAAAGTTTTTTCTGCAATATTTTTGAATTAATTTTTGATTTGATTAGAATGAAGTTGGTTTGAGTTGGAAAACAAAAAAAGTTTTGATTTTTCATGATTTGGTCAGAAAGAAATTGAGACTCTTTTTTTATTAGTTGTGAAGTTTTTTTTAGATGAGATTTGTCTTTTAGCGCAGCAATTGCCATATGTTGTGACACACCTGATACATTCCAAGGCAGTTTGATTTTTTCAACAAGTTCAATGAGTTTCTTGTTTGCAAGACCATAACCAATTCGCATACCTGCAAGTCCAAATGATTTTGTAAAAGAACACAAAACAAAAAGATTATCAAATTTTTTGATCTGATCAACTACTGATTGACTTTTTGACCAGATCAATTCCATAAAACATTCATCTACAAAAACAAGTGTTTTTCTTTTTTGTGCAGTTGCAATAATTTTGATCATATTTTGTTTTGTAGTAATTATGCCTGTGGGATTGTTTGGATTACATGCAAAGACACCGCCATTTTTTGGTATTTTTTTTATAAAGTCATTAATGTCATCATTGAGATTTAATGTTTGAAAAAATGTCATTTTTGCATCAGCTAATTTTAAAGATGATTCGTATTCTGCAAATGTAGGAATCGGGATGAGAACACGCCTTTTTTCAAGGAGTGTTCTGCTGAAGTTATAGATTATTTCAGTGGCACCATTTCCAATGGTAATTTGAGATTGAGGTGATTTGATATATTTTGATAATTCTTCTTTTAATTTTATAGAATCAGAGTCAGGATAAATTGGAATGTCTTTTGCTGAAAATGCTTGTTTTACATACATAGATGGCCCCAGAGGATTAACATTTGAGCTAAAATCAATCACATTCTCTTTAGGGTTGTCTACAGAAAATAATCCACCATGAGATGCAGGAAAAAACTGCTCAAATCTTTTTGCAGTCTGAAATTTCATACCATATGTCCTGTACCAATGATTTAGTATGTTTTGGTGCAATTTTACACTTGATCTCAAAACGATTATTAGTCATATATGAGAAATAATTTTGTGAAAAAGAAAGTAGGTATTGTTGGCGTTACAGGCGCTGTGGGTCAAGAATTTGTAGTATCCCTTGATAATCACCCATGGTTTGAGGTAACACAAATTGCTGCATCACAAAGATCTGCAGGAAAGAAATACGTCGATGCAATCAGAGATCCTAACAGCGGGATCATCAGATGGGAAGTTGGAGGAAACATACCAGAATATATCAAAGAAATGACAGTAGTAGGCGTAGATGAGATTAACCCAAGTGAATTAGATTTAATATTTTCAGCAGTTGAAAGTGAGGCTGCAAGAGATATTGAGACTAAATTGGCAAAAGACATTCCAGTTGTAAGTACATCTTCAGCATATAGATACGAAGAAGATGTTCCAATTTTAATTCCAGGAATTAATGATGAACATGTAGAATTAATTGAAGAGCAAAAAAAGAACAGAGATTGGAAAGGTTTTGTCTTACCATTGCCTAACTGCACTACTACAGGATTAGCAATTACAATGAAACCACTGTACGAAGATTACGGTGCAAAAAGAGTCATGATGACATCAATGCAGGCAATTTCAGGAGGTGGTAGATCACCAGGCGTTTCTGCAATGGATGTAACTGATAACATCATACCATACATTCCAAAAGAAGAAAATAAAGTAAGAGTAGAGACTGCTAAGATTTTAGGCAAAGTTGAGGGAGGAAAAATCACACCAGCTGACATTAAAGTAAGCTGTACATGTACACGTGTACCAGTAATTGATGGCCATACAGAATCAGTCTTTGTTGAGACACAAAAACACATTGATCCTGAATCTGCAAAAAAGACATACGAAGAAAAATCAAAGAATAGTAGTGTTATGGGATTACCATCTGCACCAGATAATTACTATTCAGTATATGAAGACCCAACAAGACCACAACCAAGAATAGAAAGAGAAATTGATGACGGAATGACTACAACAATTGGCAGAATGGAAGAAGAGCAATTATTTGATAATGGTCTAAAGTATGTACTATTCTCACATAACAAGAAGATGGGCTCTGCAAAAGGTGCAGTACTTGTTGCAGAGTTACTATACAAAAAAGATAAACTTTAAGCCAAAATTTTATAATTTTTTCAATAATAGCTTTATTAGACCTTGAAATATAGAAATTCACGGGTGTTTTAGACGGTCAAAGCAGACGATCTGGATTTGAAGATTCTCTCAGAACTTAGCCAAGATGCTGCAATTTCAGTTCCTAAACTTTCAGAAAAAATTAATGTAAACTCATCAGTGGTATACAGCAGAATCAAGAGACTGCTAAAACGAAGACTCATTGAGAGATATACAATTGAGGTAAATGACAAGGAATTAGGATATACTGTCAAGTCAGTGACGGGAATAAACATGGATTCAAAGAAAAGGGACAGCATAATTGATGAATTATTTTCAATTAAAGGAGTAAGGGAGATTTCAGAAGTTACAGGTAGATTTGATATTTTAGTTACAATGTATGCAAAGACACTTGATGAGATGCATAAGATAATTTCTGAAAAGATTGGAAATATTCAGGGAATCATAGGTTCGGAGAGTTTTATTGAAATGAAGAGACGTACCAAATTAATGCCATACATGCCAGAATAATGATGAGGTGTTTTTAATTTGCAGATAAACAAAAAAGATTCCAGGGTTGCAGTGTATTACGAGCTAACAAAGCCAAAGATTTGGTATTTGCTAGTCTTTACAGCATTTGGTGCAACTCTGACTGCATCAAATATCTATGATATTGAGGTATCTCCTGCTACATGGGCATTGATGATATTTTCAGTTGCTGCAGGATCTGCTGCAGCAAATACCCTGACTAACTACCATGACAGAGACATTGATGCCATCATGGAGAGAACAAAAGATAGACCATTACCATCAAAGAGAATTTATCCTGCAGTAAAGGCAAGAAACTTTGGATATGCACTTGCAGGAATTTCATTGGCACTAGCATTTGCATTATCATACACTACAACTTTTGAACAGGGAATGTGGGCAACTGCATTTATCGCATTTGGTTTAATCAATAACATTTTGATTTATTCTTATGCACTAAAGAGACATTCCAGAAGTAACATAATTTTAGGTGGACTCTGTGGAGGTTCACCACCTCTAATTGGATGGGTTGCAGTAACAATGTCAGATATATGGACTATGGGACTTGTTATGGCAGGATTGGTTTTCATTTGGATTCCATTACATATTTGGTCACTAACCTTGCACTTTAAAGACGACTATAACAAGGTAAATGTCCCAATGCTTACAGCAGTACAGTCAGAAAAAACATCAGCCAGAGTAGTTGCAATTTCAACTGTGATAATGGTTATTTTCAGTATAGTTCCATTCTTCTTGAGTACAGAAAGTGGAGAGCTAATGATGGGAGGAGTATACTTGTGGACTGCAATAGCATCAGGTGCGTTAATGGTTGCAATTTCAGCATGGGTCGTTACAAAAGCAACTGAGAAAGCATCATGGACTTTGTTTAAATTTTCTAGTCCATATTTGGCAGTATTATTTATTGCATTAATGGTTGATTCTGCATTATAGAATTATTTTCTAAAAATCACATTACAGCACAACCTGATGAGAACAGATAATATGGAATCAGACAAAGAATTGGACTTGCAAAGTATAATGCAAAATTAAATCCAAGCCAGATCACAGAACACATCATTGTCAGTATGACAATTGGGAAAAAAATTCTAAACCTAAAACCAGAACGTGAATAGATCAAAAATGCCCCAATACAGCTTAATACCAAACCAATCTCAAGGGGTTGATGAGTTAATGAAAGCAGACCATCTATTCCAAATACATCATGAGATAATGAATCACCATATCCAGAGATTATCTGTGTGCAAGAGCCTACCATTACCAGAATAATTCCTTTTTTCAAAGTGCCTGAGACTACCCTTTCTTTTAAGAAGACAAATCCCAGTATTCCAGAGCAAGCAGTCAAACTTACTCCAAAATAGACAATAACATGCGACATACTCCAGAAATATTCAGGTGCTCGTATTGCATGAGATGAGGCATCCCAGATTCCACCAGATATCTCTAAGGCCGTACCAAATATTGCAAAAAGCGACAGCAACGGAAGAAACGTCTTGTGACGTAGAACAATTTGTTGAGATAATTTGGCTGATTTCATCTTTGAAGGATATAATCTAGCAGTATTTAGATCATTTCCTGTTTTTCATCATTAGAGATTTGATGTGATTAGCCATTAACTATAATAGAACTGATTGCAGTAGAGATATCATGCCAGGAATAGGTCTAATGAAAAGAAGACTAGAAACTGAAAAGTCAGCCATATCTTTGGCAATTTCTGGGGTCTTAAAAAAATATCATACCAATGAGGAATCTATCAAGGTACTGGAGACACAGTATGACAAAGACTCTGGTGATTGGTATGTAGCATTAGGGTGGAATCAAACAAAGGCAGTAATTAGGATGGATTCTGTTTTGGCAACAATTACAGAGATAAATGAAATTAGTGATTAGGCAAACTTTGTAAAGATATACGATGTATCAATTTCTTGATTAAAGCTCCAAACTGTTGGCAGAAAAATCGACTGTATTACTTTGAGTCCATTACTTTCAATTAATTTTCCCCAACCTGCCTGAGTTGTATTGCCAAAAGAATATTTTTCTGAATAGCTTCCAGCAAATATCATACATGTCTTTTGTCTCATAGCGTCATCAAGATTTTTAATAATACTTGTTGCAAGAATATCACCACCCATCTGTGCAAGGCCTCCAATAAAAAATGCAGGTGATTTTAAATCAAGATTATCATAATCAAATGTTACAGCATCTGCACATTTAGGATTAAAATTAATTTTTGTCCCAGTGCAGATATTTTTTTGCAAATCAACTAGCATCTCATCAATTTCAATTCCATATGCATCTAATCCTAGAATTTTGGCACAATATGCAATACGTCCATCACCTGAACCAATATCAAGTACTTCAGAAAAACCAAGATTTTTGGCAATCATTGTCATTACATATGCAGAGGCCATCCACGTAGGTGAAAATGGCTGATAGCTTGAACCATGACTAATACTATTTAGCCAGTATTTGTTGATGTCTCCCTCATAAACTATACAGATAGTACCCATGATGTTTTGTTCATACGAGTTATAGTAAATTGGATTCTTTGAGATAAAATGGTGAAGCATGTCAAGATCTTTTTGTGCAATTGGGAATTTTTCAGAATGTAACTTTGGAATTATTTCTTGTATATGGCTAGAGCCTACATATACCTGTTTGAATTCTTTTTTTAATG
>CAYFOW010000032.1:0-16432 GCA_964344885.1 uncultured Candidatus Nitrosopelagicus sp. | reverse complement strand
TTAGGGTTTCCCGGAGACATCCTTAGGCCGAGGGTTCGAATCCCTCTAGACCCGCTTTAAAAAAATTCAGTGTTTACACTTACACTTTACAAGCTTTGTATCAAATGTACAATCATGTGGTCCATCTGATCTTGCATCAATTGGAATATTTATCATACATTCATCATGTCTATTTTTTCTACAAAACCAGCAAATCTCTAAATCAGTTTTATGAGGATGACATGACTCCATCTTGATTTCTCTTTTTTAAAATATTAGATAAATTTTAACCATGATAAAAATCGTTTATCTCTTCCCATCACTATTTCCATAAATGATTTCTGAATCTCTTTTGTGATTTTACCTGGTTTACCATCTCCGATTGTAGTCTTGTTAATCCTTGTCACTGATTTTACTTCTGCAGCTGTTCCTGTCATAAACACTTCATCTGCAGATAACAGCTCTTTGACGGTGATGTTTTTTTCAACAATCTTTATTCCATCTTTTTTTATCAACTCAATAATTGAATCTCTGGTAATTCCCTTTAGAACATCTGCATCCAGTGGAGGCGTCTTAATCACGCCATTTTTTACAATAAATATATTTTCTGCACTGCCCTCTGCAACCTTGCCCTTATGATTGAGCATTATTGCCTCATCAAAACCATCTCTGAGTGCCTCCATTCTAGCCAATGCTGCATTTGAATAGTTTGATGCAGATTTTGCCTGCATTGGTTGTGAACTAGAGTCTATTCGTATCCATTTGGAAATTTTACATTTTGCACCTGAGAACTTTCCAGCTTTTGATTCACCCATATTCCATTCCCAACATGATATAGAAACATCTACTTTATTCAAAGTGGGCGTTAATCCCATTGTACCATATCCGTAATATGCTAATGGTCTGATATAGCATTCCTTTAATTTACTAGCTTTAATTGTATCGATAATTCCTTTTGTAATTTGTTTTTTTGAAAATTTCATCTTCATATCATATAATTTTGCAGAATTAAAAAATCTGTCAACATGTTCTGGTAAGCGAAATATAGCAGAACCATCTGGAGTATCATAACAGCGAATTCCTTCAAAAATTGATGTAGAGTAATGTAGTGCATGTGTCAAAACGTGAACTTTGGCATCCCTGAATTGCACCAGCTTCCCATTCATCCAAATTTTTCCCACCTCTTTCATGTTCTAATGAAATAATCTGGTAATTTAAATAATTATTTAGATGAATCTGATATTTGATCGTTCTGCGTGAATTGCATCAATTGCCTTTTGGATGTTATTGTCAGCATCTTCAATTATGATTATAATTCTTGATGTTTCTTCTTGTGCATCCATGTTCAAAATGTTTAATCCTACTTCGCCAATTTTTGAGCTTGCCTTTGATGCAATTTGCTGAACGCGCCACATCTCGTCCCCAATCATTGTTATCACCCCTCGATTATACGAAATAGTTGCCAATGAATCAAATCCCAAAACAAATTTCTCGTTTCTTTTAATGTAATCTGCATCTAAAAATAAAATTCTCGTAAACCTGATTCCATCCTTTGTAAACGGTGATAACACTATGAATTCGCTGTACCTCTTTTCTTTTTCAAGAGAATTTAATAGCTTTGATGCAATCTCACTTTCTAGTCTAAGAATTGCACAGTTTTTTTTGCCTGTAACAATCTTTAGCGGATGACCATTTCCTTCTTCAATCTTTCTTTTGATGGTTGTGATTTTTTCTGGGTTATGCATATTAGTAATCGTAATTGGTAGATCAACTCCATTTTCCAAAATCTCTTTTATTGCTATGGGATCCAATATCTTCATTCCAAACATCCCTGCCAATCTTGCCTCATTATATGAAAGAAATTTCACCTCAGTCAATTCATTTTTCACAATTCGTGGATCAGCTGAAACTACTGAACTGTCTTTCTCAAGATCAATTGTTACATCAAAATTCTTGTTTAACAAAATTCCTATATCTGCTGCAGTTCGATCCGAACCACCTCTCTCATAAGTTGTTAAAACTCCATCTGGCGTTTTTCCTATAAAACCACCAATGGATACGACATCGTTTTCATCTAACAATTTCTCTAGTTCTTGAATTTTCTGTTTAGATTCTAAGGCAAGAAAATTTGTTGATTCAATATTATTATCTGTAATAATTGGCCAATTGTCTAAACCTAACGCTTTGATTTTTACTCCATTGCTTTTTAGAACAAACTCCATCACATGTGACATCAAAATCTCACCTGCGTATGCAAGTGCCTTTGAACGTACTTCATCTACAAACTCTTGTTTTTTGTATGCAACCTCAAATGCTGTTCTTGCTTCATTAAGAAATGACTGAATTATTGCATTGCATTGATCTTGATGTTCTGAACTTACAAATTTTAAAATTTTCTGATATGTATCTTCTATTATTGATATGTCAATTTCCTTTTGATTCACTGATTCTTCTCCAATTGATAACGTCACATCAGTAATTGACTTTCTATTTCCATCTGACAAAGTTAGAGGTGCAGAAAAAACTGCTACAACTTTAGCTTCCCTTTGCAATTCATTTATCCGTTTAATTATTGATGGAATTGATTCACCGTTTACTCCGATTGCACTTCCTCCAAATTTTGCAACAATAATTTTTGTCAATTTAATCTAAAAAATTATAAAAAATACTGCAAAAAAATGTTGTGAATACTTTATTTTATGAAAATTCTTTAATTGCATCAAAATTAATTTTTTAAAATTAACTAAAAAATTATTTTATTTGACTAGAATTAAAATGCTTAAAGCATTGTTTTGTGAAGTAACACAGTTGTTCAGCTGTTTTAAAATCACTTGAATTTCTTATTTGAATGAATCAATCTTTCTATAATTTTGTAATTTATAATGTTGGATTTTTTAAAGAATTGTAACTTGATTATGATGATTATCTCATTTTTAATCTAAATATTTCAGATCTTTATAAAACCCGCATAATTTACTTAATTTGATTAAAATTTTACTAAAAATCTCATTATATTGTGATTCGTTTGATTCTGGTGTAATGTAAATATTTGAATAAAATGCTTTAATTATCTCATTATCTGCAACCTTCCGATTTAATTGAATCATTTTCCGGCATTTGATTATATGATTTAATAAGATTAAGATACTAACATAACTCCAAATTTTTTCTTTAATCAGTCCTTTTCTTAAAAAAAAACCAAGTAAAATGATTTCAATTAATAACAAACTTGGCAATAATTTAAAAATTGTTTTCCCTGAATAGTTTTTTAATAATACAATCCATCTATTTCTTTCAAACAGATAAAATTTTTTTTTTGACCATCCCCAATGAGCACTACCAAAATGATGGATTAGTGCATTAGATACATAATATGACTTATATCCAAAAAGTCTTGCACGCCAACCTAAATCTAGCTCTTCGTGATAGGCAAATAATTTTTCATCAAATTTCCCAATTTCATTAATAATTTTTTTTGGAAGAAACATACATGTTCCTGATGCATATGTGATTTCTTCTATTTTGTTGTCATATTTTCCGCTATCTGTTTCACCTTTACCTCTCGAAAACCCAAATCCAAAAAGATTTATCATATTCCCAACTCCATCAATCTGTTTTGAATTATTCATTTTTAGTGATTTTGGTTGATATAATGCATCTCCAAATCTTTCATAAGCTAAATAAAATGCATCCAGCCATCCTTCGTCTACAATTAAATCATTATTTAGAAATACAAGAAATTCACCTTTTGCATTTTGAATTCCAATATTCAATCCTTTTGGGACTCCTACATTTTCGTTATTTAAAATAAAATTACAATTCGGAAATTTTCTTTCAAAAAACTCTCCACTATTGTCTGGTGATTTATTATCCACAACAATTATTTCATATCTTTGCTTTGTATTTTTAATTATGGATTTTATACAATTCTCTAAAAATAATTTTCCATTATAATTTAATATAATGATTGAAGTAAGGTACTTCTTCATAATTTTCTATACATTATAATTAGTAATATGCTGTAATTTACAATAATAAAATCATTTTGAATCATTTTATTCATGTTTTAAAATTAATCCTTGCGTTCCACTCAAATCAATTATTTGTGTTTTATTTTCTTTTGAAAACTCTTTAATTGCTTTTTTAATTCCGTCTGAATGAAAATCATGTATAAGAATTATTCCTCCAGTAATTAACCGTGGATAAAAATACCTTAAACAATCAATTGTACTTTTATACAGATCTACATCCAAATGAACAAATGAGAATTTTAATTCTTTCATACTTTCTGTTGAATCTGGAAACATGCCTTTAATAATTTCTACATTTTTGTACTTATCAAGAAATTTTTTTACTGTTTTTTCATCAGTATTATTAAATTGTGTTTCATACCAAAATTTTTTTCCAAAATGTGTGTCAATGTCTGAAACATTTTGCAATCCCTCGAATGTATCAAAAAGATATAGATTTCTTGCTCCTTTTGCCTCACAAATTAATTTTGCTGAACCACCTTGGAAAACACCCACTTCTGCCATACTTCCATTTTTTTCTTTTTGTGTTTTTACTACAGAATAAATCATATATGCATCATTAGGAAACACTGCAAATTTTACTTCTGATCTGATTTTTTTAATTAAATCTATTATTGATTTTTCTTTATAGAATGATAACAATAAGAATTGAAATTTTACAACAAAATATTCTAAAACCATTCCAATTATTTTAGAATCATAAACAATTTTTTTTAAAAAATTATTCATATGTAAATTAAATATGATAATTATTATATCTGTTGTTTATTTTTTATATTTTTCATTAAATAAATTATTATCAATTCTGAAAATCTTTACTTGACTAATTGTTTTATAATCTTTATCATAATATATTTTTATAAAAATGAATACTATAATTTTTATATATTTTAAGAAAAATTTTATCATCCTGAAATCTTTGTCCAATGTGTAGGTAATCAAACTTTAAATTTTCTTTATGACTTATTTCAACGAAGTCATCTAATGGGATTTTTCTATCAAACTATTCTGTAAATGATATCGTGATTATTGTTCTACCTGATGAAAAACTTTAGTTATTTCTGCTTATGATAAAGGTAATAAAATTATAACAAAAACTAAATTTATCTTTCGTAAGTAATTTAGATTAACTACTGATTTTAAACTTTTGAAAAGATTTTACTTGGTCCTAAATTTGTGCATTAGAATAATACTACAATATGCTCTCATTTTATGTTTACACGACAATCTAGTATTTATGAGTGTAGTTTGTTTTACTATCTAAATTATTTCCACATTTGATAGCATACGTTCTAACTTTCTATTTATGTTACATAACTAAACAATTTTCTCAAAGTTTAAATGGTTTTCACCGTGACTTTTGCTGGGTCCATAGTCCAGGTCGGTTATGACGTCGCCCTTACACGGCGAAGATCCGGGGTTCAAATCCCCGTGGACCCATTATTTGATAATATTTTTTAGTAGATATCGTTCTAATTATTTATTGACTGATTTTTCAAATAATGAAAAAATGATTCTTGTACAATATGCAATAGAGAAATATCACGATGAGTCTACATTGATTTCAAAATTGTCTAATTTACTAGATAAGAAAACTATTCAAAGAAATATTGATACATTAATTGGTACACAGAAAGTAAGAAGACTTGGGCCAGAAATCATTGAAAATAATTCTAGTCATACTGAATTACCTGAACTCCCTGAAAATTTAAAATCATTTGTAAATGACTTGTAATACTAAAACCCTCTTAATCCTTGAGGTCGAATCATTTCTGGATGTTGCTTCATCCATCTAATCTTCTCTAACATTTGTGATTTATCCTGTGGAAATGTACCTGCTAAATTATATGCATTTGAACCATGATTTGCTCTAAATAATACATCTTGTTTTACATCAATCTGTAATACTAGATCTTCTAATTCTTCTAATGATTCTGAATCTGTTAATCTGATAAATGGTTCATCAAACTTTGAAAAAAATTCCTCCTGAATACTATTTTCTAGATATAGTGTTAATGCTCCAACATAATTTGGTGCACAAGCATTTATGACTTGAGCAGTTCCTCTACTATGCTCTTTTGTATGTGTTTTTCCACCTAATCCCAAAATTATCATACATGATAAAACAAATCCTGCATCTTTTGCTTTATTACATGCTTTGATGATAGTTTTTGATGTAGCTCCCTTAGTTACTTTGTTTAAAATTAAATCTGAACCTGTTTCAATTCCAAGATATAGCATATCTAGACCCACATCATGAATTTTATCAAGATCTTCTGAAGTTTTTTTTAGTAAATTCATAGGCATTGCATATGCTGAAATTCTTTCAAGATTAGGAAATTTTTTACGGATATAATCTACAATCTGAATCATTCTTTGTGTTGGAAGATTTAATGCATCTCCGTCGGCAAGAAAAACTCTTTTTGATTCTGGTATCTTTTTTGCCATTGAATCAATTTCTAATTTTATCTCTTCCCATGGTCTTTCTATGTATTTCTTTGATCTATACATATCACAAAATGAACACTTGTTAAATGAACAACCATAAGTTACTTGAAAAATTAATGATTTTGCTTCTGATGGAGGCCTGTAAAGCGGATAGTCATAATTTAACATGAATTTTATAAAAAAAAATCTAATTTATTATTTCTGTATTAAAATTTATTCATAAATAATCTAAAATCAATAGTTTTATCATTGTAATTTTTTAAAAATCTAATGACTTTATCGATATATGTTGATGGTGCAGGTGGACAAAATTCTGGATTTGGATTTTTTGTAAAAGAAACCGGTGATTCCTTTTTTAAAAATGAACCAAATATAACCAACAATCAGGCTGAATACCTTGCAATAATTTCTGCATTAAAAAAATTTGTTGAAATTGATGATAATGTCATAATTTACAGTGATTCACAAAATACTGTAAATCAATTAAATCATGAATTTGCAATAAATAACCCTCAACTCCGTATTCTTGCACAAGATGCATGGAAATTGATTGGAAAATATAAGGATTTAACAATTATTTGGATTCCAAGAAAAGAAAATTTGGCTGGAAAAATGATGGGTAGTTAATTTTTAAATCAATTACATGAATAGCTTTATTATGGAAAATCTTTTCATAAAAAAATATACTCATGTCTGATTCCGTTTTCCTATCTCCAAAATCTATTGCAATAATTGGAGCATCAGATAAAGAAGGGAGTGTTGGTCGTGCTATTACATCAAATATTATTAATGGATACAAAGGAATTGTTTATCCAATTAGTCCTACACGTCCAACGGTTTTTAAAAAAAAGGCTTTCAAAAGCGTTCTAGATGTACCAAAACCAATTGATCTTGCAGTTATTGTTACAAAAAATACTATTGTGCCCACCGTATTAGAAGAATGTGGAAAAAAGAAAATCAAAGGGGCAATTGTCATCACTGCTGGTTTTAAAGAAGTAGATGAAGAAGGTGTAAAACTTGAACAACAACTAAAAGATATTGCAAAAAAATACAAGATTCAGGTAATTGGACCTAACTGTCTTGGTGTAATGAATCTTGATCCAAAAACAATGATGAATTCAACATTTTTGAAAATCACTCCAAAATCTGGCGAAATAGCTCTTATCTCACAAAGTGGTGCAATTTGTGCAGCACTAGTTGAAGATGCCAGCGCACAAGGAATTGGATTCTCAGCTGTAATTTCAATGGGTAACAAAGCTGACATGAGTGAAATTGATATGCTAAAAATCTTATCCCATCATAAACAAACCAAAGTCATTGTAATGTATCTTGAAGATATGGGTAATGGCCAAGAATTTCTTAAAGTATGTAAATACATTACTAGGAAACTGAAAAAACCAGTACTTGTTCTAAAATCAGGACGAAGTCCTGAAGGTGCAAAAGCTGCAATGTCTCATACTGGTGCATTGATGGGTTCAGATGAAATTTATGATGCACTATTAACACAATCTGGTGCAATTCGAGTAGATACTATGGAAGAATTATTTGATTATGCGACTGCCTTTTCAAAACAACCGTTACCTGTTAAAGGAGAACTTGCAATTGTTTCAAATGCAGGCGGTCCTGCAATTATCTCCACTGATGCATGTTCAAAACACGGAATTAAAATGGCAAAAATTGATTCGGTTAGACCAAAAATTGATGCCGTAATCCCTCCTTGGGGTAGTTCTCGAAATCCAGTTGATATTGTAGGTGATGCAGATTTTAGTAGATTCAAAAATGTTTTAGATGAGGTACTAAAACACAAAAATGTTGGCTCAGTAATCTCAATGTGTACTCCTTCGGCTACTTTAGATTATGATAAATTAGCTGAAGTCATTGTTACAATGTCAAAAAAATACAAAAAAACAATGTTAGCTAGTTTGATGGGATTAGATGAAGGTATAACAAATAGGGAAATTATGGCAAAAGGGGGTATCCCTTACTATACATATGCAGAGGGTGCAATTCGTACACTAAAAACAATGCTACGTTTTGCTCAATGGACAAAATCAAAAGAAGGAAAAATTACAAAATTCAAGGTAAACAAATCTGCTGCAAAAAAAATATTTGATAAAGTAAAACAAGACGGAAGAAAAAATCTCTTAGAAGAAGAAGGACAAGAAATCCTAAAAGCATATGGATTATCATTACCAAAGAGCTCTCTTGCAAAAACTAAATCTGAGGCAATCAAATCTGCAAAAAATATCGGTTACCCTGTAGTCTTAAAAATCGCCTCCCCTCAGATTATCCATAAATCTGACGCAGGAGGTGTTAAAGTAAATCTTCAAAATGAATCTGATGTAAAAATAGCATTTGATGAAATAATTAAAAATGCAAAAAAATATGATAAAAACGCAGAGATAAAAGGCGTCTTAGTTGTTGAAATGGTTAAAGGTGGCAAAGAGATGATCCTTGGCTCAAAACTGGAACCTGGATTTGGTCCTGTTATTATGCTTGGAATGGGCGGAATTTACGTTGAAGTTCTAAAAGATGTAACATTTAGACTTGCACCTATCACTGATAAAGAATCTGATGATATGATCTCATCAATTAAAACAAAGAAGATCCTTGAGGGTGTTCGTGGCGAAAAGCCTTCAGACTTGAAAAAACTCTCCGAAAACATACAAAGATTATCCCAACTTGTTACTGATTTTACTGAGATCAAAGAACTTGATATGAATCCGGTATTAGTCATGGAACAAGGAAAAGGATGTAAAATCCTTGATGTTCGTATAGGTCTTTAATTATATCAATTCAAACTTAAAATACTTGCTGAATTATTTATACAATTCAAAATTTTAGAGTATTTATAGCACATTATCTTAGTGTCTTTATGTCAGAATCTAATCAAACACCAATTCGTACAGGTGAAGAATACATTCAAAGTTTACGTAATAGAAATCTCAAAGTTTTCCTCTTTGGTGAACTAATTGAAGAACCAGTTGATCATCCAATAATTCGTCCATCTATTAATGCAGTTGCTGAAACATATGATTTAGCAGTAAGGGAGGAAGATTTAGCTAGTACTGAATCTTCTATATCTGGTCTTAGAGTAAATAGATTTCTACATATTGCAGAAAGTGCATATGATCTAGTTTTACAAAATAAGATGCAACGAAAATTAGGGCAACTTACTGGGACATGTTTTCAAAGATGTGTTGGAATGGATGCACTAAATGCATTGCATTCAACTACATTTGAAATCGATGAAAAACATGGAACTGATTATCATCAACGTTTGTTAAATTTCATTAAAGAAATTCAAAAAGAAAATCTTGTCATTGGTGGAGCAATGACTGACATGAAAGGTGATAGAAGTAAAGCCCCATCTGAACAACATGATCCGGATCTATTTGTCCATGTTGTTGAAACAAATCAAGATGGCGTATTTGTATCTGGCGCAAAAGCTCATCAGACTGGATGTATTAATTCTCATTGGTTTATCATAATGCCTACAATGCGATTGACTGAAAATGATAAAGATTATGCTATCACTGGCGCAATTCCTGTGGATGCTCCTGGTGTTTCATATATTTATGGTCGTCAATCATGTGATACTAGAAGTCTTGAGGATGGAAATATTGATGACGGAAATCCTGAATTTGGTGGGCAAGAAGCAATAATCATACTTGACAAAGTATTCATACCTTGGGATAAGGTATTCATGAACGGAGAAATTGAATTTTCATCAATGCTAGTTGAACGTTTTACATGTTATCATAGACGAAGCTATGTTTGTAAGACTGGTCTTGGCGATGTTCTAATTGGTGCAGCAGCTGCAATTGCTGATTATAATGGTGTGCCAAAAGTTTCTCATATCAAAGATAAACTAATTGAAATGACACATCTTAATGAGACAATTTATGCATCTGGGGTATGTTCATCATATCAAGGTCAACCAATGAAATCTGGTGTATACCTTAATGATGATATGTTAGCTCAAGTTTGTAAACATAATGTAACTAGACTGCCATATGAAATTAGTAGATTGGCTCAAGATATTGCAGGAGGTCTAGTAGTTACATTACCCTCTGAAAAAGATTTTAGGCATCCTGAAGTTGGTCCACTATTGAAAAAATATCTGGCAACTAGAAAAGATGTTGATGTTGAAAATAGAATGAGAATTTTACGTTTGATTGAAAATATGACATTAGGACGAAATGCTGTAGGTTATCTTACTGAATCCATGCATGGTGCAGGCTCCCCTCAGGCACAACGAATTCAAATTCAGCGTCAAATGCAGTTAGGCTACAAAAAGAAACTAGCAAAAAATCTAGCTAAAGTAAAAAATGACGATGATGAAACACCTGAAAACCCTGAATACTTTGATAGAGTTTTCAAAATAGAAAAGTAATATTTTCTATTTTTCTTTACCATCCGATACGTCTTGAGTATCATCTGATTTACGTTCTAAGTCTGCTGAATATTTTTTCTTTAACTCTTTTAAATCATCAGAAACATTTTCTTCAACAGAACTTGATCCTTCTTTTTCTTTTATAGTCTTGTTTTCATCTTTTTTTTCTTCATTTTTTTTCTTATTTTTTGTAACCTCTTTTACAACCATTATTCCAATAATGACTGCAATAATGATGTAGTTAATTGGGGGTGCTAAAATCTTTGTAATATACCCGACTTTTGGAATTACATAAATTACTTTTCCTAGATATTCTTCTTCTGTAATTGGGAAATCAGTTCCTGGAATTGATGATGGGTTATTGTCACCTTGTGTCCTGATAGTCTTTGGCTCATCTTCTATAATTGCAACTACTCGATGTACAATAACTCTATCATGATCTTTAGGTCTATCAAAAACTATTACATCTGCAATTCCAATTTCTTCAAACGAAATATTTCCTGAAATCACCAAAATATCATATACTTCTAAATTAGGTACCATACTTGTACTTGAAACAACGTAAAATGGATTTTGTGCTCCAAAAATCACTTGTAAGCCAATCCAAATTGTAACTATGACTACTGCGACAATAATGATGTCTTTAACTAACTTCTTTGAACTCATTATGCCCACTCGTACATCTTATGTGTTGATCAACATGTGTACATCTTTCTAAATCTTAGAACCACACTGTTCACAAAATTTTGATTCTGGTTTATTTTCAAAATTACAATTTTTACAAGACATTCCTTGTTGTGCGTTTCCAGAAGTCTGTACTGATTCTCCTAGAATTATAATGTCTCCTACTTTGCCTATTCTATCCCATTTCACTGTTGAATCATTTCCTGATTGATCTGAAACAATAATTACAACTGAATTATTTGCATCAATTCCAACCTGTTTGACAATGCCAACTAATTTTGCATCCTCATCATAAACTGTCATGCCTGTTATGAAATTAAATGTCAAATTACTTTCCGCCTCTTGTGTTTGTTGATATGTCTCTTGTGTCTGTTCAACTACTTCTTGTGCTTCTTGATTCTGTGGTGTTGTTTCTGGGATAATTACCTCTTGTTGAACATCATCTTGAATACTTGTATTATTTGTACTATCCAACGATCTTGCTTCTCCAATTTCGCCAGATTCATCTGATTTTTTAAATTCTCTATATTCTGCAATAGTTGTACCACAGTTTGTACACATATACTGTCCTCTTTCAATCAATATTAAATTCTCAGCAACTTCTTCATTTGGATTCTCATATTCGATCTTTGGTCCACCTTCAAACTCTTTTTCACACGTATTGCATGTATATCTTGAAATTCTCTCTTCATCCAATCTTCCAATTGGGGCTAAAAATAAGTCTGGTCCTCCCAAATTTCCTTTCATTTGCTCTTCATCAGAAACTCTAGCCATTATAAAACCGCCAGAACCCCTTAATTTCTTAAGTTGTAAATCTGAGCTCATGTACTTTGCTCGTAAAAGTCATTTAAGTATGTTAGTAGTGGAATTAATCCAACCTAGTTTTATTAACATATTTAGGGACGTTTTAGTAAGAAATTTTGATTCTTATGGGAATAACCAAAGTATCTGATTCAAAAACTTGGGAAACTGACGTGATGAATTCTCCAATCCCTTCATTTGTTGATTTCTGGGCAGAATGGTGTGGACCTTGTAGAATGGTTGGTCCTGTAGTTGATGAATTATCTGATGACTATGATGGAAAAGTAAATTTTGTTAAAGTTAATGTTGACGAGGCAAATGAAATCGCTTCAAAATACAATGTCTTTAGCATTCCTACTCTGATTCTATTTAACAAGGGTGAAGTTGTTGCTCAACAAGTAGGTGCAGCTTCAAAAGACACACTCAAAAATATGATTGACAGAGCTCTAGAAACACTCTAGAGATTCATTCCTTTTTTAAATCATAAGTAATTAATAATCCAAAAATTCCCTTACATTTTATGTCTCTTGGTGAAGTTGATACATTAAATTTATTATCAGATAAACTAGAAAATTTATTTAATGAGTCACAAGGATATTACGAGAGCTTTCTTGATGCAAATAATTTATACAAACAAGGGAAACTCTCAGATAAAGAATTTTTCCAAAAATTAGGTGATTATGTTGTTGCCTACTCTGCACTTGAGTTTCTTGCAATTAAAGTAATTCTGGAATTCAAAAAAGCAATGGGCGCTGGAATGTCTGGAAATACTCAATCACCAGGTCTTATGCCTGGTATGGGTCACCCTGGAATGATGGCTGGTGGATCTAGTGGAATGATTCCTCCTAATTCTGATCCTAACTCGGTATCTCCTCGTGGAACTACTGATAATCCAGTTGGAGCTCCACCTTCTGTAATGTCTGCTAATTCATTTGGTGAACCAGGAACAATTCCCTCACCTGATCCATCTCTAATATCTAAATCATCTACTTTGTCACATTGTTCATCATGTGGTGCAGAACTTAGAATGAATGCAAAATTTTGTACTAAGTGTGGTGCAAAAACAATTTAGAATTTTATTCTTGATTACTTCCGCATTCTGGGCAAAACTTTGTTGTTTGTGATAACTTTTTACCACATTCTGAACAAAATCTAACATCTTCATTTGTGTCATTTGACGTACTCCCATACAGTCCTGACTGTAATACTGCTCCACTTGGAACGTATTTATCATCATCTATAACTTGTGTTGGTGCAAAATCTTTCTCTTCAACAAATGTCATAATTCGTGGAACTACTTCTTCTTTGTTATTTGGATCTGGAACCATGTCGCCTAACCAAAAAGAAAATCTTTTGAGTGTTAAATCTGGTGTAGAAAATGTTAATGTATGTGCAGACATGTATTCATCAGCAGCTTCTCTTCCGTTGAATACTTTCATGTATTAAATAAATACGATTACTGTATATGTTTTCTTATGGTGGACTGGGAGGGAATCGAACCCTCGACATCCGCGTTGCGAACGCGGCATTATACTCCTAAACCACCAGCCCCTTTTACACTCAATAATTTTTCTTTTTATTCATTTGCTAACTAATATAGCGTATCTGTATTACTTGATTTATTGACTGTAGATTTAGTAATAGAAAATTCTCATATTGTATTGCCTTCTGGAATTGTTGACAAAAATTTAATTGTCGATGATGGAAAAATTATTGAAATTTCACACAATCTGCCATCGTGTGATGTAAAAATTAATGGATCTGAACAAATTTTGCTACCTGGACTGATAGATACTCACGTTCATTATGGTGTATACTCCCCTATAGATCAAGCAGGTATAACCGAATCCCATGCTGCTGCAATTGGTGGGATTACAACAATGATGCGAATGATTCGTTTAGGCGATTCGCTAAGAACCGCCTTACCTCCTCAATTAAAAACAAGTGAAAATGTTCATTACATTGATTACGCATTACATGCATCAATTTTTAATCTCACACAAGTAGAAGAAATGCCATTTTGTAAAAAACAAGGTGTAACATCATTTAAACTCTACATGAATCTTGGTGGTGATGTTGGGCATGTCTATATGGATATGGCTCCAGGAACAAATTTCTTACATGATTCAAAGGTTCATGTTGATCTTAATTTAGTTGAAAAAGTTATTGAAACTGCTGCAACATTAAACTGTCCTGTTCTCATTCATGCTGAAGATTATGAGTCATGTGCATGTGGAATCAAAACAGCCAAAGAAAAAAAAATGGATGGTCTTGAAGCATGGTCAAAAAGCAGATCTCCAGAATCTGAAGTCAAAGCAATAGAATCTGCCTCAAAACTTGCTAGAAAATATGACTGTGTAATTTACTTTGTTCATATTGGATCTAAGATGGCATTAGATCAGATTCAATTAGAAAAGAGCAAGGGTACCAAAATTTTTGTCGAAACTTGTCCACACTATCTAACATTGTCACATGAAAAGCAAAATGGTTATGCTGCAAAAGTAATGCCTCCAATTCGAAGTGATGATGATATACGATCTGTATGGAGTGAAATTTCTACAAACCATATTGATACAATTGGAACAGATCATGTTGCAAATCAAATTAAACTAAAACTTGGGGGTGACAATGTATGGGATGCACTAGCTGGTTTTCCTGGAATTGGAACCCTTCTTCCATTATTGTTACATTATGGTGTAAATTCTGGAAAAATTTCTCTAAATCAACTATCTTCATTGACTAGTACTAATGCTGCAAAAATTTTTGGAATGTACCCTCAGAAAGGATTTCTTGGAAAAAATGCTGATGCAGATATTACATTAGTTGATCTTAAAAAAGAACAAAAAGTTTCTCCTGAACTATTTGGCGGATTTTCTGATTATCTTGTTTATGATGGATGGTTACTCAAAGGCTGGCCTGTAAAAACAATTGTTAGAGGTAAAGTTGTAATGGATGATGGTCAAATTGTTGGAACTCCTAATTTTGGAAAATTAGTTCCTAGAGCAACTATTTGATAATCTCAAATTTGCCTTTTTTCTTTGCTTTGTAGATGATATCTGGCTTTCGTGAAAAAACTCCTATCTCTAACACCCCTGCAATTTTTGAAATTTTCTGTCTGAATTGTAATGGTTTTTCAATCACTCCAAAATTACAATCTAAAATAATATTTCCATTTTCTGTAATGAATGGATAACCTCTTTGAAGACTTCTGATTTTTGGCTTGCCATCCATATCGATAATTTTCTTTGTTACTGTCATTCTTGCTAATGGATGAATCTCAATTGGAATATCCATATTGAGATTTTTTACAAATTTTGTTTCATCTGCTAAAATAACTGCCTTTTTTGCTGAATTAATCAATATGTTTTCTCTTAATAATGCTCCCCCTCCACCTTTCACTAGAAATTTGTCTGAATCAATTTGATCTGCACCGTCAAAAATATAATCTAATTCTTCAATTTGATCTGCTTCTATTAATTCTAATCCTTCATTTTGTGCAATTATTTTAATTTGTAGTGATGTTGGTATACATTTGATTCTCAAATTTTGTTCTTTTACTTTAATGGCAAGAATTTTTACAAAAGCAGTTGCAGCTCTTCCACTACCTAATCCTATTGTTTGACCATCACAAACAAATTTCAACACATCTTCTGATAATGCTAAAAATGCATCATCATATGTCATTATTCTACCTCTGCTTGTTCAAGATTAGATAATGCTTTTGTAATCTCTGCCTTGATCTTATCAATATCGTCATCTTCAATATCATCATCTTCTGGAAGATTAGTTTTTGGATCTAATTTCTGTTCCTGAGATGAATTTTTTACTTGTTTGTTTCCTTTTTCTACAATTTTCTCTTCTACATCATTTTTCTTAATGATACTTACTTGATCTTTCTTAATTCTAAATTTTTCATCATTTATGAAAAATTCTGGAACTTTATCTGAAATCGTTGTAAGTGTTGTTAATTCTAAAATCTCTTTTTTTCCACTATTCTCTTTTTCTACATTTTTTTGAATCAAATTTCTTTGTTCTACTGGTTGTTCTACTGGTTGTTCTACTGGTTGTTCTACTGGTTGTTCTACTGGTTGTT
>CAYFOW010000031.1:0-16435 GCA_964344885.1 uncultured Candidatus Nitrosopelagicus sp. | reverse complement strand
GTTTACAGCCATTTTTTTCCCATTTCATCTCTATGATATTTGAATAAAAATTGCTGAGCATATCCTGCAAACTCTCCAAAATACTGTACCAGTTGTCCATGAACTAGTTCATATCTTTTTGAGGTGAGTGATTTATCTAGTGGGAATTTGTCTGGATAATTTTCTCTAAATATTCTCAAAATCCATGTATCCAGTGGTACCGCTTGTAATTTTTCTAATGAAAACAACATAACACAATCTGCAACCTTTTTTCCTACACCCTTAATTCTTAACAATTCTTTTTGTACATCTGTATATTCTTCCTCTCTAAGTTTATCAAAATCTATGCAATTATCAAGGACAAATTTTGCAGCATCCCTAACAAATGATGCTCTGTATCCTATCTTACACTCCCTTAATTCTGATTCTGATAAATTAGCAATTATTTCTGCATTTGGGAATAAAGAAAATTCATGTCCTTTTACATATTGTTTTTCACCAAACTTATTGCAAATAGCTTTTAGACTTTTTTTGATATTTTGAATATTTGAGTTTGACGAGATAATAAATGAAATCAAACATTGAAATGGGTCCTGTCTTGTTATTCGTAATCCTACATTATTCTTTATTGCATCATTGATTATTTCATCTCTGTTTATCTGTCCTAGTATTTCATCATAGTTGTCATCTAATCTAAAAAAACTCCATTCTTTTGTATTCTTTTTAATTTTCTCTGAATTTTTTACTGATAAAATATCTTTACCATCTATTCCATACCATGTATCATCAATTTTTTCCCATAAAAAGACCTGACCACTATTAATTGAATTCTCTAAATCAAACTTGATTTTCAAATCTTAAATTGAAATTTCTTCGCCAACTTGAGGTGAATATGCATCTAACCCAAACTTTTCTTGAATCTCATCAGCAAATTTGACACATGATTCATCATCGCCATGCACTGTCAACACTTTAGGATCGCCTTTTACATTTTTAATCATTTCAAATAATGATTCTCTATCTGCATGCCCAGAAAATTGGAATTGTTTTACCTCTGCATCTACTTTCATTTCTTTTCCTCGTGTGAGAATCTTTCCAGTATCTAAAAGCATCTTGCCTGGAGTTCCTTCTCCCTGATATGAAACTAATGCAATCCCATTTTTTTTATCAAATGCAAGTTGTTGTAGGTAAAATACTGCATTTCCCCCAACAAGCATTCCAGCTGGAGAAATTACAACACACGGTTCAGATATTGCACGTTTTCTCTCACCATGCTTTCTTATCAGTACTGCGTCATCAATTACATCTGAGAAAATATTTATCTCTTTTAGATATTCTGGGTATCTTAGCATTATGTCATTTACCTTAAGAGCCATCCCGTCCATTACAATTTTGTGCTTGAAACCATATTTTTTTAAAACACATGCTATTTCTTGAGATCTTTCAACTGAAAATGATGGAACAAATAAAACCCCTTTTCTATCCATCACATCATTTGCAAATTCTACTAACCCCTTCTCAGAATCTATTCTTGGAGTCTGCTGCGTTTGCGAATACGTACTTTCAGTAATCAATAAATCAATTTCGCCAATCTCTAGATCTGCTTTTGGTAACATTCTTGATCCACGTAAATTGATATCTCCTGTGTAAAATATTCTCTTACCTTCAGATTCAACTAATACTGTTGAACCTCCAATAACATGACCTGATGCTCTTAACTCAAATGATGTATTCCCAACAGCAATCTTTTCTTTATATCCAATTTCTTTTGTACTGTTAATCATTCTGTTTATCTCTGGATAGTCAAATGGATGCCTATCTTTTTCAATTTTTAACATATCTTCAATAAGTAATCTGCTCAACTCAATTGTTGGAGGAGTTGCAAAGATTCTGGTATTCCCATTAACAAATAGAGATGGAAAATTTCCTGAATGATCTAGGTGTGCATGAGTTATTACTGCTGCATCTATTTCTTTTGGTCTTACATGTAATGGGTAGGACGGAGGATTTTTTCTACCCCTTCCAAACATTACTCCATAATCTAATAGTAAGTTTGTCCCATCACCATTGACCAAGAAGCCTGATCTACCTACCTCATGGGCTGCACCTAAAACCTTTATCTTCAACAAATATGCCCATTGTGATTACCCTTAAAACCTTATTTTTTTAATGGATCAGTCTACATACTAGAAAATTTGCAGAAGCTTTAATTAGTGCAACCTAAGTTTTGATTACTATGGGAAGAAGCTTCCAAGAGTGGTTAAACTCACAAGACCAAGCACTAGTATCTAAAGTACGTGCTGGCGATGAGGCAAACAAACCACTACTTAACCAACTAAACTTCATTTGGGTAAAAAATATGATGGACGGTAAGTCTGATCAAAACCCAACATCTGCAGAACTACTTGACTGGGTAACCTCAGGTCAAATAGATGCAATGAGAAAGTAATTCGTGTATACCACGTTTTCTTTTTTGTTTTTTCATTTTTTGACGAATTATCTTGATAACTAATCGATCAAAACTATAACTCTGTTATGGATTTTGATCATGGTTTAAATAGATACCATTCACTTTTTCTATTAGTGAAATAAATGCCAATAGCAATACTTCCAGACATTGACGAACAGAGATGTATCGGATGCGCACTATGTGTTGAAATCTGTACTTCTCTAGGACCTGATGTACTCCGTGTGAAACCTGTAGAAGGTTGGAAGAGAGGTAAGGCATTTGTCTTTTATCCAGAAAGATGCATCTCTGATGGTGCATGTATTGGAGTTTGCCCAACAAAGGCAATCTTTTGGATGAGACCAATGAATTACACTGCTGGACAACCAGTACCTCTTCACAAGAACGGAATTTTCATCAAAGGTTGGGCAGAAGACGCAGCACTCTAAGCTGCTTCTTTTCGCAAACTCTTTTTTTCTTTTAATTTTTAAAAAATCTCTTTTTGATACCTTTTGGAATTAATTTGATGAACTCTTTGATGAATTTATCATCTTTTGGCAGATATATGGTCTCAAATAAATTATTTTCAAAGAATTTAATCCATGTTTGTTTAAACATCGCAAAGTCTTCAGGCAAAAATCTTTCTCTTACCATGACAAAATGTGATGCAGGAAACAAATCTGAAATTTCTATAGGAATAATTCCTAAAAATGGATTATAATGACAAATCTGAGTGGTTTGCTCATCAAATTTTTTCTCCAAGTGATGATACTGACTTGATAGGTATGCTGGATTTGTATTTGGACTATGGGCAATCACTAACTGTGATTTTTTTGTTTTGAATTTCCTAACTACATCATGAAATGAGATCACCTCTGGTCTGTATTGATCTTCTATTGAGAACAGAAAAATTGCTTTTTCTTTGAATTTAGGAGTGCTCTTGATAAAAAAATCATGATTTTGAGCCATTGTACTGATTGTCTCAAAGAGTTTTGGATGCGCTCTTGCTTTTTTTATTGTATATTCCCATAATCTTCCATCCATTATTGCTTCTTTTACCCTGTCAACTTCTGATTTTATTGCAAACAAATTATGTAATGCAACATTGTTAATTTTTTCATCATTATGCATCCCTAGCAATTCCCTTGGTTTGAATTTAGTACAAACTTCACATGTGCACGAAAAAAACGTCATATCTGATAATTTACTTGTTTTATCTTCTTCGATGTATCTGTCATGTTTTGCATACAAAATATATGATGCAGAATCAAATGTGTCACATCCTAGCGCGACAGCTAATGGAATTGTTAGTGGATGTCCTGCACCAAAAAGATGCAAAGGAATTGAACTAGGCATATTTTTTTTTGCAGAAATAATCATTTCTGCTAGTAACCTATACTCATATGATTCCATAAATTCTACTGGACTACCTAATGCAAGCATCTTGTATCCTTGTAAAATCAGTGATTTAGTTGATCTTTTAACCAGATCTGAATGCTCACTTCCTTGGATGGGACCCATCCAAATTTGACCATTATCTTCGCTAGATTCTATTGTCTCCTTAGTTACTTTGAGAGTGTGATTGACATATGTTATTGCTTTCTTTTTTGTTAACCCATATCCAGTTGGTTTATCTAGAGGGATTGCAAAATCTGTCATTATTTTTCTCTCAAAATCTGCCATCGTTGGTGGCATAACGTCTACATCGCCATATTCTAAAACTTGATATCCACCAGAATCTGTCATTATTGCCCCATCAAAATCAATAATCTTGTGAATTCCTTGCTTTACTGCATTTTCCCCATGACGTTTCATAGTGATGTATGCATTTGTAATTACTAAATCAAATCCCATACTCTTTATCTTTTTACAAGAAATTGTCTGTTTGACTGGATGAATGACTGGAACATATGCTGGAGTCTCAATCTTTCCATGATTGGTATGTAAAATACCGATTCTTCCTGCAAGATCATTCTGTTTAACTTCAAACAACTTACATCTTCATCTTTTAACCTGTATTAACTTAATCGGGAAAAATTTTTTCTAATTCATTTTCTTGCGTAATTATGTCTAACCAATCAATTCTCTCATCTTGAAATTCTCCTGAAATAATTTTTTTTATCTTGTTAACTATCTGATTTGGTGAAATATCTGATGTATCTATATGGGATATTTTTTTCCTTCCAAATTCTTTTTCTGCATCAAATGCAATAATTCCTAAAACCTCACTCTGAATGTTATCTTGAGTTTTCTTTTTTGAATAATTCCGTTGTTGATAAATCTCTTCTAATTTATCTGGATGTTTACGTAAAACAATTACTGCTGAAACATATTTTGAATCTATTACATATGGTGCCAAATGCCCAACTAAAATAGACTCATTTGAAATCTTATCTTGTAAAAATCCATGCATCTTATTTACATCCACATCCGAAGTTTCTGATTTTTTTTCAATAATTCCTTCATCTATTGCAATCTTATTAATATCAAATATCTCGTATTGTAATTCATCAGATAATAATTCTGCAACTGTATGTTTCCCTACTCCTGGATTTCCAGTAATGACTATCATGTAACTCTAACAAGTTAAAAAAATACTATGATAAATCTGTACATTAAAACAATATTTTAAAAAATGAAACTTCATTACATGTTGATGTAATACTAATATGGTCATTACATAGTATTTTGGTCATGCAAATAGGTCTTTTAGGAAAAGCAAATGTCGGTAAATCCACATTTTTCTCTGCTGCGACTCAAACACCTGTTGCAACAGGAAATTTTCCCTTCACTACAATTGAGCCAAATGTTGGTGTGGCGCATGTAAAAGCAGATTGTGCATGTAAGCATTTTGGGATTGAGCATAAAAATGAATTTTGTATATCTGGTACTAGATTCATTCCTGTCAAACTAATTGATATTGCTGGATTAGTTCCAGGAGCACATCAAGGAAAAGGTTTAGGAAATCAATTCCTTGATGATTCAAGACAAGCTGATGTATTAATTCATGTAGTTGATATTTCTGGCTCAACTGATATTCAAGGCCAACCAATTGGGATAGGGGAACATGATCCTCTCGAAGATATTGCTTTTGTACAAGATGAATTTGATCACTGGTTTTTTAATATATTAAAACGAGAATGGCAGAACCTTATTAAAGAAATTGAACAAAAAACTGCAAAACTTGAAGATGCAATTTTCAAACGATTCAGTGGACTTGGTATATCTATAAATGATATCTCTGATGCGCTACATGAACTAAATCTATCTACAAAAAAACCAAAAGATTGGGATGAGAAAGAGATGAAACTTTTCTCAAAACATCTACGTATTAATACAAAACCAATGATTATTGCAGCTAACAAGGCAGATCTTTGCCAAGATTTGACAATTACTAAAAATATTGATGATTCAAATGTAATCTTATGCAGTGCTGAATCAGAATTATTACTACGTAAAGCCGCACAAGCAGGTCTTATACAATATATGCCAGGAAATGAATCATTCTCTGTCATCTCTGGTGTATCTCAAACTGAACCTCAAAAAAAGGCATTAGCATTAGTTGAATCTGTTCTATCCAAAATTCACTCAACGGGAATCCAAAATGCGTTAAATTCTGCTGTATTTGATCTACTTAATTTGATAATTGTTTTTCCTGTAGAAGATGAAAGCAAACTTTGTAATAAAAACGGAGATATACTGCCTGATGTAAAACTCTTGAAATCTGGTTCAACTGCAAAAGATCTTGCAGAAACAATCCATAAGGACATTGCAAAAGGATTTCTTTATGCAATTGATGTAAAAACAAAACAAAGAATTGGTGCAGATCATACATTAAATACTGGAGACGTAATCAAGATAGTCTCTAGCCTTAGTAGGGGATAAAATGTTATGCTTGGGAATTGAAAGTACTGCCCACACATTTTCCTGTGCAGTATTGGAAAAAAAAGGAAAAAAAGGAAAAATTCTCTCTGATGTAAAAAAAATCTATCGCCCAAGTGAAGGACAAGGAATTCATCCTAGAGAAGCATCACGACATCATATTGATCATAGCAGCAATGTTCTTAGAGAATCTCTTAATTTTGCAAATATTTCTGTTGAACAACTTGATATGATATCATATGCTGCAGGCCCTGGATTAGGTCCTTGTCTGAGAGTTGGTGCTGTTGTTGCACGTTCGTTATCATCTTATTACGACATCCCGATATACCCTGTTAATCATGCAATTGGACATATTGAACTAGGAAAATTATTGACTGGTGCAAAAAACCCATTAGTTTTACTTGTATCTGGTGGTCATACAATGCTTTTGGCATTTTTGTCAGGTAGATGGCGTGTTTTTGGAGAAACTCTTGATATCACTTTGGGTCAACTTTTAGATCAATTTGGACGATCACTTGGATTTGCATCCCCTTGTGGAGTAAAAGTCGAAGAGATGGCAAAAAAATCTACAAACTACAAAGACTTACCTTACTCTGTTAAAGGAAATGATGTCTCTTTCTCTGGTCTGCTTTCAGCTGCAAAATCTATCACAAAAAATGGGATAAATGATGCATGCTTTTCTTTACAGGAAACTGCATTTGCAATGATTGGGGAAGCAACTGAACGTGCATTATCGTTTACAAAAAAAAGAGAGCTAATGATAGTGGGTGGTGTAGCTGCTAATCAACGTCTTTCTTCAATGTTAAATGATATCTGTGCACGTCATAAATGCAAATTTTTTGTTGTTCCTCAAAGATATGCTGGTGACTGTGGCTCTCAAATTGCTTGGACTGGTCTACTAAACGCAACAGTCGAAGACAGTTCTATTATTCAAAATACGTTTGTTACGCAATCTTGGAGACTAGACACTGTAGATATAGCATACTGATTTTCTAAAATGATAAAAAAATCATACTAGCTTTTTGATAATACTTCGTTAATTGATTTTAGCCAACTTCCACTATTAAAAACACCAAATTTGAATGTCTTTTCATCATTGTCAATTTTTCCAGTAACGCAAATTTTTTTTAGAAATCTTCCTTCCTTCCATACTTTAGAAATATTTTCTAGTGGTAAATCTATGACAGTATCACCCATCCTAATACTTAGATCCATTATTCTTGAACTCTTTTTATCAAATGCAATTCTTTTATTTGTTAGCGTTAAAATTCCCGTTCCGACTGTATCCTCATTACAGTCTTCATGACGAATTCTCTTCTCATCATTTTCCATGATAACTTTTAATTCAATATTTTAGGTTATAATCTTAGTGAAATTATTAAAAAAAGGTGCAGAAGGTGACGTTTTTTTGACTTCGTGGAATTCAAAAAAATCTATTTTTAAATCTCGAAAAAAAAAGGATTTTCGAAATCCACAACTTGATTTAAAAATTAGAAAACAAAGAACAATAAAAGAATCTGAAATTATCTCCTTTGTTAAATCACTTGGGGTGCGTGTTCCTCTAATTTACTTTGTTAATTCAAAAGATTGTACTATTACCATGCAATACATTCCTGGAAAATTAGTTCGTGATTTATCAAAAAATAAAATCATATCTTGTTGCGCTGAAATTGGACATATTGTTGGAAAATTACATAAAAATGGTATAATGCATGGGGACCTTACAACATCTAATTTTATTCTTAACAATGATAAAATCTTTCTAATTGATTTCGGTTTATCAATAAAAACTGAAAAATTAGAAGATTTTGCTATTGATTTACGATTATTCAAAGAAATTCTTAACAGTGCACATGCGTCAATTCTTACTGATTCTTGGGATAATTTTCTAAAAAACTACAAAAAAATAATTGGTACAAAAAAATTCAAAAAAATCTATGATTTGGTTTCTGTCATTGAAAGCAGAGGCAGGTATGCTAATGTTACATGAACTATTCTTTGTTTCATCTAATATACACAAATTTCATGAAGCACAAAAAATTTTAAAAAAATATGATATCACTTTAAAATTCTTTAAAGCAGATTTACCTGAGATTCAAAGTTCTTCTTTAATTGAAATTGCAAAACATAAAGCATTGACTGCATTTGAATTATGTAGAAAACCTCTGATTGTTGAAGATGATGGATTATTTATTAATTCATTAAATGGATTTCCAGGACCGTTTTCTTCATATGTTTTTAATACTATTGGAAATTCTGGAATATTAAATTTAGTAACTGAAAATCGTGCTGCCTATTTCATGTCTGTTATCTCTTTTTGTGATGTTCAACAAGAGCCTAAATTATTTGAATCTAAATTAAATGGAACTATCTCTGAAAAAATCTCTGATTCAGGTTGGGGTTATGATCCTATTTTTATTCCAAACGGTGAATCAAAAACATTCTCAAAATTGGAACACAAAAATGACATATCTCATAGATCTCTATCTCTAAAAAAATTCTCTAATTGGTTTTTGCATAAGCACTAATGAATCTGTTCACTTTACGCTTTTTGTTTTGCAAAACCACAATCCTTGACATTTCACTTTCATCCATGACAAAATGATCTTCACATTGCTTTGATAATTCATAAGAAAATTCTCTAATTTGTTGCATATCTAACATATTTTCATATTCAAGTCTATTTCTAGATCTACCAATATGCATGTATGATTTTATCTCAACAAAATGTGCGTTGGATTGATTAATCATCTTGGCATATTTTGGAATCATTTTCTTATCATCATTGAAGTTTTTAATTAATGTCATCCTGATTACTGTTCTAGTGTTCATAACTGATAATAGTTCCAATGATTTATGCCATCTCTTCCATGAATCATCATATTTTGGTTTGTTAATTTTAATAAATGAATCATAATCTGATGCATTTGCTGATAAGTAAACCTGAGTAGGTAATGCATCTTCTTCAATTAATCTCTGAAGCATATCTGGCTCTTGTCCGTTTGTAACTAGAAAAATTGATTTTGTCTCTTTTAATGAATTAAGATATTTGATCAATTCTGGAAGTTTTGGATACATAGTAGGCTCACCTGATAATGAAATTGCATAATGGCTTGGCAACAATGATTCCTCAATCTTCTTTTTGTCCTGTGTAGGATCACCTAGATGACCTATGACTAATTTACGTCGTTCTTCCATCAATTTCTCAACAATTTCTTGAGGTTCTGAAACATTTTCTTGCTTCATTTCTAGTGAATCATAAAATTCCATCGGTCTCCAACAGTAAATACACCTGTTCTCACAGTACATTCCGGCTGGAGAAAATTCCATACATCTATGAGTTGAAATACCGTAAAACTTGTGTTTGTAACAACTTCCTTCATTCTTAAATGATTTTTTTGTCCAATGACAAAGCTCAACTGTTGAATGATCTGCAATTCCATACTTGGCTTTTTTGAGCTGTTTTACAATCACTGGCTTTATTGTAATTAATTCATCTTCAACAAATTCTCCTGAACAACTCATCTTTCTTAACCTTTGTTTTGATAAATTCTAAACATATTTGAATTTAACATTGCACACTTTACATAAATAATAATATTGTATATTCTGCTTATGCTGAAATTTCTTTTATTGTCTTTCTTTTTAATAGGATTTTCATTTACTCTGACCTCTTATGCTGAAACAATTTCAAAAACGATGGATGCATCAATGGATCTAGAAATCATGTATCCTGATACTGTGATCATCGATCGAATTTTTCCTGTCTCAATATTTCTAAAAAATAATGGATGGGAAGATAAACAAGATATTGAAATTTATTTTGATAATCCAAGCAACGTAATGAGTACTTCAAAAAATCATTTGATAATAAAATATCTTTCTTCTGAAGGTTCGTTTGGTGACACAATAGATTTTATGGTGTCTGAAAACGCATCACAAGGAACTCATTATCTTAATATTGAATATTCTCAAGTCCTTTTAAGTAATAATATTGAACCTATGGAATCATTCAAATCTAGTTTTACAATTCCTATTAATGTAATTTACACTCCAACTGTTTTGCTTCAAACTGTGGGGCCTGAATCCATCTTTCCAAATACTGAATTTCAATTTGAAGTAACAATTATCTCTGAAAATATCGATCTAACTAATGTTTCATTAAAGATTATTCCTACTGATGAATTGATTCTTCTTGGAGAGACATCTCACAGCTTTTCATCTATTAAAAAAGGCATGGCAAAATCAATCTATTCTGAATTAAAAATTCAACAGGAACATATTTCATCTGAACATACAATTCCTGTCACGGTGTTGTTAACATATACTGATGATCTTGGAATAGAGCATACTGATTCAAAATCACACCCAATTATTTTACGCCCAAGAACACAAATGGAACTCACATCAGATGGTGGGATATGGATAGGTGATTTCTTTATAGCACCATATGTCAGTCTTGGAACTATCATTGGCATACCTGCTGGAACAATTTTTTCTCTAATAATAAAACGAGCATTATCAAAAAAGAAAAATTCAAAAAAATAAAAAAGCGTTGTTAGTTGTTCCAAAAAAGTGTATATATCTCAAATTACACCATGTTCCATGAAGACTGTTAGTGTTGCAGGTATTGAAGAGCAAGGTGTTCCATTTAAAAAAGAAAGCACTTCAATTGAGGAAGCTGCAAAAACTGTCCATACTGGTAGTCTGACTTGGATTGAGTGTGTTGTAGATGATATAGTTTCTGAAACCCCTCAAATCTTGAAGAAGCTAGATATCTCTATGGATTCAACTGAGCTACTTTCTGGTTATGTGACAAGTTATGAAGATTTAGGTGATACATTAGGTTTGATGCTGCCATTTATTGTCACTGGTGAAAGTAGAACCCAAACATCTCCATTACTCATTTTCATGAAAAAGGATCTTATTGTAACTATACATGATGATTATGGCGGAAAGATTAACAAACTCTATAATTATTCAAATACATTATTACGTAAACTTCCAAAAGAGCCACATCAATGGGCTGATCGTCAAACACAATTACTTTTTAGATTAATTGATGAAGTAAGTGAAACTAACTTCTCCATTTTACGTTTGATTATGGAACGAGCCGAACAACTAGAGCTTGATCTTGCTGGCTCTCGTCAAATTGATCGTGATTTATCTCTTGAATTATCTGACATGAAACGCTCTGTTTTGACTTTTCTTAACGCAGTTTGGGGAACACATGAAATTGTAAGAAATCTCAAATTTGGCGATCCTGACATGTTAACTGATGATGATGATATCTTAGAGAAATTTGAAGTCATTGTTGGACGACTTGATAGGCAAATTCAAATGGCTGAAAACGTAATGGATGTAATTCAATCTGGAATGACTGTTATCCAAACACAAACATCAAATAAATTAACTACGTTAATTGTCTGGCTAACTGTTGCAGCAACTGCTGTATTAGTTCCAAATACATTGGCTACTGTTTTTGGTATACCTGATTTAGCTCAAAACTATACTTGGATGATTCCAATTTTGATCTTATCTACTGCCATATCTACGGTTGTTACTTACAGATATACTAAACAGTGGAGAGTCAATCCATTTAAAATCAAGAGATTAAGACGATTAGGACGAAAATTTAAACAATGAGAATGTGGCTACTGCCACCACCAGTTTCCAGAATGCCATGGCATTATTGCATTTGCTCCTATCCATGTAAGTACAATTGATGCAGCCATTGCTACATACCAGCCTTTACCATTTTTCATAATTCAAGAATTTTTTAAGGCAATAATAAACTTAAGGGTCAATTTTCATATAATTTCTATGAATTAGGCTAAGATTAATACCTGAACTATTTTGAGAATATTTGCGGCCTTCGTAGTACAGTGGTTAGTATAGTGGACTGTGGATCCGCGGACAGGAGTTCGATTCCCCTCGAAGGCCCTCCTAATCATTAATATTTTTTCTAAAATAATACCCAAATTTGATTTTGATTAAAATATTCCAAATTTACTTGATTCCATTTCTTCTTTTAAGGCAAATTTAACTTTCAATTCATTTTTATCAAATTTTTTCCCTAGCCATGAAAGAAATTTTTTCTCTAGTGTTTTACCCTTTAATCTGAGAAATTCCTCATTCATTTGATCAGATAATTTTTGCATTAGCGTATAGCTAACAGAGACCACAAAAAAATGCCAACCAAATGCAAATTCTGAATCTGTAATTGAAAAACTGTCTTCCTCATGGACCATATCTTCAATTGAAAACAGAGTAGATTTGATTTCTCTGCTTGCCTTATCATAATCTGTTGTAGATACGTTGATGTTTATTCTACCCTCCATTAAACTAGATTATTTTTTTAATTTAAAAGGTTGACTCATTTTTTTATCAAATGTTCTATCTCTATATTGAAATAGTTTTTCAAAATTCCAATATAGCTTTTAATTGACTCAGGAATTTCGTTTTCACACGATACTCCAAGATTTCTTGCATTTATCCAAATCACTAATGATTGTATTATGTTTACAAAACGATCATTTTTTGCATTAGGGGACCCAATTGCTTTTGTATATCTCTCTGCATATTCCCATGCAGTTACAAAATCTATACATTTTACCCCAAATACTGTTAAAAGTTGTTCTGAAAGATCTACTGCATCTTTTAATGGGGTTTTGTTGATGATAAATGGAAACTGTACTTTTTCAGGAATACAATTTGGAAGGGGTCCCCAAATGGTGATTATTATACATCCATCTGGTAAACATTCAAATTTTTTTTTCATCAACTCTATAATTTTTTCATCGTTAAACCAAAACAAAATTATTGTTGCATCATCAAAAACCGATTTTTGTACATCCTCAGCTCTAAAGTCACAATCAATATTATCTTTTTTTGCATTGTTTATTGCATCTAAGATCTTTTTTTCATCAATATCGATACCAACTGATTTTTTTACATTAAATTTTTTTTTTGCAATAATATTTCCTAATCCATTTCCGCATCCTAGATGATAAAAAACATCATTCTTATCTAATTTAACAAATCTGAAAATTTCTTTAAATGTTTTTTCTGGTAACTGAACTGATTCTCCAGAAATGATGTTCTCTGGCAATGAATTGATAAATTCTTCAATTTTCATATTTTAAAAGCAAATTTTTACTTTATTCTCTTATACTTTCTAATGTTGATACTGCTTGCCATAATGATGTTCTAACATATGATGGCAGATTGGGGTCTTGTGTTACATCATCTAACATACTAATTGCATTTGCAGCTCTGACTGATATTGAATATTCGTTTGATTTCAACTCTTCAATTAATTCTGTGATGTTATTTCTAATATTTTTTGGTGTGGATGAATTTTTTGCAATTTGATCTAATGTTGTTAGTGCATTGTTTAGTGATTCTAAATTTTGTTCTTTTGTTGCCATACTAAAAATTAAAACGAATTCAATTTTAAATCTATGCTTATAGTTCTAAACGATATGTATCTGGAGTTGAAATGATTCGAAAAGCAATCCCTTATGACAAGGATATTATACTAAATTTTTGCCAAGATACGTTTTCTTGGGGAGATTATATTTCTGAAATATGGGATTTTTGGATAAATGAGGGATTTCTATTAGTCTGTACTCAGAATCATATCCCTGTGGGCATGTGTCATCTGTCTTTTCTTAAAAACTCTGATTTTTGGATAGAAGGAATACGTATTGATCATACTTTTCGGCGTAAAAAAATCGCAACAAACTTGATTCTTGAATCAGAAAAAATTGCCAGAAATAATGATTCACATTTGTGCATGATGTTAATTGATGCCGAGAATATCCCTTCTCTTAACTTGGCTAAAAATTTAAAATATGTAGTAGATTCTACATGGTATTTTTACATCTTAAAACCAACACAGCGTACGTTATTATCTGATAAAATTATTAACATAAAGAAACCTGAATTTATCCAAAAGACAAAATGTCGTTTTTTGGTAGATTCTTGGAGATGGATTTTTTTAAACAATTCTATTATCACTGAATTAATTAATTCAGAAAAAATTCTATATTCTGAAGATGAACAATCTATTGCAATAATTATGAATTCCAAACATTTTGAAAATACTGTAATTGTCACGTTGTACAATTTTGGACAACATATTCCAAAAAAACTCCTGTCTCATATTCAAACAATCTTTGCTCAAAAACAACAACGAATTCAAATTTTAACTGAATCTTGTATTTCTAATGCATCAGTGGAATACAAATTATCCTTTAGATTAATGAAAAAATCTTTTTAATTTTTTACTTTGATCTTATTTCTGATAACTCCTAATCCCTCAATTTCCATCTCTATTTGGTCTCCATCTTTGAGAAATACTGCATTTGGTTTGTTTAACATTACTCCAGCTGGAGTTCCGGTTGATATAATATCTCCCTTTTCTAACGTCATCACTTTGCTGATTTTTGATATGATCTCTGGAATTTTGATGAACATATTTTTTGTAGATGAATCTTGTCTAGTGACACCATTGACCTTTGTTGTTAATCTTAGATCCTGAGGATTTTTGATTTCATCTTTTGTTGTAATCCATGGTCCACAAGGTGCAAATGTATCAAATCCTTTACCTCTAGTAAACTGTTTGTCTTTAAATTGGATATCTCTTGCTGAAACATCATTTAAAATCATATACCCAAAAATCATTTTTTCTGCATCAGTTTCTTTTACATTCTTACAATCTTTACCAATAATCACTGCCATCTCAACTTCATAATCTAATTGTGTGACAAAACTAGGACACATAATTTCTGAATTATTTCCTGTCAATGTTGTTCTTGGTTTGATTACAATTGCTGGATCCTCAGGAGGATTTAACCCCTGTTCTTTTGCATGATCAGTGTAATTAAATGCTAGACAGATAATCTTATTTGGATTTGGAATGGGATGAAGCAATTCAATTTCTGAAATTTCTTCATTAAATGAAATTTCCTGAATTCTATTCATTACCTCCTCATACCATCCCTCAAAAAGAAAATCTTTTACCCCAATTGGAATGGGAATTCCAGTTTCGTATGTGATGCTTTCTTTTGTTGCAACCTTATTTCCTTTAATTATCCCATACGTCTCTTTACCGTCTTTGTAAACTCTACAAATTCTCATCTTTTTTCACTTGTGTGTGTAAACTGCTTGATTAATAGAATCTTTTCTACAGTACCCAAATCTAATAAACTGAATTTCATCTTCATCTTTCATTTGCGTAAAATAGGGTTCAGTTAAGACGTTTATCTCTTCTAAACTTCCTTCATTGAATTCTTCTTTAATCATTAATTGTTGCGGGATGAGTATTTTTAATTTATGGGCATTTTTTGCAGGCACCCATTGAATTTTTTTAATTTTTTCATTCATTTCATCTCCGATATAACTTGCAATTATCTCATTATTTGTTCTTGTAATTGATATGTTTCCCAGCCCCATCAAACGAATTTCATCTCCTACTTTGATCATCTCTATATCCTCTGCTGATACAAAAATCCCTTGTTCAATATCTAATTCTCTATTGCCTAAATCTTTTGATGGATGATTTGGAAGTGTAATTTTGTTTGTCGGTAAATTTTGAATGATTATTTTTCTTGGTTCTTTGACTAAATGTAATCTGATACTATTCTCATCTATGATTTTTCTATTAAATGCCTCTAATGCGTCAAATGGTGCAAGTGTGTCTGATTTTGTGAATCCTAATGACATGATGTATTTTCTTATTGCTTCCGGTGTTATTCCTCTCCGTTTCATAGCTTCTAAGGTTGGTAGTCTAGGATCATCATATCCTGAAACTTTTCCTTCCTCAATTAGTGGTTTTAACACTCTTTTTGAAACTGGCATTCCTTTGAATGCCAATCTTGAAAATTCTATAACTTCTGGTTTTCTCATATTAAGTAAATCTAAAATTGCATAGTATAATTCGCGTCTTAATTCATATTCTTTACTTCTAAATGCATGTGTTATTCCATCTATACTATCTTCAATTGCTACAGCAAAGTCATAGCTAGGCCAGACTCTATACTTCTCCTCTAATAATGGATGTCTGTCAATTGCAATTCTAAATAATACTGGATCTCGCATTACTGTGTTTTTTGATTCCATATC
>CAYFOW010000030.1:0-18136 GCA_964344885.1 uncultured Candidatus Nitrosopelagicus sp. | reverse complement strand
GTAGGTGCAACTGAATTATGTCCAGATTTTAGGTCTTCTTCAAACTGTTTTGCATAACCATTTGCAGTCAACCAATCTCGAAGAAGTTGTTTATCATATGCATCTTGAATTTTTCCAGGCTCATAAGACTCCATAGGCCATAATCTATACTCATCAGGTCCAATAGAATCTCCCAAAGTGATTTTACCATCCAGTAATCCAAATTCTAATTTAAGATCAGCTAGAATAAATCCAGATTCAGAAGATAATGAAGCCATATGTGTATAAATTTCAATTGAGGTTTTTTCAAGAAAGTCAAATTGTTCTTCTGTTACAAGTTTCATAGAAATTGCCTGTGTACGATTAATAGGCATGTCATGTTCTGATTTTGTCGTAGGATCAAAGATAGGGACAGGTAATTTTGCAGCCATCGTAGTATCAGTATCATCAGATAACTGGATTTGATTTTTTTTCCAGCGATTAATTAGACTTCCATAAAAATAGCCTCGTACAACACACTCAATTGGAAGCATATCCATTTTTTTTACAATTATTTCAGTTGGAGATACGGCTTTTACAAAGTGATTTGGTACGTTCAACTTATCAAACCAGAATTGAGCAAATTTACACAAAACTTGACCTTTTTTTGGAATTGTATCAGTGAACTTTACATCATATGCAGAAACTCTATCACTGAATTTGAAAAGTAATGTCCCATCACCGTTATCATAAACATCTTTGACTTTTCCTGATGCAAGAAATTTCAACAAGACTATTTAATACCTGTATCATTTAAAGCAAATCATGAACCAATCATACCTGGCATTTTTGGCACCTCGCGATAGAATTTCTTAATCAGTATGTCTTGATCAGTTGTAACTATCACATAATTTAACAGGTTATCATCAGGAGGAGATAAAATGACTTTTTGATTAGGCTTCAGTGTTCCCAAACGATCTAAATTCCCATCACCCCAGTTTACAATTACATTTGTCAGAGGCATGTAACCAGTATTTTGAATAGATACTCGTGCCATTACAAACAGACTTTGTTTATCAATTAATGGGTCCACAAATAATTCATATTTTTCAGTGGTCAGAGAACCGGAAAACACCAATAGAGACAATATGACAGAGGCCGCAATGCCTATTGCAATTAACAGAATGTTTTTTTGCAATAATACTATATGGTAAAAGACTCTATTAAGAATAATTCAAGATACGATGTTCATTCCTTAGAAAAATTGTCACAGCCAGACATACAAGGTTTGTTCATCACCCCTTCGCATTTTCCAAATTCATCATGCATGATTCTATGATGACCACAAATCGTGCATTTTTCTCGAAAATATGCAATTAAATCAGATAATGGAATTCCAGTCGAAGCGATATCAAAATCGGGATTAGTCATAATTATCGACTGTGTTGAGGATTGTTTTTGCCTTTTTGTTTAGTGCAGTAATTTCACCAGAATCAATATCAAGTTGCCATATGTATTCAGAATTTTCCTTATGGGTGATAAAAGAAAAATGTACTTCATGTAAATTGGATTTGGCACCATTAATTACCTGCAAGGAAACAGAGGTATCTTTCTTACCAAAGATTTTTTCATTACTATATTTGTCATTGATGTTATAACGAATTGTTTCAAGCATTGTTCTACCATCATCATCAGTACCTTTGTATGAGGTTACTTGTTTAGCTATTTTTCTATCTTCATCAGATAATGCATCAAAGCTTTTGTCAATCAAGTCAGTTGTCAAATACCCAGAACCAAACATTCCAATTGTAAATACAATGATACCAATGTAAATGAAAGATCTTTTTTTAAGAAATTTCATTAAATCAGATTCTTTTTTTACACCATCTTTTTTCTTTTCTTTTTCAGATTTAAAATCTCGACCCAAAATCAATCATCCATTTTTTTATTATGTTTCTGTTTTAGTTCCTTTTGTCGTTTAGCTAACTCATCGACATTTTCATGCTCTTTATTTAATTCGTTGAAGAATTTTTTAGAAAAACCGTCTTTAGAAATTCGTCTAGTTTCACTCATAATATAATCATCAACGGCATAATTTTTTAATTTTTTCTTGAACCATTAAGACATATCTTGTTCAGGAATTACAGATAGAGTGCTAGTAATAATTACATGATTGATTTTTCGTATTTTTTTAGTGATGGTTTTTTCAATTTCAGAATCAGACTTGGATTCTATTTTTACCAAAATATCATAATTTCCAAATGTGCCCTTTGCCTCTTTTACCAAGTCAATTTTCAGTAAATCGCGAAGAACTTCCATTTCATGACCAATATCACATTTTACTAAAACGTAAGCAGTATTCATCTAATTTCCCTTCAAATCTTTGCGAGTTTTAAACATTGGTGTTATTCCTAAAGAATCATAGTTACCAGTAGTACAAGTAAAACACATTGAATCAAGCGGCATTCCAACTGCACGAGCAAGGTTTTCAGCATCATTATATCCAAGAAAATCAGCACCTATGTCACGTCGAACCTTATCAACAATTTGTTCATCAGTTAGTTCATCATCAGAAAATGTTGCAAGTTCTTCCTGGGAAGGAAAATCAATTCCAGCATAGCATGGATATTTGATTGGCGGGTATGTGATAATCATACTAATTTTCTTAGCCCCTGCTTTTCGTAATGCTTTGATAATTGCATTGGAACTTGTACCACGTACTAGACTGTCATCAATAACAATGACATGTTTTCCATTAATTATTTCAGAAATTGGTATAATCCATCGATTAATCTCAATTCTATCACTTTGATGTGGCTCAATGAAGCTTCTCAGAGGGCCTTTCTTACTATAACGATCCTTTAACAATCCTTCATCAAACGTAACTCCTAATTCTTGAGCAAAACCTAATGCAGCAGGTCGAGCTGAATCAGGAACAGGTATTACTAAATCAGCATCCTTAATAGGAAATTTTCGAGCTAAAAATTTTCCAATATTTTTTCTTGATACATAGATGTTTGAGCCTTCCATTTTGCTTGTGGGATGTGCAAAATATGTAAATTCAAATGAACAATGAGCCCTACAATTATCGTCAGAAAACATTTCGTTTTCCACACCGTTTTTACTAAATTTGATAAGTTCTCCAGGGTTAACATCACGAATTAATTTTGCACCAATTGCAGATAATGCTGAAGATTCAGAAGCTACAATGTTTACAGAACTTCCGTCTTTTTTACCAAGAACCATGGGCCTAAATCCCTTAGGATCTCTAGCAGCATAAACAGAATTATCATCTGAGAGAAAAGTAAAACAATATGAACCAACCATTTCATTTTTTAATATAGATAATGCACTTCCCAATTTTCCATTTTCAGAAATCAAATTCACTAAACGTTGTGCTGCAACCAAAGTGTCACTAGAATTTTGAGGTGTAAAAGTACAACCACCAACCAAATTAGATAATTCCTCCACATTTGAGATGGTTCCATTATGTGCAATACATAGATCTTTTACTTTTAATGGCTGTGCATTTTCAAGACTGCTTTTTCCAATTGTAGAATATCGAACGTGTCCAATTGCAGCAGGTGAAGAATATTCTTTTGCAATTTTTTTAAATTCATTAGAAGAGTATGCAACAAGTCCAAGTCTTTTTAGTGGCGCTTTATTTGGAATTGCAATTCCCCACGCCTCTTGTCCCCTGTGCTGTAATGCACGAAGTGAATCTATTACCATAGGTATGACATTTGTTCCATCCTCGCTAAAAATTCCGACTACTCCACAGTTTTCTTTAACCATGTTCAATCAAGTCCCCCAATGAATTAGACCAAGATTTGTACGCTTTATCAAGGCTTACATCAATAATTGGTTGATTTTTTTGAGAAAATTTTATCAAATCCCCCGTAAACTTTCCAATTGATTTAAAGCGAATTTCATGCTCAGCTAAAAGTTTTGTTAGTTTGTCGGTATTTTCAGGAGTACAAGATATCAGGTATCTAGAATGCGATTCAGAAAATAAAATTTCATCATTTTCAAGAGATGTGTTTCGAGGAATTGTCTCGATGTTTACATCACAACCAATATCATTTGAAAAGCATAATTCAGATACAGCAATACATAGACCGCCTTTTGAGCAGTCGTGAATGTTTTTGGCAAGATTATGTTTGATGACATCAAGTATTGCATTCATATTCTTTTTAGAGGTTTCAAGGTGAACTTGTGGGCATTTTCCACCAATTACATCATGTATGGTTTCATAGTATTCAGAACCACCCAACTCATCAGACGTCTCACCAACAATAAAGAGGGCATCACCCTCAACAAGTTTTTTTGGAGATAATGGCGAATCATCAATTAGTCCTAAAACACCTATCAAAGGACTTGGCTTTATTGGTCCCTTAGGAGTTTCATTATACAAACTTACTTTACCACCTACACAAGGAATATTGAAAAAATTAGCAAATTCAGTAATGCCTTTAAGAGATTCTAAAAATGTCCAGAAAATTTCAGGGTCTTCAGGATTACCAAATTGCAGATGATCAACCATTCCAATTGGAGTAGCACCAGTACATACAACATTTCTACATGCCTCTTCAAAACATCCCATTGCACCATGTTTTGGATCAATGTAACATTGTTTTGGATTTCCATCAATTTTTGCAGAAAGGAATTTCCCGTTATCTAATCGTAAAACAGCTGCATCACTACCAGGCCTAATGACGGTACGAATTCCCACTTCATGATCATATTGTCCATAAACCCAAATTTTGCTTGCAATGTTTGGATGAGTAATTAATTGTAAAAATACATCAGATAAATCCCCAAGTATTGTAGAATGTGTTTTTGTTTTGATAGTATCCAGGTATTTTGGATATGAACTAGATCTATCAAGTAGGGGTGCATTTGCAATTACATCTGCAGACATTAGAGCAAGGGTTTCATCACCTTGTTTCACATGCATCATTTTATCAGATGTGACAGTGCCAATTACAGAGCATTTAAGATTAAATTTATCACAGATACTTCTCAGTTTTTCTAGTTTTTCTTTATCAGTAACTACCAACATTCTTTCTTGAGATTCAGATACCATTGTCTCAATCGCAGACATATCTGACTCACGTTTATGAACATCATCCACATTCATAGTTATTCCAACACCCATACTTTCAGCTGTTTCAGATACTGCACAAGATAATCCACCACCTCCCAAATCTTTCATTGCCTTTATGACACCAGCTTTTCTAGATTCCAAAATTGCTTCTATGATTAATTTTTCAATAAAGGGATCTGGGATTTGTACAGCGGAACGATCCTCAGACTCTAAAGAGTCAGATGCGAATTGAGAGCCACCAATTCCATCACGTCCAGTAGAACCACCTATTAGTACGACAAGGTCATTTAATTCAGCATGATTCTTAATCAGATCATCTTTTTTTCCAAATCCAATTGATGCAACATCAACTAATGCATAATCAGTATAACATTTATCAAATTCAACCTCACCTCCGATGGTAGGAATTCCAAGACAGTTTCCATAATCTGCAACTCCTTTTACAGCATTTTTAAAAAGCCATCTTGCATGAGAATCATTTTGGATATCTCCAAATCTAAGACAATCAAAAAGTGCAATAGGTCTGGTTCCAGCAGATAAGATATCTCGAATTACACCCCCTACACCAGTTGCAGCACCGCCGTATGGTTCAACTGCTGAAGGATGATTATGACTTTCAATATGCACAGTCACAACATAACCATCACCTACATCTAAAACTCCAGAATCATAGCCCTTTTCAAAAATTACACGTGGGCCATCCATAGGCAAAGTTTTTAGATGTTTTTTTGATGATTTGTACGAACAATGTTCTGACCACTCAGCTGCAACAATTTGAAATTCAGTAGGAGTAAGCGCTCTACCGATTTTTTTTTCTACATATTGAATTTCATTAGATTCGAGACTCATGATTATTTTGCACCTGTAACTTTGAGTAGAGATTCAAAGATTAACGAGGATGGTTTGTTATCAATTGGGTTGATTGCGGTTTCTGCTGCACGTTCAGGATGTGGCATCATTCCTACCACATTTCCTTCCAAATTACATACGCCAGCTATATTTTGTAATGAACCATTTACTGAACCCTCATAAGTGAAAACTATCTGATTATTTTCATTTAGAGAATGAAGTGTTTTCTCATCGGCATAATATCGACCTTCGCCATTAGCAATTGGAATAGGGATTTTTTGTCCTAAATCTAATTGATTTGTAAAAGGTGTTTTGTTATTTTGTACTACAAGATTGGTCCATTCACACATAAAATTCAGAGATGAATTCTTCAAAAGAACTCCTGGTAAAAGGCCAGATTCTACAAGAATTTGAAATCCATTACATACACCTAAAACAGGTTTGCCGTTTTTTGCAAGTTCCTTTACATCGGATATTACAGGACTATGTGCTGCAATTACTCCTGCACGAAGTCTATCACCATATGAGAAACCACCAGGTAATACTATTGCATCTAAATCAGATGGAAGGTGTTTTTCATGCCAAAAGAATTGTGCATCAAAATCAAACACATCAGTTAGAACATGAAACATGTCACGATCGCAATTACTACCGGGAAAAACAATTACCCCAACTTTCACATCTACAATCATTTTGAAGCATTATTAAAACAAATGCCATAAAAAATATTTAAAAAAATATAGAATTAGCCATAGTATTCAATCATAGTAAAAGAGTTTTTTAATTCAATATTTGAGTATAATGTAATGGGCGAAGTCCGAGACATAATGGAAAAAAACATCATCGCAATAGATGAGTCTGATTCTGTAATTAATGCAGCAAAAATTATGTCTGAAAAAGACATTAGTTTTCTAGTAGTCACTAATCAGGATAAACCAGTGGGAATAATTACTGAAAGAGATTTTATTAATAAAATTGCATCACAAGACAAAAGGCCATCTGATGCAAAATTATCAGACATCATCTCATACAAATTCAGATGGGTCGCACCTACAACAGAGATTGAAGACGCTATTCAAAAGATGTTAAATAATAACATTCGCAGATTGATTGTCTTAGATGATGAGAAATTAGCGGGGGTGATCACTCAAACAGATTTAGCAAGTTATCTTAGAAGTAAACTATTGATTGATGGAACTATGCAATCAATTGAGCCAGAAGAAAGTTAAGGTTCAGAAACACTAACAGTTATCGCACTTACCATAGGATTGAAAATTCTCATCTCATCACATATGTGGCGAACTTTTTGTTCAGCTGCAGACATGTCGGATTCAGAAATACGAAATTTCAGCATTTTGGCAGATTTAATTTTCGTTATCTTAGAGTAATTTCCTTTCAAAACAAGGTCATTTAGAATTGTATCACCCTCTGGATCTGCAATTCCAGGCTTATTTTCAATTATTACTGCAACATCAAATTCAGGCATGAATCAAATAATTTTCAAAACATAATATGTCTACCGTTAAAAAACGAAGAAAAAATTAATTTTAGTTTTTCAAATACTAAGCTATTTGTATTAGATGTAATCATCAGATTTTAAATTGGCTAGATTCAGATATTGGAAGCTTACAACAGACGAAGTAAGAGAACTAAAACACGATACAGAAAAGGTTCTAAATTGGGAAATCAAGGGAATTAGAGAACCAGAAGATGAAGCCAAATTCATCGGTATTTTCACATACAGAAATGGGGCACCTCATGATTATGAACCAATCAAAGGAATCGTATATTATCATAACAACATAAATCGAAAAGAATTACCAGAAATTACCAAATTTCTCAAAAAGAAGTTTGGCGGAGATGAAATGGAGAAGGGTGAGAGAATCTTTTTAAAAAATTCAGACGTTCCATATTCAGGAGCAGATATTGCAGAATTAGCAAAAGAATTTGAGGAGAAATTTAATACAAAATCTATTATTTCGATTGAGTTAAACAATACTACACAAGATCAACTTAAAGAATGGAATTATCCAGATTCGAAATTAATTCCAATTCCCTAGTGAGTAAATAAATATCTAAAACGTATATGATATTTGATGTCAGAGATAAATGAAATCTATGAACATCTAAATGAATTAAGGGCAAGAATTTTACGAATTGTCCTGGTCATTGGTGCAGTAACAGTATTTCTTGTTACGTTTCATTTAACGCCAATAGGTTTTGGAGAGATTACGTTATACTATCCATTTCCAGAGCCATTAGATAACATCGCCGCACAAATTACACAATATATGAAAGATAATTTAGTTCCTGAAGAGGTACAGTTAATTCAAACTGCCCCAGGACAGGCATTTTTTGCCCAGATTTACATTGCAGCCTTAGTTGGATTAGTAGTTGGAATGCCTGTAATTATAAAAGAGTTAGTAGGATTTATCCAGCCTGCACTAAAAGAAAATGAAATTAAAGTAGGTCGTTCAATAACATTGCCTAGTTTAGGCCTATTTGTCTCAGGGTGTTTATTTTCATATTATTTAGTTGTCCCATACATCTTGGATTTTCTATACAAATATGGTGCTTCAGCTGGTTTAGTTACATTTCTAAACATAATGGATTTTGTTACATTTGTTTTACAGTTCTTGTTGGCATTTGGAATTTCATTCCAGCTTCCATTAATCATGTATGCGATTTCTGCATCAGGTGCAGTAGATTGGAAGTTTTGGAGAAGTAATTTCAGATATGCAATTATCTTAATTGTAATTTTTGGAGCAATTGTAACCCCTGATGGAAGTGGTGTGACAATGTGGTTTATTGCAGGACCGATGATAGGATTGTATTTAGCAGGAATGGTGTTTGTTAGAAGAAAAGAATCAAAAACTAAACCAAATTAATCACTAGGCGATCTAGTATAACTAAATATTCATCCAGTATTGAGAATTTTTTTAAGAAATTTGTTCATTGTTTTTCATATTAGCTTAACCTACACACAAAACACCCAGTAATTCAGGGTAAAATCGTTATATGCAAATTCAGCTATTTCATCATATGGAACAAATCGCAGGCGTAAAACAACGATGTCCGTCTTGTGGAAAAACAAACATAGTTTTAGATAATGATTCAGGAGAATTGGTTTGCGGAAAATGTGGATTTGTAGTAAATGATAAAATTGTAGAAGGTGGGCCAGAGTGGCGTTCATTTGCAAATGAAGGAGGAGACAGAAGTAGAGTTGGTTCAGGAACATCAATTACCATGCACGATATGGGATTATCTACAGTAATTGGAACACAGAACAAAGATGCGACAGGTAGACCACTAAGTACTTCAATGAAAAGATCAATTGAACGATTAAGAACATGGGATAGTAGGTCACAAGCACATTCTTCAGCAGATAGAAATCTTAGACAAGCATTAAGTGAGATGGACAAAATTAAAGATAAACTATCTTTAACAGATGCAGTAATTGAAAAAGCAGCTTACATTTATCGAAAAGCAGTAGAGAAGAAATTAGTTAAAGGAAGATCAATTCAAGGAATAGTTGCGGCATGCATTTATGCATCGTGCAGAAATACAGAAACGCCAAGAACTTTAGATGATGTAGCAGAGGGAATGAATATTAGAAGAAAGGATGTTGCAAGGTGCTATAGACTCATTTTTAGAGAATTAGATTTGAAAATTCCAGTAGCCGATCCAGTAAAAGGAATTTCACGAATTGCCAGCATTGCAGGTTTAGGCGAAAAAACAAAAAGAAAGGCAACAGATATGCTAGTTAAAGCAAAAAAACTTGGGATGGTTGCAGGAAAAGATCCAATGGGAATTGCTGCTGCAGCGTTATACTTAGCATGTATAACAAGTGGTGGAAGTAAAACTCAAAAACAAATTTCAATTGCCTCAGGAGTTACAGAGGTAACAATCCGCAATAGATGTGCAGGATTGAAGAAAATTCTAGAGTAATTACTCTATTTCTGAAAAAGCATCGTATTCTTTTCGTCGTGTAACAAAGAAAATTCCAATTGTTATTCCAAATTGATAAAATGCATAAATCATAATTTGAAATGCAGTTGGCACATATTCAGTAAATCTTCCAAGTAATGCAACAGACAAAACAATCATGCTTAATGCAAACATGAAATATTTTGCGATTTGATGAATTTCAGCAAAACGTAGAAACAGAATTAGTATAATTGATATAGCAGTGGCAGTAATTGCACCTAATCCAGAATTTATTCCAAGTACGTCATATAGTAATAAAATTACCTTATCAGTGGTATCAGGTAAAATAAATTCAGTCAAAGACATTTTTGCAGGGTATGCAAACTTGTAGATGTTAGAAATCCCATTTATCGTAAAAAGAATTAGAAAAGATAGTGATACAATTCGGGCATGTTTTTTAAAACTGGGAAATTTATTTCGTATTCCACGCCCCATTATTGCACCTTGCAACAAGCCTATTGCAAGAACTATTCCAAATGTAATTGGGAAGTTTTGTTCCGCTATTGACAGAATATCCAATAATTATCATTTTTAAAGTATGTAAAGTCTATTTAGTTTTGTTTGTAAAATAAAATGAGGTTAACTCTGATGATCAATTACATTCAGAGTCATTTTTGTGCGCACATGCTGAATTTGTGGGATTTGTTTTGTGATGATATCAGCTAGTTGTTTTTCGCCATCAGCCTCAATTTTACAAACAACCTCATAAAATCCAAAAACACCATCAGCGCTTACAACTTGAGGAATATGTTGTAAATTTCGGATTATGTATTCTTCTTGTCCTGGGTCACAATGAATAATTACAAAAGCAGTTACCATGCAATCACCTAAGTAATTGTCTCCTGTTCTTGGTTTATCATCATTGTTATTGCAGATTGGATTTTATCAATTGTTCGGATTTTCTCTAATGCAACACATCGCATCTGGTCTTGATCAGGAGAGGTGATTTTGACAATTATATCATACACACCATATACTCCTTGAATTTCAAAATCAAGATCCTTTTCAGCACTTAAGATAGACTTGATTTTATCAATGACTTCTTGTTCATGTGATAATGCTACATTAAGCAAGAAATAGCAAGTAGACATGGATTACTCCTGTCCTTCAATCCCCATTAAAGTAAGTGTTGAACGAATTTTATCGATCTTTCGAATTTTCCACGTGATTGTTTCACGAAGCGTCTCTACTTTTTCAGATTCAACTTTTGCAAGAATATCATACGCACCAAAGGTACCATGAACTTCTTTTACAGCGTCAATTGATTTTAGTTCAGAAATTACCTGTTCTTCTGAACCTATTTCACAGTTAATTAAAACATATGCCTGTGCCATAAATTAACATATTATTAGACATATATAACATAGGAGCTAAAAATCGAAAATAAATATTTAAAATATAAGTAAAATGATTAACAGTTGTTTAATTTAAATTCAAATCTGTCCCACGGGAACACAACATACTCATTTCCTTTAGTCAAAGTTGCATAAATTAATTGTGGGGGAATTTTATTTCCCATTCTTGCAAATAATGTGACAAAAGTCAAAGATTCAGGAACAGATACCTTATCAATAAATTTTTCAAAGGTTTTTCCAGAATCATAAATATCATCAACAAATAATGAATTTTCAGGAATTGACAAAGGATCAACTATAATTTTTTTAATATTCAGTCTATCAGCTAACAATCTAGAAGGAACTAAACCACCACGACTAGGAGTATAAATTGTTGAGAAACTTTTGTTCATAGATTTGATTTTAGATGAGATGATTTCAACAAATGATTCTATTTCTTCCCAAGAAATATTTTCAGAATCCATAGAAGTAGTAAAAAAGAGAAGTAAAAAAACCTGTAAAAGTAATTAACAAATACTCCAAAAAACGAATTAGATTAAATGGCAAAAAGAGAGATAAGAAATATTTTAGTCACATTAGATGGTTCAAAGAACTCGCTCAAAGCATTAGACATGGGAATATTTTTGGCAAGACAATGTAATAGCAGATTAATTGGGTTATGTGTAATGTATGCACCGCCACGTTCTGAATTTACATGGCACGGCGAATTTGAAAAAGGGAGTAAAAAAGAAGTAAAGAAATTTCTAGAAATTGCCAAAGTAAGATCTGCAAAAAAAGGAATTGAATTTAAGGGAAAAATTATTGAGGGAGATATTGGGTTCAGTATAATCAGTTTTGCACATAAAAAGAGTAATTCAATAGATATGATTGTTACAAGTTCAAGAGGAAGGGGTAATGCCAGAGAGATATTCTTTGGAAGTGTATCAAATTACATCATACATAAATCAAAATTGCCAGTAATGATTATAAAATAATCATTTATTTTCAGATTCTATTTTTTCAAGAATTTTTAATATTTTTTTATTATTAGGTTCCAATTCTTTTACGCGATTACATGCATCAATAGCCAATAATGTTTGACCTAACTCAAAGTGAGAACGAGCCTTTAATGTTAATGCCTCAACATCAAAGATTGCAATTTCAAGCATTTGATTTAGATATTTTAGGGAATTTTGATGATCATCTTTCATATTATAAATTGCACCCAACATGAATAGTAAATCATGATCACCAGGTCTAGATTTCAATAAATCAATGCCAAATTCAAGAGCCTTGTCAAATTTCTTATTTTTAACTAATTTACGAAATTCATCTTTTGGTCCTTTCTTGAAAAGCCCCACCATAATTTATTTTAAAAAAATCATTTTTAAAAATGTGGTCATATTTAACTAAAAGTAAGAGAATTGATAATTGTGACAGGATTATTCAGTAGAGGTAATCAAGGAACAAAATGTAGTAAATGTGGGACAGACCTGCATGACAAAGAGAGATTAAAAAGACACCAAGAAAAAGCACATGGAGATAAAATTAGCAAATGTAGTAAATGTGGTTCAGTCTTTTATGATTCAGAAGAATTAAGAAAACATAGAAAAAAATGTAGATAGAATAGTTTTATTTTTGCGCATCAACAAACTTTAAGATTTTTTTAATTATTTTACTATGATTAGAATTAGGTTCAGTTGTAATTAGTAGAAGTTTATTATTATTTAGATTGATTGTAATTCGGGTCATCTTAGGAAATTCAACAAGCGTGTATCGTGCAGCTCCTAGAGGTTTATAGAAATTTTTTCTGCTCATTCGTCTTGTTATGAGTCGTCTAGCAATTTTAGAAATTTGCTCATCAGTAAAATATCGTCTGATACCTTTACGGATAGAATTAGAAATTAAATCGCCATTTTGATGATAGGAACCAACATACCTTATCAACGGATCAATATCTAAAATCGATTTACATAGTGATTCATAATCCATTACAAATAATACGAATTTGAAGGATATAAGGTTAAAAATAAAAAAAATCTAGTCAAATGTTATGATCAAAAAGATTGTTTTGATAGACATTATCAAAGTTATTCAAATTCAAAAAATCAGAATATGAAATTTGATTCATGTAAAATTTGTGGTGAAGGTATTTCAGAATATGGAAAATGCAAAGAATGTAATCAAATCAGTCAAAATGCATGTCAAACATGTTCAGTTATCTGCGAAGGTGAGTTTCATGCATATTGCATAGATATAGATGGTTTATCAAAAACAGTTCCAAAATAATTTTTTTAATATGAATTACTGTGGGTTCGGAGTGGCATTTGCCATTATGACTGGAGTTTCGGTCATTTGGACTTTAGGCAATATGCCCCCCACAGTAATTAAAATTGGAAATTCCCACTTATATAATTAATTGGAATTTTGTATAGTCGTGTATAGTTATCACTAGGATAAAATTAAAAATGAATCGTCATGTATAGTCTCTATGTATGTGACCGCACTGGTGTGTTGGTCTATTAGTAATGGCATGCTCTTTGCTCGCCGAAGCTTGCAATATACACATCCATCCTATCAACGCAGTCTTCTTCTGCCAACCTCCATCTAAAGAAAGGCTGTCTTGTCTCGGGATGGGATTCGTGCTTAGATGCTTTCAGCACTTAGCCCAAACGGCTTAGCTGCCCGGCCTGCCTTATCAGACAACCGGTAAACCAGTGGCCACGCTGCTCTGTTCCTCTCGTACTGAGAGCAACTTCCCCTCAGACAGCCATGCTTCCATCAGGCAGAGACCGACCTGTCTCACGACGGTCTAAACCCAGCTCATGTTCCCTTTTAATAGGCGAGCAGCCTCACCCTTGGCCCCTGCTGCAGGACCAGGATAGGAAAAGCCGACATCGAGGTACCAAACCGCGGGGTCGATAGGAGCTCTCGCCCGCGACGAGCCTGTTATCCCTGGGGTAATTTTTCTGTCACCTCCGGGCCCCAATAGTGGGCACTCGAAGGATCGCTAAGCCAGACTTTCGTCTCTGAATTCCGTGCGTTTGGAAATCCAGTCAGTCCAGTTTTTGGCTTTGCCCTCTTCAACGGATTTCTGTCCCGTTTGAACTGAACTTTGGGCCCCTTTGATATCTTTTCAAAGGGGTGCCGCCCCAGCCGAACTGCCCACCTGCACCTGTCTCTGATCCGCATCAGATAAGTGGTACTGCAAGAATAATCTGGTGTTACATCGACGCTTCACTGAATTCCCAAAGAAATTCAGGCATAGCTCCCAGATACACTATGTAATTCGTACTATACCACAAGCACAAGCTGCAGTAAAACTCCACGGGGTCTTCTCTCCCCGATGGAAGATGATGGACTGTTCGTCCACCTTATGTGGCTTCACCGGGTTGTAGGCGGGGACAGTGGGGCTCTCGTTGTTCCATTCATGCGCGTCGGAACTTACCCGACAAGGCATTTGGCTACCTTAAGAGAGTCAGAGTTACTCCCGGCGTTAACAGGCCCTTAGCTCGGTTGAACCCAAGTTTTAGGTACCTGCACCGGCCAGGATTCAGCGACTATACAAATCCTTTCGGACTAGCAGTCGCCTGTGTTTTTATTAAACAGTCGAAACCCCCTTGTCACTGCGACCTGCCATCCCAATTCCTCATTAAGAAAGCAGGCATCCCTTATACCGAAGCTACAGGACTAATTTGCCGAATTCCCTCGCCATACGGTATACCCGTAGCACCTTAGCTTGCTCAGCCAGCGCACCTGTGTCGGTTCTCGGTACGAGCATTGCAGGACACTTTCTACACGGTCTTTCAAGGTCTCCTGGACTCAAGAAAACCCTACTAACGTAGGGCCACTCCTGCCTCGAAATGGTTCTCGTCATTACGACACTCCCCAAATCTCAAACAGTTAGATAAAACGACGGTTCTACTTTCCCTATCCGGAAGCAAACCATATAGATAATAACGTGCCTGCAAGGTACTGGAATATTAACCAGTTTCCCATTCGAATTACTCTGTTGAGGTAATCCTTAGGATCGACTAACTCCAGGCTGATAGCGCATTGCCTGGAAACCCTTGCGCTTGCGGTGGTAGAGGTTCTCACTCTACTATGCTGTTACTGCCACCAGGATCTGCAATAGAAATCGGTCCACAGGACATTACTGCCCTGCTTCGACCCAATCACTACGCCAACCTACCATGACGTATCATTGATACGTATCCAAAGTATCGGTACTTTGCTTTAGCCCCGTCCGTTTTTGGGGCGCCCACGCTTGGCAGGTAAGTTGTTACACACTTTTTAAAGGATTGCTGCTTCTGAGCATACCTCCCTGCTGTCTTGGCGCGAACACGCCCTTTGGCATGACACTTAGCAAAAATTTAGGGACCTTAACTTCAGTCTGGGTTAAACCCCTCTCGGTCGTGAACCTTACGTCACACGAACCCGTCTCCTTGCTTCTACAATGCATATCCCTTCGGAGTTTGAAGGAATGGTGAGGAATCTCTTCCCCGCGCCACTCGATCAGTGCTCTACAGGAAATGCTATCTCCACAAAGGACGCCCTACGAGACGCTTCGGTTGGAACTAGCGATCACCAGTCTAGATTGGTTTTTGACCCCTATTCCCAAGTCACACAAACGATTTGCACGTCAGAACTGCTTCAGGCCTCCAGCGGGCTTTCGCCCGCCTTCACCTTGCTCAGGAATAGATCGACTGGGTTCTAGCCTTGCCGCTATGACTTAACGCACTTTCACACGCTTCTCCTCACTAATGCTGCGAGAATTCGGTTTCCCTTCGCCACCACCTTTTTAGGTTTAGGCTTGCCATAACAGTAAGCTCCCTGGCCCGTGTTTCGAGACGGAACGCATGACACTGATGACTTGACCTCCAAACCTTTAGCTCTATTGCTAGAACCTCCAGTCTGGAAAAATCACCTTTCATGCCATGCACGTCTGTAACCAGTAGGTTTCATGCACTTTTCAGCCCCCTTCCGGGGTGCTTTTCAGCTTTCCCTCACGGTACTATTGCACTATCGGTCTTGGATTATATTTAGCCTCAGATGCTACTTTCACCTGTATTCACTGCCCACTGCCAAGGACAGCTACTCTGGTAATGAACTGATCCCATACTACTTCGCTTACGGGGGTATCACCCTCTTTGCCAGTACGTTCCAGAACATTTCAACTGTATTCTAGGATCATTATATCACACCAAAACACCACATCTCTGTTATGTTACCATAACAGATTCAGTTTGGGCTGTTTCCGTTTCGTTCGCCACTACTTGGGAAATCTCAATTGATTTCTTTTCCTCGTCGTACTAAGATGCTTCAATTCCGACGGTTCGACCTCCGTTGACTATTCAGCGGAGTATGTAAACATAAGATTCTCATTCGGACATCCCGGGATCAATGATCGCGTGCGTCTACCCCGGGCTTATCGCAGCTTGCCACGTCCTTCATCTCTATCCAAGCCAAGCAATCCACCTACTGGCGTCTTTACACCAGCATATACGGCCACATATTACACGACTATACACGACGATCATTGCAAGTTTCGCGGCTACGAAACCCGCTACATCCTTCATACATCACTTTCATGGTGCATTGCATCGATGGTTGTGAAAGATTTTGTGCATTCGTTATTCCGTTTCTAAGGAGGTGATCCGACCGCAGGTTCCCCTACGGTCACCTTGTTACGACTTTTCCCTTGTCACTTACCTCAAGTTCGATGATACCATAAAGATACCACCTCGCTAAAAGCAAACTTCAATGAAACGACGGGCGGTGTGTGCAAGGAGCAGGGACGTATTCACCGCGCGGTAATGACACGCAGTTACTAGGGATTCCATATTCATGAGGGCGAGTTGCAGCCCTCAATCATTACTGTGGTAGTGTTTAAGGATTGCCTCACTCTTTCGAGTTCGGAGCCCATTGTCACTACCATTGCAGCCCGCGTGTGGCCCCAGAGTTTCGGGGCATACTGACCTGCCGTGGCCCCTTCCTTCCTCCGCATTAACTGCGGCGGTCCCACTAATTCGCCCCACTACACCTGAGTGTAATGGTGGCAACTAGCGGCAGGGATCTCGCTCGTTACCTGACTTAACAGGACATCTCACGGCACGAGCTGGCGACGGCCATGCACCACCTCTCAGCTTGTCTGGTAAAGTCTTCAGCTTGACCTTCATTCTGCTGTCTCTCCGGGTAAGATTTCTGGCGTTGACTCCAATTGAACCGCAGGCTTCACCCCTTGTGGTGCTCCCCCGCCAATTCCTTTAAGTTTCATACTTGCGTACGTACTTCCCAGGCGGCAGACTTAACGGCTTCCCTGCGACACTGCATTGGCATAAGCCAATGCATCATCGAGTCTGCATCGTTTACAGCTGGGACTACCCGGGTATCTAATCCGGTTTGCTCCCCCAGCTTTCATCCCTCACCGTCGAACGTGTTCTGGTAGACCGCCTTCGCCACAGGTGGTCATCAATAGATCAAAGGATTTTACCCCTTCCTATCAAGTACCGTCTACCTCTCCCACTCCCTAGCTCTACAGTATTTTCGGCAGTCCATATGTTGAGCATATGGATTTAACCGGAAACTTATAGAGCCGGCTACGGATGCTTTAGGCCCAATAATCATCCTGACCACTTGAGGTGCTGGTTTTACCGCGGCGGCTGACACCAGAACTTGCCCACCCCTTATTCATTAGTGGTTTTACGACTGACAAAAGGTTCCTTTAGCAGGAACCACTCGGATTAACCTTGTCGGGCTTTCGCACATTGCAAAGTTTTCTCGCCTGCTGCGCCCCATAGGGCCTGGGTCCTTGTCTCAGTACCCATCTCCGGGCTTCTCCTCTCAGAGCCCGTATCTGTAATAGTCTTGGTGAGCCATTACCTCACCAACAAACTGATAG
>CAYFOW010000029.1:13889-18139 GCA_964344885.1 uncultured Candidatus Nitrosopelagicus sp. | reverse complement strand
AAGATAGAATCAAAGATGTGATATCTAAAAAAATTGGAAAGTTAGCAAGACCAAAGATGGTAATGCAGATTTCAGATTTACCTAAGACCAGTACAGGAAAAATAACGCGTAGGTTACTTCAATCAAAAATTTTGGGAAAAGATCTAGGAGATGTATCTGCAATTGAGAATGTACATGTATTAGATGAGATCAAATCAATCATCAAATAAAAGACACATAGATGTTAGGAAAGTCAAAAATGAAGAAATTATCTTAGAGGATATCGAAGTAATGCAAGCACATTATCGTATTGATCTAATCGTTCAACTAGTTTTGGATTTGTAACAAATTCTACATTTGATGATGTATTTTCTGCTTGCTCAATCATTGCAGTGATTTTTTTATCCCTAAGAGATGATGGAAAGTAATTTGCAGTGATTAGTAATGTGTCGACAGCACCCAGTTTTAATGCCTTTTGTATTTTGGAGTTATCTTTTGCAATCAGATTGGCTTTAACAGATTTTTCAAATTTCAAAGTCATATCAAGTACACGTTTTTTTCTAAAATCATACAGATGTTTGATGATTTTTTTATTTACTGTATCAGTTGGTGTGCTAAATGTCACATTGTCTATGAAGCGAGTCTTGGATTTTAGTTCGGAATTTAATTCATCATGAAGCTCAATTTTTGCAGTACCTACACCACCTAAAAATAAAACAGATACATCATTTGAATCAAGAACAGATAATTTTTTTGTTATTTTTTTAAAGAAACTTTGGATGTATGTTTGTCTTGCACGAAGAAATCGTTTTTGACTTTGTCCACCTTTTTTATGTCGTCCCTGTAAATTGATACTTAGTTTTTGTTCAGAAAGTACTTTATCCCCATACATCAATCGGATATGAGCTGTTTTATGATCAAGTAATACAAGAAGTATAGTATGATTGGTTTTCAGGACATCACGAAATGGTTTGATGTATGGTTTTTTAGATGAGATGCATATGTAGGGTAATTTTTTAGAGATTGCAATTTCGCTTTGTACTACATGATTTTCTGAGATCCAACCAAAAATACAGTACGTATTGATGAATCTTTTAGAAGAATCAGCATGGTTGTTTTGTAGAATTTTTTTCATAATTGAGGAAGATATTTTTTCATTTTTTGGACTATGTGCAAGTTTATGGAGATGAGAGATTACCTCATCTCTTTGATTAGGTGAATAATATACAGATACGCAAGGAGCTGTAATTGATTTTAGTTTTGTAGTAAAACGATTAATCCCATACCACTCATGAGGAGTTATTTCAGTAGGATTGAATTTTTGTAAAACCAGAATTATTTCACTGGATATGAATTTACTTTATCATAACTTAAGATTTCCTTTTTTTAAAAAATCATGTGATAATTTTTAATTATAATCAATTTTTGTGATTCTCACATTACTTCCTTTTGATTCAAGAAAATGACCCAGAAAATTTTTCAGTTGTTCACCTATTCCATATCCGCCTGCATTTTCCATCATTCCTGAGAGTTCTATTACAGAAGTCATCTCATCGCTTAATTCAAGATTAAAAAAAGTCCATCCTGCACGTCCAAATGGTTCTTTTAGCTTAAAACCGCATCTTACATTACAGTTATCCTCAAGTTCCAACATTGCTTTTTTTACCAGGATTACCTCCTCATCATACATTCTGGTACTTAGCTGAAACAATGGCTTCATTAGTTTAGTGTAACAGATATGGGATTTGATTCTTTAGAAAATTCATCAATCATATACAAAATGTATAATTTTTGTAGGATTTTGGAGGTAAAATTTTTGAGGTAAAAAGTACTAATAGGGTAATTTTGGAATTTGTTACATCTATGGGTTCAAAAAGACGTGAAGAGCGTAGACAAAAACGAGAAAGCTATGCTTCAAAGAGATCCCAGCAAAGTATGAAAAATAAAGCAATAGCTGCTGCAATCTTGGCAGGAATTGTAGCAGTGATTGGAATTTCAGTTTACAATTTTATTAACATGGATGTCAATACACCAGGCGCACCCGAAGGCGCAGGTGCATTAGGTGATGAACATGCACATGCATCATTACTAGTCAAGATATTTGGAGACAAGTTTGACTTTTCTGTTCCTAGCTATCAGATAAAGAGTAGTTGGATTCACTTTGAGAATTCTGATGGAAATACAGTTCACAGACATGCCACAGGAGTAGAGATGAGATATCTCTTTGATTCACTGTCAATAGGACTAGATGATCAATGTTACGTATTCCCAGACGGTAGAAAATTCTGTACAAATGAGGATTACTCATTAAAGTTCTATGTTAATCACAAACAAGTTGATGATATTAGAAATTATGTCTTACAAGACGATGACAGAATTCTGATTTCATATGGAAATGAGACACCTGATCAAATTGATGAGCAATTAGCTGATTTGGATTCACAGCAAATCAACAAGTAGCCTCCACGTCATTTTTTGAATTCATTTAGTTTTGATTGAGTAAAATTAGGTTTGGGACGTCTTTTTTGTATTATTACATAGTAATTTATGATTTCATGTAATTGTTCAGAGACAGTCATTCCATGAATGTTACATTCTGCTAAAAAGTGAAAATATCGTTTTTCATCAATTTCAATAGTTATTTTGCGCAAGTAATTACATATGATATGCATAGGTAAAACTAGATGTATGTGATTAATGCATACTACAAGTCAGCTAACAATCAAAATACACAGATTATGATTTTTTTCTGCATGATTTGCAAAATGAGTGAGGCATATCAGATATTCTTCCACTCATGTCACGAAATCCAAATTTCTCTTTAACTTGTAAATCGTTTTGAGCAATCATGCCACATCCAACACATGTTTTTTCCATGAGTTTAGTTATGATTTTAGCATATAAGATCTAAATTTGATTACTAAGATTGAATTTGATGATATATTGGAATAATATTGCAAATACCATTTTTATTACCTGAAAAAAATATGGCAGTATATGGATGAGGAAACAAAGGATCTATTTGATCAAGGCGAGTCATTACTGCAAGCTGGAAAATATGAAGAAGCAGTAGAGCGTTTTGATGATGTGATAAAAGTTGAACCAAATGATCCAGAAGTATTGTTAGATAGAGGGTTTTGTCTAAAGGAATTAGACAGATTTGAAGAAGCAGTAGAATGCTTTTCAAAGACAACAAAATTAAATCCAGAGGATTATAGAGGATGGATTAACAAAGCATACTGTCTAAAGGAATTGGAATTGTTTGATGATTCAATAAAGTGTTATCAGAAGGTTCTTGAACTCAGACCAAACGACAAATATGCATGGCTTGGAAAAGGATTTTGTCTAGAACAGTTAGGCAACGAACCAGAAGCCAAAAAATGCTATGAAAAAGCAAAGTAATCAGAACAATATACGAATACACCTAATCAGTATGATTTTCTAAAAGACAGTTTTTGCAAATGTCGATGCCTATGCGTTTTTTAATTGAGTTAATTTGAGATTGTTCCAAACGACCATGAATTACTAAATTCAAGAATTCTTCTTTATCAATAATCTCAAATTCTTCAGTACAGTTACATATGTTGCACGAACACCTAGTCAAATCGCCCATAAAATATCACAGGTTATGTTATGTTAAAATGTACAGTGTGATTAATTGACAAGGTTCTAATTGTATTAATTTAGTTTTAGAAGTGAATTGTTTCAACAAACATGGGTAGATTATCTAATCAGATACATCACAGCAATATTAAATGGCGAACTTCCAATTTTTTAATATCTCCTAGTCAATTATATAGAATATTTTACAATAAAATTAAGAGTTATTTGGCATATGTACTAGAAAGAATATTTTCAAACAACCAAATTTTGAAAAATTAACACATTAAATATCAGTAAAATTTCTAAAAAAAACATGTCATCAGAGACAAATGATGTAGATAAAATGATCCAAGAATTTGAAAAGAAGATCAACGAAGCATCATTGACTAGTCAAAAAGATTATGAAAAACCAACTCAGACTTTGCCAAAAGGATTCACACCACAGCCAAAACAAGTAGAGATTTCTGAATCAGAGGCAGAATATTTGGATAAGGTAAATTATTCAATTGAACATCCAAAAGGAGTCCTTCCAAAAGAAGAATCTCCATATTCACCAAATGATAAAACAAGAGAACAAGAGCTAGAAGAATACGAACAAGATTATCTTATGAGACTAGCAGAAGAAAATAGAATCAAAGAGACACGTAAAAAATTACAAGAAAATAGTA
>CAYFOW010000029.1:0-13789 GCA_964344885.1 uncultured Candidatus Nitrosopelagicus sp. | reverse complement strand
CTAGCAGAAGAAAATAGAATCAAAGAGACACGTAAAAAATTACAAGAAAATAGTATAAAAACAGATGGTACCATGCCAAAGGGTTGGTCAAAACCTGAAGAAAGACAATTACCACAAGGAACCATGCCAAAGGGTTGGAAGCCATAAATTCATTCTTAGTCAACAGAATAATTTTTTTAAAATAAAATATATCATGTACAAAACAGATAATTAGATTACACACATTTATAGCAAAATGTTTTTCTCATGTTAAAGATGGAAATTTCCAGTAGAAATGTAGTAGAGGGTACTGCCAGAGCACCACACCGTGCAATGTACAAAGCCATGGGATTAGATGATTCAGATCTTAGTAAACAGTTTATCGGGGTTTGTCATACAGGTAATGAGGCAACCCCATGTAATATCCACTTGCCAACATTAGCACAACACGCAAAACAGGGAGTTACTGATTCAGGAGCTACTCCAAGAGAGTTTAGCACCATCGCAGTAAGTGATGGAATTGCAATGGGTCATGAAGGTATGAAATCATCTCTGGTAAGCAGAGAAGTTATCGCAGACTCTATAGAATTAATGGTAAGAGCACATCAGTATGATGCATTAGTTGGAATTGCAGGATGTGATAAGAGTTTGCCAGGAACAATGATGGCAATGATTCGTCTAAACATTCCATCAGTATTTGTATATGGTGGAACAATCATGCCTGGAATCTTAGATGGTCAAGAGCTTACAGTTGTAGATGTGTATGAAGCAGTAGGATCATATGATGCAGGAAAGATTTCATTTGAAGATTTAAAAAATATTGAAAATACGGCATGTCCAAATGAAGGATCATGTGGGGGAATGTTTACAGCAAATACAATGGCATCCATATCTGAGACAATTGGATTAGCATTACCAGGAAGTGCAAGCCCCCCTGCATCAGATGAGCGTAGACAGAAAATGGTCTATGACACAGGAAAGGCATGTGCAAAATTATTAGAGCAAAACATTCGTCCAAGTGACATCTTGACATTTGAATCATTTGAAAACGCAATTACGATTTTAAATGCAGTTGGAGGATCAACTAATGGTATATTACATTTGTTGGCATTGGCAAATGAAGCAAATATCAAATTAACATATGATGATTTTGAAAGAATTAGAAAAAGAACCCCTCACCTAGCAGATATGAAACCAGGTGGAAGTTATGTAATGAACAGTCTAGATAAGATTGGCGGAATTCCATTTATTATGAAAAAATTAATGCAAAATAACTTACTTCATTCAAATGCACTCACTGCAACAGGTAATACAATTAAAGAAAATTTAGAATCAATTTCAATTCCAGAATCCCCTGACCAACAAATTGTCAAACCAGTAGAATCTCCAATTCATACAGTAGGAACTGCGGTGATTCTAAAAGGAACTTTAGCACCAGAAGGTGCAGTAATCAAAACTGCAGGAGTAGAGATGACAGAGTTTACAGGTACTGCCAAAGTCTTTGACCGAGAAGAATATGCATTTGATTCAGTCTCTAAAGGGGAAGTAGATGAAGGAGATGTTATAGTTATCAGATATGAAGGTCCAAAAGGCGGTCCAGGAATGAGAGAGATGCTTGCAACTACGGCAGCACTAGTAGGTCAAGGATTAGGAAAAAAAGTAGCAATGGTAACTGATGGACGATTTTCAGGCGGTACACGCGGTTTTATGGTAGGTCATGTTGCACCCGAGGCATATGTAGGCGGGCCTATCGCATTAGTCGAAAACGGGGATAAAATTACAATTAACACAGAAAACAGTACAATTGATCTCCATGTTTCTGAGGATGAATTAGCAAGACGAAAAGAAAAGTGGGTACCACATAAGCCAAATTATACCCATGGCGCACTTGCAAAATATGCAACTTTGGTAGGCTCTTCAGCTAGAGGTGCAATTACTAGCGCCCAGATATAGTTCTAATAGTGTTCATCACAGAACAATATTGTTTCAGAACGTACATTTTTAGCTGTAATTGAAACACCATCTTGTAAGCCCTTACCACAAACAAAACAATCTGCAGAAGTGGCAGTGGATTTGAGTGCAAATCTTACTGAATCAAAATGATAATCCTGTAAGAGATGTTTTGATACAACGTGAGACATTATTTGAGACATATGTAATATAGAACCAGATCGCTAATAAAGGTACCGTACTATACCGTAATTATGAAATTAACTAGATTATTTTAAATAGGTTTGATTTTGAATTAATTTATGGGTGGACGCCTTTGGAAATCATTCTCCTAAAGTAATACCTCTAGACTATACTGAAAATCAATTTGAAATTTATAGCAAGATATCGCCAAATTACACGCACTCATTTTTATTTGAGTCATTAACTGGTCCTGAAGAATTAGCCGAAACATCAGTTATGGGATTTGATCCCAAAATAACAATCACAGGTTATGCAGATAGGATAGAGATTAGAAAAAAAGATCATTCAAAGACAATCATAAAAACAGAAAATCCATTTGAGGAGATAAAGAAATTACTTGACAAAGTAGATGACCAATCTTATCGTTATTTAGGCGGAGCAGTGGGTTTTGTAGATTATGATGCAATTAGATTATGGGAAAAAATCTCAGACCAAAGTGATAAGACAAAACCGTTAATGGAGTTTGGAGTGTATGATGATGGAATATTATACGATAACAAGCATAACAAATTATTTTATTTTTATTATGATGAAAATAGATTAGAACAGCTTAAGATATCTGAACAGAGTTTTGGGGGATTTGAAATATCTGAAATTTCTCCAAATATGGATGTAAATGAATTTTCAGAAATAGTACAAAAGGCAAAGCAGTACATCTATGATGGAGACATATTCCAAGTAGTATTGTCACGTAAATTTTCATTTAAGACAAAGGGAGATTATCTAAAAATTTACAAGATTTTGAGAAACCTGAATCCTTCACCATACCTATACCACATGAAAAATGGCAGTAAAACAATCATAGGTGCATCCCCTGAGATGTTAATTAGGGTAACAAAAGATATTGTTGAGACATTTCCTATTGCTGGGACACGCAAAGTAACGAATGATAAGATAAGAAATGAGGAGTTAAAAGAAGAATTACTACATGATGAAAAAGAATTAGCAGAGCATACAATGCTAGTGGATTTAGGCAGAAATGATATTGGACGTGTTTGTAAATATGGTTCCGTACATGTAAAAGAGTTGATGGAGATTAAACAGTTCAGTCATGTTCAACATATGGTAACACATGTTGTAGGGAAATTAGATGAAAGATATGATATGTATGATGCATTTAAGGCAGTATTTCCTGCAGGAACAGTATCTGGTGCTCCAAAAGTTAGAGCCATGGAAATAATTGACGAATTAGAACCAGAAGATAGAGGACCGTATGCAGGAGCAGTAGGGTATTTTTCTAAAAATGGATGTTGTGATTTTGCAATTGCAATTCGTAGTATCTTCATAGATGGTAATACAGGGTTTGTACAGGCAGGAGCAGGAATAGTAACGGATTCAATTCCAGAAAATGAATTCAAAGAGACAGAACATAAAGCAAGTGCAATGTTACAGGCATTAGAGGAAGCAGAAAAATGAAATTTTTGATAATTGATAATTATGATTCGTTTGTTTACAATATTGCCCAATATTTGGGAGAATTAGGAGTAGAATGTGAAGTGATTAGAAATGATAAGATCACACTTGATGAGATTAAAAAAAATAATTATGATGCAATCATAATATCACCTGGTCCAGGAACACCAGAAGATAAGAAGTACTTTGGTGTTTGTTCAGAAGTCATAAAAAATATGGGTCAAGAAAAACCAATTTTGGGAGTATGTCTAGGCCATCAAGGAATCATTCACGCATTTGGTGGCAAAGTAACAAATGCAGGATGTGTGAGACATGGAAAAACTAGTCAAGTAAGTCATAAAGAAGATAAATTATTTGAAGGTGTAAAAAATCCATTTAGAGCAACCCGATATCATTCGTTAGTAGGGGACAAAACAATTATTCCAGAATCATTAATCATTACAGCTACGACAAATGATGATGGGGAGATTATGGCAATCAGACATAAAAAATATCTAATTGAAGGTGTACAATTCCATCCTGAATCAATAATGACAGAAGATGGGAAAAAGATCCTAGGTAATTTTGTAAAACAAGTAAAGGAGACAAAATGATTGATGAAGTAATTTTCGAATTAAAATCAAAAAATAATCTATCATATGATCAAACAAAAACAGTCATGTCAGAAATTCTAACGGGTGGTACCACAGATGTACAAAATGAAGAATTTCTAAATTATCTCTCCATAAAAGGCGAGACTGACGAGGAATTATCTGCAATGTTAGATAAAATGCACGAATATTCAGTTAAAGTTGAATCTAAAAACAAAGATAACATCATTGACATGTGTGGTACAGGAGGGGACAAGTTACAAACATTCAACATATCTACAACAGCATCATTTATCGTTGCAGCATCTGGAGGAATCGTTGCAAAACATGGAAATCGTTCAAGCTCTGGTGTTTCAGGCAGTGCAGATATTTTTGAATATTTTGGATATGATTTGAATTTAGGACCAGAAAAAATTTCAGATGTTTTAGAAAAATTCAAGATTTGTTTTATGTTTGCACCACGATATCATCCAGCAATGAAATATGTTTCTAATGCAAGGAAAAAACTTGGAAAAAGAACTGCATTTAATCTTCTTGGGCCATTAAGTAATCCTGCAGGAGTAAAAAATCAATTAATCGGAGTCTCCTCAATTGAATTTTTAGACAGACTACCGAACATACTAAGAGAAAACGGCGCCAAAAATATTATGACTGTAAGATCAGATGACGGGATGGATGAATTTTCAACTAATTCAGTTAACAGAGTATGCATTTTAAGAAACAATAAAATTTTAACAAATGCAATTGATCCAGAAATACTAGGATTGCATAAATCAAGACTAGAAGACATTCAAATAAAAACAAAACAAGAAGCAATCAAATCATTTGTCTCAGTATTAGATGGAACTGCAAATAAAGCAATGACAGAGACTACGGCATTAAATGCAGCAGGAGGATTAATTGTTGCCGATGTTGCAAAAAATTTTGATGATGCAATTGAAATTGCCATGAGTTCAATTAATGAGGGCAATGCGTTTAAGCTCTTAGAAAAATTTGTCAGAGAAACAGGAGATATCTCAAAATTAAAAATGGTGCAAGAATAATGGGCAGCATATTACAGAAATTAGTGAAAAACTCTCAATGCGCAATAGATGATGGCATATATGATGTAAATGTTAATTTAGAAAGAAAAAATAGATGTTTAACTGACATCATACAAACAAATCCTCATGCAACACTGATAACTGAAGTAAAGTTTTCGTCACCTTCACTTGGGAAAATTAGAACCATCTCAAATCCAATTAGCATTTCTAAGGATATGATCAGTGGTGGAAGTAGTGCATTATCGGTATTGACACAGCCATACTTGTTTAATGGCTCGCCAGAATATTTCATCAAAATTAGACAAAGTGTGGATGTACCAATGTTGATGAAAGACATCATGATTGATTTTATTCAAATTGATGCTGCAAAAAAAATAGGAGCAGATTATATGTTATTAATACAATCATTATTTGATCAAAAGTTTCTCAGTGATATTGAGGAGTTTATCAATTATGGTCATAAACAAGGACTGAAGATATTACTTGAGGTTCATACAAAACAGGAATTAGAAAATGCATTAAAGACTAATGCAGATTTGATTGGAATTAATAATAGAAATTTAGATACATTAGAAATTGATCTAAAAACGACAGAAGAGATTCTCAAGGAGTATGATGGGGATAGACCAATTTTATCAGAAAGTGGAATAAATTCACCCAAAGACATACAGTATTTGAGAAAATGTGGAGCAAGTGCATTTTTGATTGGTTCAAGCATAATGAAAAGCGATAATATCCCGGAATATGTAAAAAAACTGGTGAATTCATATTGAGATATCCAAAGAACGGGAGATTTGGCGAATTTGGTGGGAAATACATCCCTGAAACACTTGTTCCAGCAATTGAGGAATTAGAAGAAAATTATCTAAAATATAGACATGATAAAAATTTCAAAAAAGAACTTGAATACTATTTGAGGGAATATGCAGGAAGACCATCTCCATTATATTTTGCCAAAAACTTATCTGAAAAAATTGGAGGGGCAAAAATCTATCTTAAAAGAGAAGATCTATTACACGGTGGAGCACACAAAATCAACAATACAATTGGTCAAGCCCTATTAGCCAAAAAAATGAAGAAAAAAAGAATCATTGCAGAGACAGGTGCAGGGCAACATGGAGTAGCAACTGCAATGGCATGTGCTGCACTTGGAATGAAGGCAGAAGTTTACATGGGATACAAAGACACCATAAGACAAAAACTCAATGTATTTAGAATGAATTTACTTGGTTCAAAAGTTCATCCAGTAAAATCTGGATCTCAAACTCTAAAAGATGCAATTAATGAAGCAATTCGAGATTGGATTACAAATGTAGAAAATACATATTATTTACTTGGTTCAGCAGTAGGGCCCCATCCATACCCAGTAATGGTAAGAGATTTTCAAAGTGTGATAGGAAATGAAATTAAAAAACAAATGAAGCAAATAACAAACAAGACTCCAGATACTGTGATTGCATGTGTAGGTGGAGGTTCCAATGCAATTGGGACGTTCTATCCATTAGTTGATTCAGATGCAGAGATTATCGGAGTAGAAGCTGCAGGATTAGGTCTTAAATCAAAATATCACTCAGCGACACTTTCTGCAGGAAGTAAGGGAGTACTGCATGGAATGATGACATATTTGCTACAAGATAAAGAAGGTCAAGTGACTGAGACTCACAGTATTTCTGCGGGACTAGATTATCCTGGAGTAGGCCCAGAGCATTCATTCTATAAGGATTCAAAACGAGTATCATATCACAGTGCAACAGATAAAGAAGTAATTGATGCATTTTTGATGTTAACTAAAACAGAGGGGATAATTCCAGCATTAGAGTCAGCTCATGCAGTAGCTGATGCAATAAAGATTGCAAAAAAGAGACCAAAATCAGAATCAATCGTAGTCACATTGTCTGGTAGAGGTGACAAAGATGTAGAAGTAGTACAGGAGTATCTGAATAAAAATGTCAAAGATTGAACCAATAAAAGATGACTTTATAATTTAACATATACTCTTGTGTATGGGGAGTATGAGAACTGTTACTTACAAAGTGCTAGAGAATTTTGACGAAAAAAAGGACTATGGTATAACAATCCAGAGAAGATTCATCCCTGTAATCAAACAATTCAAGAAAGGCGATATTTTCAAGCCAATTGATTACATTGAAAAAATCATGAAAGACCCACCAGTCAAATTGAGACTAAACAAGCCAAATGTCTCCCAGTATGTCTACGGTGCAATATCAAAATGTACTAAAATTGGTATGCTTGAGAGTACAGTTAGTTCAAGTACGCAAGATTTTAAGGACTTTTCAGACCTTGAGACAGTAAAGCACTGGATGTCATGTCTGAGATCACCTGTTCACAAGCACAAGGAAGTCTCTCAGTTCAGAGATGAGTCAGGCTCACAGTACAATTCAAGAAGAAAATTGTATTTTTTTGATATATGGTTGAAAAACGGTCACTCAATTGAGGTCACATACTGGAAAAATAGTTCAGTGGATAAGGATGGAGACGTTATTGCAAAAAGGATAACTGAGAAAGTCAAGATAAAAGACATCGAACATCTGCTAGAACTGTACAAAAAATCAGGCCAAGAGTCAAACGAATCATTCCAGAAATTATTTCACAGTTACCTGACCGATTCAATGCATACTGGAAAGATGGCATCATCCATACATGTGGATAAGAGCAGCATAGAGTCGTACTTTATGCACAACTATGCCAAAATCGGAATACAGTTTGATCCAAAAAAGAGGTACAGGATCAACACTCAGGCAAAGGGGGAAAGAACCAGTTTCACACTAAATGACCTGTATGTCTTGCTGACTGAGGGAAGACCAACACTACTTCAAAAGGCAGCATTCATGTGCAAGTTCCAAAGAGGCCTTGACAACTCTACATTCTGTGACGGATTCAATTTTGAGGCATGGGAACAGCTAGTCGAATACTTTGGCACAGAAGATTATGAAAACTGGGATGAGTCAAAATGTCCAGTACCAATTGAGATTGTCAGGCTAAAGACACAGTACAATCATGTCGGATTCTTGGATGTTGATGCAATACACCTGTTAAAGAAATGGCTCAAAAAACGAGAAGAACTTGTTGGAAAAAAGATTAGAAAAGGCGACCCCATTTTTATCAACCAGAAAGGATTTGCAGTCAAGTATCTTTTCTTTACAAGGGCATTGCGAAAACTGTCACGCAGTGCAAAGATGGACAAGAAGCTAAAAGGATATGAAAGATCAGTCCGTTATGAACAGAACTCACACGAGCTAAGGGACTTGCTAAATTCCACACTTGAGGCATACGGTGCAGGTGGGTACTTGGCAGAACACGTCATAGGTCACAAGCAAAAGTCAAGTTACACCAAGACAGAACAACTGTATCTGGAAAAGATGAGAAAGCAGTTTGGCAAGGCATCAGAGGCAATCAACATATTCTCACAGGTATCCAACTTTATCAAAAACGGAAATGATGAGAAAAACAAAATGACTGAGAAGATCAAATCACTTGAGAAACAGACACAGGATCTAATCAGAGAAAAGCACGAATCAAAAAAGACAAACGAGTCAGATGATAAAATATCTCAGACCCACATGAAACGAATGGAAATCATGATGGATACCATGCAAAGACAGCAGATGCAGCGAGAAGAGCAAATGCAAAGAAAGATGGACGAGTTAAATCAGGAACTAAAAAAACTAAAGTTAAAAGATTAGGTTTAATCATTTATCTGAACTGCGTACAATCTCATACATGCAGGTATGGGAAAGAAAGAAGATAATTCGCAAACCCAAACAAAAAGAACAGTTATTGAATCACGTATGGCTGCTAACCAAACAGGGATACAGGCAGACAGACATTGCCAAATTCATCAAGAGAACACCAGTTACAGTATACACATTACAAAACACGTTAGTGCAAAAAGGCAGACTGGAAAGAGACGAGAACGGTCATCTTAAGGTGTACAGGCCAAAGATTGATCCTACTGTGTTCAAGACAATGGACAAGATTGATTTCAAGCAGTTGCCATGTATTGCAAAATGGATAGAAAAGAAATCACAGGTAAATCATGGTACGGGCCTGAAAAAACTTGACACCTATGTGGGTCAGGTTCTGGTTACATGTAACACATTGCAGATGCATCCAGACCGCATAATCTACAGTTATGATGAGAATGGGGACTCTACACACTTGGATGCACTATCTGATTTTATGATGAAGTTTGCTGCAGCAATGAGGGAAGGTAGCGTAAAGTATCTCAGGCCAAATTCCAAGCGAACCAGAATGAACGGTTCAAAGACTGGCATAATTGACTACGTCAGGGCATGGTCCAGTCTCTTAGAGTCGCACGGAAAACCCATACCAGCAAACTATGGTGGAAAAAATCACATCCTATCAAGGACCAATCAGAGCAAGTCTGGCCTGTATTCAGGTATTCAGCTAAGCGATGAGGAATTTGCATTTGGCATGTCATTTGCAAAGGCATGGGGTAATGACCTACAGGCATTATACGCATTACAGCACGAGATGATTACAAGGACTGCATCAATCTTTGAGTGGCCTGTAAACTATGAGATAAAGGAAATCGAGATCAAAGGGATACAGTGCAGATACGCAGAAGTAAAAAACTTCTATGAATCAAAGACCAGATCACACTGGACTAAATTGGTAGCTGATCCGAATGTTCTCAAAATACTTGAGGGTTTGAATAAGGGTACTGCCATAGTTCCAAAGAAACTAATTTCAGAAAAAAAGGCAAAGTACAACGCAATGCTTAGGAAATTCTATCAGGTAATTGACAGGTTGCCAAAAGACACGACTGACTTTGCACAGGGAACTGAAGCATGGTATCTGTATAATGACCCAAGTTACGTACTAAGACACTCAGGAGCTCACAACTGGCTGAGGAGATGTGGTTACAGATATGATATTGTGTCTCAGATGGGTTGGGAGTCAGTTGACGTACTGGCAAAGTACTATGCAAAGCAGTCATTTGATTACATGTTTAGACAGAATGAATGTTATTTTTGTAATCCACCAAATAATCTAGATACCAAGAATCAATACTTTTGCAGCTTACCACATGTTTTGGCATACAAAAATTCTAAATAATTTGGAACTGTTTTTTATGAAGAATGATTATTTTAGTTTTTGATTTAATCTTAAATTGATTAGGAGATAATTGTTTTAAAATTATACCTGAATATGAAATATGTTTGTGTTTTTTTAATGAATATTTTTGAAATTTTATTTTACGATTTTTAAATTCTTGAATATTTGAATTTAATCTAGTTTTGACATAATCTTCACTCTTATTGTATCTTAGGCATATTTGTTTATTTTTAATTCCATTTTTTTTGAGTTTCTGTAATTTAATGCATTCTTCTTCAAAATCAACAGGTAGAGAATCGGTATGAAATTCAAGGGTTTTTTGTATTTTTATGCCTGTATTTTTAGTTAATTTTCTCATAATTTGGTCTAAAACCATCACATCGTCTTTGGCATAATCTAAAAATTTCTTTGATATTTTTGGTGCTCTATTTTTAATTGTTAATTCATATTCCTTTGCAACAGTCTTGCCATCTAGTTCTCTATCTTTGTAAATATAATCACAATAACTTCCAATGTTTTTCAGCGAATATGATTTGATGGGCAGAATGATACTTTGTTTAATAGCTAGATACAAATCAAACCAATTGCCTATATCCAAATCAAATTCATAATGATTTAATCTTTCTTTGATTATTCTTTCATCAAAATATGTTCCAGAATAATGACAAAATACATGATTCGGATATTTTTTACAAAATTCAATGAATTGTTTTAGAATTTTTTTTTCATCATTTGGCTTGCGTGCATAAAATTGTTTTAGAATTTTTTCATCTTCAACATAAATTGAGATTAGCCAAATGTATGATTGTGATAGATTCGTTTCAATATCTATGAATAAAAGATTTGATTTTGGAATAACAAACTCTCCGATTGAAATAACTTCTCCCTGTTTGGATGATTGAGCTTTTAAGATCATTTTTTTTGCAGTGCTTGGAGATAAACCAACCTTTCTTTGCAGTTCGTTTTCTCCAGAATTGATAATATCTTCTATAGTTCTGAACCCCGCTATTTCCAATCTTTCTGCTGTTTTTATTCCAACTCCATTAAGATTATACACCGAATTTAGAATTTCTTTTTCTGCTAGAAAGCATGGAGTATATGGAATTGTTTTATCATCAAATATTAGATGCCATTCGGTTTTTACCGATAAATCTTTTGAAATTTCTATTGTACAAATTCGACCAGGACTATTTTCATAATCATGGGATGCTAGATTTATGACAGTTGTCTTGTCAATTTTTGAAATGCATCCTCCGTGAGAATGAACGTGGCCACATAAGACTAAAATCGGCTTTTTTTCATCAATAAATTTTCTAACTGCATGAGAACCAACATGCTTAGATCCAAATCTTGTTGCGTGATCTAATACTCCAAATGGAGGCGTATGACTAACAAGAATAGAATTTTTTATTGATGTATTTTTCAGTAAATCATTTAGATGTTCTTCTATTTCTGATTCAGAATAAATTTTGATTCCAATTCCTCCTTCCTCAGACACTGAATCACTTTCTTGACCTAAAAACATAATATCATTCACTATTTTAGCAGATTCATGCAGATCATGTTTTCCATTTCCAACTAATAGTGATTTGTAAATAGGATCATCATCATTTCCAATCACCCCAAAAAATCCATGCTTTGTAATTGAACTAAATTTCTGAATGTAATCCGTTGTTTGTTCTGGAAAATACATTAATCCATAAACTGAATTTTTATTATTTTTGTAAACTATTGTTGAATTTTCAATTAGTTTGAGTGGCGTAGTCTCTTGAAACCGTGCTTCGAATTTTAACCGATTTCCTGGTTCATAGATACTTGTAGTTTTAATGTTTTCAAAAATTTGATACAATTTGGACCTTATTGCAGATTGAGATATTTTTTTTGTAATTGTGGTATTAAATGACAAACAATATGATAAAATTCTACTTTGTGTAGTTTTGTTAATTGAATCATCTGAAATTTTTTTATCCCAAGTATCAAAACTTGGTGTGAAACACTCAAAAAATCCTTCTTGATGCTTTTCTTTTATAGATATTTTTTTTAATCCTTTTTTAGGTAATGGTCCAAACCTATTAACGTCATCTCCTGCGTATAAAATTAAATCGGGTTTTTGTTTTGAAACAAATTCAAGTGTTTTGGGAATATTTTGAACTCTGTAATCTGAAAATGCTATTATTTTCATTGATTTTTACCTTCTACTATCTTTAGACAGTATGGATGGTATTGTTTACTTTCTTTCTGTTCATAATATGCATATCCACCTACAGGAAGGTCAAGTCTTCCTCCAATGCTTTCTATTCCTTTTGTGCTCAATACTGAGAATATTTTTGAAAAAGGATTATCAAATAATATGTCTATTTCCTTATCAATATTGATTTCATTGCCATTTTGTATTTTTATCAATGATGCATTCAAACTTAGACCACAATAATCACAATCTGTTTGTGAAAATATGGGACGTTGATTACTCCATGATGGATTATCTAATTTAGATCTACATGTTGCATGCAATCGAAGATTTTTTCTTGTATCATCATCTTCATCTAACACAATTTGTGAAATTATTAATTCATTTTTTTCATCAAATCGTTTTCTGCATACTGTGCAATGATTATGATTTCCTAACTCCTTTTGTGAAATTTCATAAAATCCATTATTTTTAGAAATTATATTTGCTATTTCTAATTTTTCTAATGTTTCTAACGTCTTTTTTTCAGAAATATTTGTTTTACTAGATTTCAGCTTCTCTTTGATCTGATTGATGGTTTTTTTACCACAGTTATCGGATTCGAGAATCTTTAGAATTTCTTTATCTAGTCCTTGGATTTCGATTATGTAGTATATTCCTCCTGTTTTTTTACCGATTAATTTTTTATCTACAAGATTAGTCAAGTGATAACTTAGTAGTGATTTTCTATCTTCCATTTTTGTTTTAATGGCAATGTCTCCAAATGACATCTCTTTAATTTCTAGTACACTTAAAATTCGTGGATTTAGTTCTACTTTGTTTTCATTTTCTGGTATTTTGTATTCAAATGTTTTTTTCATAATATCTATTATGTTTTTAATGATTTATAGTTTATTTTGAATAAGAATTAATAATATTGAATGTAGGTATGACTATTAATTGAATAATTATTGATATTTTTGAATTTAAACAATTTTCTTACTAGTACTTTTGCAGCTTACCACACGTTTTGGCATACAAGAATAATGGAGAAACTCCCCTTAATTGAAAAGTTTTCAGTAAAATAATCAACTGATCCCAAAATAGATCATTTAGAACTTTAGATTTTCCTACTTTTTTACAAAAAATGCAATTTATTTTATTTCAAAATAGTTCTAAAAAAAACTGATTCCAATTCACATCCAGCATGACGAGTACCATAAAAAATGGCATGATGATGTGGTTACGGTAAATCAATTAGTATTGAATTTGTGCAATCAAATGGTCAATCCTCAAAAATACAT
>CAYFOW010000028.1:15071-18826 GCA_964344885.1 uncultured Candidatus Nitrosopelagicus sp. | reverse complement strand
GAGCCCGTATCTGTAATAGTCTTGGTGAGCCATTACCTCACCAACAAACTGATAGACCGCAGTCCCATCCTACGGCAATAAATTATTTGGACCATAAACCATTCCAGGCATCATGATCTATCGGGTATTATCCTCAGTTTCCCGAGATTATCCCCGTCCATAGGGTAGATTGACTACGTGTTACTGAGCCGTCTGCCTTGTATTACTACAATGACTAACATGGCTTAATATCAATCCGATAGCAGTCAGGTCCCGCAGGATCAACGGGATTCTGATTTATTGAAGTACTCTTTTGTACTATAATTATTGGAATTAACGGAATGCACATAATCTTTCACATCTCAGAAATGACCACTTGATCAAATCCTCATATTGTATGCGTAACTGGAGGCCTACAAATCACAAAATGGTACATTACCATATTTCATCACAGGCGCCGCCATAGCGTTACGTATGCAGAATTTGGACAATTTCAAAATAATATAAACCATGCCTAACTAAAACGATCCCAGATTTCACCAAGATATCAAAAATATACGGGTGGTTTTACTCCAAAATCAATGTCAGATGCAGTAAAAGTATACAAGAAAAGATCAATCAATTCAGAAAAAATTTTCAAAAAATCATTAAAACAGCACATCAATGGAGTACAACATAATATCAGATTTTTTGAGCCATTTCCATTTGTTGTAAAAAGTGCAAAGGGGACAGACCTGATTGATGTGGATTCTAACAAATATACCGACTATTGGATGGGTCATTGGAGTTTAATTTTAGGACATGCCCCAAAAGAAACTAAATCTGCATTACAGAGTCAGATCAAAGAAGGGTGGATGTATGGAACAGTAAATAAAAATACAATTGAACTATCTGAATTAATTCAAAAACACGTCAAGGTAGCTGAGAAAATTCGTTATGCAACAACAGGAACTGAGGCTACAATGTATGCAGTAAGACTTGCAAGATCAAAGACTGGAAAAAAGATTATTGCAAAGATAGATGGAGGATGGCATGGATATACATCAGATTTACTAAAGACAGTGAATTGGCCATTTAATACATCAGAAAGTAGCGGATTAGTTGAAGAGCAAGACATAATCTCCATCCCATTTAATGATTTAGAAGAATCAATCAAGATTCTAAATTTTAACAAAGATGATCTTGCAGGGATAATTATTGAGCCAATATTAGGAGGCGGAGGAGCAATTCCTGCAACAAAACAATACCTATTAGGAATTCAAGAGTTTGCAAAAAAAAATAATATTGTGTTTATGCTTGACGAGATTGTTACAGGATTCAGATTTAGATTTGGTTGCCTATATCCTACCATGGGACTAGATCCAGATTTAGTAACACTTGGAAAAATAGTTGGCGGCGGTATGCCAATAGGAGTAATGTGTGGCAAAGAAGAGTTGATGTCATTAGCAGATACAAAAATTAATTCAAAAGAAGTGAGATCATATATTGGTGGAGGTACATTTTCAGCAAATCCATTGTCGATGGCATCAGGTCATAGCACACTATCAATTTTAAAAAATAAGGGCAATTCATTTTACGAAAAGATTAGCGTATTAGGAAAATTTGCCAGAAGAGAATTAGAAAAGGTATTTGATGGCAGAGTCATCACAACTGGAAAGGATTCATTATTTATGACTCATTTTGTAAAAAATGGAATAACCGAAATTCAGGATGCTAGAACTGCAGCATTATGTGATTCAGAATTGTTAAAAAGGTACCATTTTGAATTAATTTCAAAAAATAATATTTTCTTTTTGCCTGGAAAACTTGGTGCAATTTCAGATGCACACTCAAAATCAGACATAAAAAAACTGATTTCTGCAACCCAAAATTTTGTAACAAAGATATAACACAAAATCCTTAATTGTAAATACGATTTTAGCATATCATGGATTCAAAGAAAAATAGTCATGAGGATTTAGAAGAGGAGTTAGAAAACAAAGATCCTACTCAAGTCAATCCAGAAGAACTTGAGAAATTAGCCAAAGAGGCAATAAAAAAATTTAAGTCACTATAACTAAAAAACTTCATTAATGTACATCAGAAATAGTCTGTAATGGGTTTTTTTGGTTCAAAACAAGATCCTGAAGATTTAATGTCTAGTGCAATGGAGCTAATGGATAAAAACAAATCAAAAGCTGCAATTTCAATTTTTAAAAAGATCTTAAAACAAGATTCCAAACACATAGAGGCATTATTTAATCAAGGATTAGCATTAAACAGAATCAGAAAATTCAATGATGCAATCACATGTTTTGATAAGGTATTAGATATTAATCCAAAAGATGTCAAGGCATTAAACAATCGTGCAATATCATTAGCTGAGATGGGAAATATCGATTCTGCAAAAAAATTCTATCAGAAAGCAATTGAGATTGATCCAAAATATGCTCCATCATATTATAACAAAGGCGTATTACATGACAAAATGTTTGAACATGAAGAAGCAATCAAATGTCTTGATGATGCACTAAACATTGACTCAAGAAATGTGAATACGATTTTTTACAAAGGTATTGTTTTGGGTAAAATGGGTCAACATGAAAAGGCCCTTTCATGTTTTGATAAATTATGTAAGATTCAGCCAAAACATTTGGATGCATTATTTCATAAAGGAATTGAATTAGCAGAGATGGGCCAGCATGAAAAGGCAATCAATGTCTTTGATGGAATTTTATCACAGCATAAAGATAATGTAAATTTGATTTATGCAAAATCAAGAAGTCTTGCAGCATTAGATAAAATTGATGAATCTTTACAATTATTAAAAATTGCAATAAAAAGAGACCCAAAAAATATTAAAAAATGGGCGATTGAAGAAAAAGTCTTTGATAAAATTGAGGACGACCCCAGATTTATAAAATTAATAAAATAATGTTACAGAACCTTTTTTCGTATTCCATCTATTCGTAAAATTTGTACTTTCTTTCTAGGACCAATTAATCTTGCTTCATAGATTGGAACATACAATTCAATAATTTCATTAATCAAAGTTTTTTCTTGTAATCCACGAATTCCAATACTTGTGGATTTTTTGAGTCTTGAGATAAGATGGTTTACTGCTGCATCATATGTAATTTCAGGTTTTTTTACAGTATCAATTGTTTTTTGTAGAATTCTTTTTGGATAGCTTTCTATTGTTTCTGAACTAATCTTGTAGGGCATTTTAATTTCTTTGCCATGATGATCAAATGCTATTTCTTGTTCTTGTTCTAAAAAAACATGTTCCTCTAGTTCTAAATCAATTTGATTTTTTCCAGTAGTTTTTGTTTTAATTTTTGTACCAAATTTTCCTACTATTCCTTTTGATTTTTTTATTGGAAAAATCCCATCCCCGACAATTACTTCTTTTACATTAGAATCAACATTAATTGTATGAATTTTTTTCCGATAATAATTTGCATCATACTTTCCAGATAAAATTAGAAATGATTCATAATTTAACTTCACAGAATGTACATGAACTTCATTTTTCTTTGGTTTTTGTAATAATGAACGAAATGCACTAGTTTTTTGTGAATCAATTATTTGAGAAGCATCGTCATGATCTACGTGAGGTCTTAACACTACTGTACGAATTTTATAATTTGAATTATTCACATTGTTAGATGGAATCTAGTGTTTTTAATTATTTTTCAGCTAGACACAAACAAATAATCATCTATTTTACGCTATTTCATAGGATTTAAGTAGAATAAAATAATCATTTTTTTCTAAAAATATTATGCAAAAAACCA
>CAYFOW010000028.1:0-14971 GCA_964344885.1 uncultured Candidatus Nitrosopelagicus sp. | reverse complement strand
AAATAATCATTTTTTTCTAAAAATATTATGCAAAAAACCAGCCTATATGATGACAAAAACCCACCAAATCCAGAGTTCTTCACTGGAAAAGTCAGAATGAATCAGAAAATTAATCAAATTAAAACAAACAATTATCGTGTTTTACATGTTTCATTTTTTAATGGCGCTAGAACAAAATTGCATAAACATACAGGTCCACAAGTACTTGTAGTAACAAGAGGAGTAGGAAGTGTGGTGTTTTACAATAAAATTAAAGACAGTAAAGGTCTATTTGGGATAAAAAAAACAAAGGAGATAAAAATTAAACAAGGAGATGTCATAAGAATTCCATCAAATAAACTTCATACTCATGGTGCAAGTAACAAAACTATTTTTTCGCATATTGCCATGAATGAGTTTTCTGGAGCAACTGACAATTACCAAACAATTTGGTACGACTCAGATTTCAAAAATAGAGTAACTAAGATAATTAGTTAAAAAAAACTTGTTTGTGTATTTGGAATCATTTTTAACAAATGTCGACTAATTTGGTTTAGTGGATAAAAGAAGGGCTATGCAGATTTTGATGATAGATTCTGATGCCACATTTGAGGACGTTAAATTTGCATATAGAAAATTAGCCTTAGAATTTCATCCAGATAAAAATAACAGCCAAGATAAGGGAGACAAATTCAAGAAGGTTACTGATGCATACAATTATCTTAAAAATGAACAAGTTGAATCAAATGAAATAATCAAAAAAAATGGTAATAGTCCATATAGAATAAAAAATTCAAAGAAAAAAAATTGGCAAAAAACTAAATGGCATAATCCAGAATCTGATTGGGGTAAATTCACGCAAGAATTTGAAGAAGATAAATCATTTTGGAAAGATTACGAACGTCAGTTTTGGGAAGATTATGAAAGAAATTCCAATAAGAAAGAAGATTTTTCAGAGTATGAAGAACAAAAACCATTCAAGCAAGTCTTTCAGATTAAAATTGATGAAAGTTTATGCATAGGATGTTGTAGTTGTGAGACAATTGCTCCAGACATTTTTATGGTAAATAAAATTTCAAAAATGAATCCAAAGTCAAGCGTAATTGATCAAAGTTGTAGGGATGAAGATAAAGTCATGAATGCTGCAGAAACATGCCCTACAAAAGCCATACTAGTTGATGATGTAGAAACCAAATCAAGAATTTATCCATGGTAATTAGTCAATTTTCAGTTTAGAGAAAATTTCTTCAAACTCTTCAGGAGAAAGTTTCAGAGTATTCTCAAACATTGAATGAACTGCACCTGCGCCGTCAGATGTTTTTCTTGGAATAAGATGGATGTGTGCATGAGGTATTTCTTGACCACTTTCTTTGCCATTATGTAATGCAAGTAAGGTGGAACCAGCAAACTCATCAATTTTGGGCATTACTTTATGAACAGTTTCAAACAAATCACGATGCTCATTTTCAGGCAAATCTTGTAATTTCTCATGATGGTTTTTTGGAATTACTAAAGAATGCCCTTTAGTTAATGGAAATGCATCAAGAAAACAAAGCGAGTACTCAGTTTGATAAAGTATTTTTGCAGGAATTTCTCCTGAAATAATCTTACAGAAAATACAATCCATGATCATTTTTGATATTTTTTACTTTTAAGAATTATCCGCTAGGACCAAAATTTTCTTTAATAAACTCAAATGGATTTGCCTGCTCAGACCTCATCTCATCATCAGATGATTTCTGCACATAGTCTTCTGGTAGACTTTCAATTACAGCCCATGCCATTCCTTCACCATACTTTACAGTGACAGTAGAACCAGGTTCAGCTGTACAGTTAGAGATAGTTTTAGGAATTGTATCTGATGTATCAACATAACATACACTGTCATAGTTGTTTAAGATTACAACTTCTTCATAGACATCATCACGAATTAAATTCCAAAATGGAAATACCAAAGTTGCCAATACAGTGCCTGCAGCAACAAATGCAATCAAAAATGTTAACCCGTATTTTTTAGAATCATTCATTTCCATTTGATTTTTTTGTCAAAAACAGAGGTAATAAAGTATGGTTTCTAATTACCACATTCCGCCTTCATTGGCACCAGAAGGATCAAATTTCTTTTCAGGTACATTTCCATGTGCCTTTTTTTTGTGTTTTTCTAATCTTTCAGGAGTAGGCAATTCTAATCCACATTCACTGCATTTTGTTTCGGTACTTTTTTTGTCTTTTTTGCCAAACAGACCCATGAATTTAATTCATCAAAGATGTATTTTATCCGTTTCGGCATTAAAGATAATAGATTATTCAGTATATTTTGAAAATATGAATGGGGTATCAATTTTTTGCTCAAGCGTCCAATGCGTAGGTAAAGTAACCATATCTAAAACATCAAGATGAAATTTTTTCATGAGTTGACCCCAACCCCATTTTGTTCTATCTCTAGAATTTTCCCGCATTAAATGAGTGCCCATAAAGACAAATGAGGAAGATTGTTTTAATTTGGGAATGGATAATACCTTTTCTAAAAGCGAATTTGCAAGCATCTCACCCATTTCAGGTAAACCAGACATGAAAAAAGAAGGTGACGTCAAATTCAGTGATGAGTAATCAAAAGTCACTGCATCAGCACATTTTGCATTAAACTTTACACCAGTTTTTGAAGATATTTCAGTTTGTAATGTCACTAGATTCTCATCAATCTCAATTGCAATTGAATCCATTCCTGCTACTTTACAACAATATGCAATTCTTCCATCGCCTGAACCAACATCAATTGCTTGTTCATATCCTAGTTTTTTGGAAATCAAGGCAATTACATACGAAGAGATTATCCATGTGGTGTAAAATGGAGCATAACTTGTATCATGTTTTATACTGTTTATCCAATAATCATTTAGATCACCTTCATATACCATACATGGAACACCCAAAATTTTCATTTCAAATGAATTAGAGTAGATTGGATTGCTTAATGCAAATTGATGCAAATAGTTCAGTTCATTTTTGTCAATACAAAATAAATCTGATGAATCAACAGGAATAACTTCTCTGAGTGGATAGTTGTTTTTATATAATTTTACAAATTCTGATTTAATTTTTACAATTCCATCAATTAAAGATGAATCCATGATGAATCAAATTGATACTTACCTAAATTTCATTTCAAGATTATAAATTACAGATAGAGGATATTGAGGTGAAGCACATAAAACAGACGAAGAGTCCATCATCTTCCATCTCAATTAACCTTAAATGGTTTTGAAAAAAGTAGTTTAAATTTTTATTTATCCAGATTCATCAATTGTGCCGCCCTGACCATACAATACAGGCATTGTTTGGCTTCGTTCAATTCGGATTTGACGAATCTTTGAAACTGTAGTCTCCATTATATCAGGATTATCAGCAGATACTTTTACAAAAACATCAAAATCACCCATCATTCCATTTACTTCGACAACGCCAGGAATTTGTTTAATTTCAGCAATGACGTCTTCTTCTGTACCAGGATGACAATTTACTAACATGTATGAAAGCAATGAATAAAGACAAAATTTCAAGTATAAAAATTATCAGTAAATTTTCAATTACCAATGATTTTTGTATGATAAGAAAACAATAATTATTAATTCAATTTTGAATCTCGATGGCAGTTGTAATACAACGATTCTGATGTCATCGGACATTTAGTTTAGAAACTTTTCAAAAGTTTACAAAGACTAATCAATCAGAGATTTATTTAATAGACATCATGACAATGTACTGTTACAAGTGTAACAAAGAATTTACTGAATCAGATTTAGTATATGATCAAGAAAGTATCTCTTCTTTTGGGATAAACATACCAAAGGATATGTCCGAAGAACATCTAATGTGCGAAAAATGTTTTGAGACTCTTCAAAAATAAAATACATTATTAAGGATAGAATATTTTTGAATTTCAGATGACAGTAAAAAATATCACAGTTTTAGGTTCAGGAGTTATGGGACATGGAATTGCCCAAGTCTCAGCTACGGCAGGATACAATGTAGTTCTAAGAGACATCAAACAAGAATTTTTGGACAAAGCAATGGAGAAAATTAGATGGAGTCTAGATAAACTAGTTTCAAAAGAAAAAATTTCAAAAGAACAAGGAGATGAGATTTTTTCAAGGATTTCACCAATAGTTGATTTGAATCAGGCAGTAAAAGATGCAGAATTAGTCATCGAAGTTGTTCCAGAGATAATGGAGTTGAAAAAAACAGTTTATGCAGAACTTGACAAAGCAGCAGCACCTGAAGTAATATTTGCATCAAATACAAGTACATTGCCCATTACAGAAATTGCAAACACTACATCAAGGCCAGAAAAAGTTATCGGAATTCATTTTTTCAACCCGCCACAACTAATGAAACTAGTTGAGGTAATACCTGGTCAAAAGACTGCACCAGAAATTACAGAATTAACACAGGATTATGTTAAATCCGTAAACAAAACCCCAGTAGTATGTAGAAGAGATGTGCCAGGATTCATTGTCAATCGTTTGTTTATTCCAATGGTTCATGAAGCATGCTACATGATGGACAGAGATGGATTTAGTATGACTGAAATTGATTCTGCAGTCAAATTCAAACTTGGATTCCCAATGGGAATTTTTGAGCTAGCAGATTTTACTGGTATGGATGTAATCCATAAAGCAACTGTAGAAATGCATCTACGTGATAAAAAAGTCATTAATCCACATCCAACTATTGAAAAGATGTTTGAAGAAAAGAAACTTGGTCAAAAATCCGGCGAAGGCTTTTACAAATATTCAGATGACAAATATGAACGGGTTCCATTATCTGAGGAACTTGCCCAAAAATGCAATCCAATTCATCTAGTTGCAAACATACTAAACAACGCAGCATGGCTTGTAACTAACAAAGCAAGTGATATAGAGGAATTAGAAAAAGCTGCAGGATTAGGATTAGGATTAAAGAAACCAATGTTTGAGACTGGAAAAGAATTTGGAATTAAAAATATTGTAGATGAGCTAAACAAGCTAGCAGAACAATATGGTGAATTTTACAAACCAGATCAATTACTTGAATCTATGCAGTAACTAATTTCAAAATTTTTTGCACTGCATCTTTTGCTGAATCAGAGCCAATGATTTTGACATTTTCTCGATGATCAATGTACCCATCAATGTATTGTGCAATCGTTCCACCCAATCCAGTAATTGCAATCATTGGTTTCTTGTGCATGTATGCTGCACATACTTCAGATAGGGTTCCAGAACCACCACCTACAATAATTATTCCATCAGCAGATAATGCATTTAGAAAATCTCTAGTCAAACCCATTCCACTAGGAATAACAATATCACAGAACTCATTTGCCAATGATGCATCATTTTGAGGAATTATTCCAACTGCTAAACCGCCTGTATCATGTGCACCATGACATGATGCCTTCATCACCCCCCCCAATCCACCAGTAATTAGAACTGCACCAGATTTTGCAATCTCAGAGCCTACATCATACGCAATTTTTTCATGTTCAGGAGTACATCCATTATCATTATGGCCAATTACTAAGATCTGTGTTTTTTTTGCCATACAGAATCATTCCATAGTTATTTCAAATACCTTTGCTTAGGAGAACACTTTCATTCAAATCATCACAAAAAACAGCAAAGGATATTAAATCAAAGTGCATATTTAATTCATGAATAAAAGATCAATGCCAATCTGTTTTACACAGGAGCAATTCAAAGAGATCGAAGCATATGCAAGAAAACGCGGTATGCTCAATGCAAGTCAAGCAATTGAAGACGTCCTAGAAAAAATCTAGGAATCGCATTTTATTCAAATTAATTTTATTATTTTTACCACATCAAGACAAAAGAATATTATAAATTCAAAATATGATTTAATTAGAATGGGATTATTTAGTAGAAAACCTACATTTTGCGCAATATGCAAAAAGCAGCTCACTCATAAACACAAACCAAAAAGAGAATGGAACATAAGTGGTTCATTATGTGGAGATTGTCACGTAGACAAACAAAAAGAGTACTATGAAGGAGCAGTAAAACAGCCATGTATAGAATGCAAACAAATAAGAAAAATCTCAGATCTTTGGGAGCCCAGATGGCAATGGGACATGGAAGGACTGCTCTGTAAGGGCTGCTTTGATAAAAAGGAGGCAAGTTTTTCAAAAGAAAAGAACTTTTGTGTTAATTGTGGCTCAAAAATTGGTATGATTAGATATAATCCAAAACCTAAATGGAATATCAAAGGTCAATTATGCAAAGATTGCTGGGATGAACAGAAAGCCCAAAAAGGATAATCTTCAGATATCTAGAATTTTCTAAAACAGATTAAATTGCTTTAACAGTTTTTACAAGTGGTGAGCGTATCTTAGTAAATACTCTAAAGCCACAAATACACTTGATTTCAGGTAATCGAGATAATTCAGAATTTGAAACCTTTGTACCACATCTCAAACATGAATAAACAACATCAAATTTTTCAGTCTCAGGAGTAATGAACTCTTCTTCAGTATTTTCTGTTGCATCAAATTCAGAATTAGATTCATCAACCATTTTCATTCACCTATGTTAGAGATAGTTCAATATAGACAGAGTCTGGGATTTTTAATCTCATCAATTGTCTAATTGCCTTATCATCTGCATTTAGATTAATTATTCTACGGTGCATATTCATTTCCCATTTTTCATATGTTTCAGTACCATTTCCGCATGGAGATTTCCTAGTGTCAATGTTTAGTCGTTTTACAGGAAGTGGAGTTGGACCCTTTACTTTAACACCGGTTTTGGTGCCAATGCTCAAAATATCCTTACAGACACCAGACAGTTTAGTCTTGTCGGTGCTGGTAAGTTTGATTCGAGCAGATTGGGTCATTTGCTCGCCTATGCTTTGTACTCTTCAGTAATTTCCTTTACGACACCAGCAGCAATTGTTGCACCCATATCTCTTAGTGCAAATCTGCCCATCTCAGGGAACTCTGTAAATGTTTCAATACAGGTTGGACGGACTGGTCTGATTTTTACAATTGCAGCGTCACCTACTTTAAGGAATTTTGGATTCTCTTCAGCAGTTCCACCAGTTGCTGGGTCAATCTTGGACAAGAATTCTGTCACTGTTGCAGCTACTTGGGTGGTGTGTGCGTGCATTACTGGAGTATATCCAGGTGCGATTGCAGTTGGGTGGTGTATAACAATAATCTGAGCCTTGAACTCTTTTGCTACCTTTGGAGGATCGCTTGGAGAACCAAGTACATCACCACGTTTGATATCTTTCTTATCAACACCTCTGAGGTTAAAGCCGATATTATCACCTGCTTCTGCAGAAGGCATTTCAGTGTGGTGTGTTTCAATTGATTTGATTTCACCAGGTGCACCAGATGGCATCACAACAATCTTGTCTCCAGGCTTCATAACACCTGTCTCGACACGTCCTACTGGGACAGTTCCTACACCAGTGATGCTATAAACATCTTGGATAGGTACACGTAGTGGTTTGCCAGTTGGTTTTTCTGGGTAAGTAAAGTCGTCAAATGCTTGTAGTAAGGTCTTTCCTTTGTACCAGCCCATATTTTCAGATGCCTTTACAAGGTTGTCACCCTTCCACCCAGAGACTGGAATGAATGGTACTGTATCTACCTTGTAACCACATTGTTTGATGAGGCCTTTACCTTTTTCTACAGCAGCGTTAAATGCGTCTTCTTTGTAATCGACTGCATCCATTTTGTTAATTGCAACGATGATTTGTGCTACACCTAAAGTCTTTAACAAGAATGCGTGTTCTCTTGCTTGTCCACCAGGTGCAATTGCAGTATCAGTTTCACCTTCTTTTGCAGATAGTACTAAAACTGCACAGTCTGCCTCAGATGCGCCTGTAATCATGTTCTTGATGAAATCACGATGTCCTGGCGCATCAATTAAAGTGAAGAAATACTTTGGTGTTTCAAATTTCTGGAAGGCAAGATCAATTGTAATTCCTCTTGCTCTTTCATCTTTAATATTATCCATGACCCATGCATACTTGAAGGTATCACCTTTTCCGGTCTCCTCTGATTCTTTTGCATGTGCGTCAATTGTTCTTTGGTCAACTACTCCAAGATCCATCAAAAAATGTCCCATTGTAGTTGATTTTCCATTATCTATATGTCCTGTAACGATCAAATTCAGGTGGTTTTTATCTGCCATAAGAAAATCCTATCGTGAGGGCTTTATTACCATTTCGATTTTTTTGAAAAAATTTGATGTTTTTTTGAAATTTTTTGGAATATGAAAAATTGTAATTTGCGCATACTATAAAATAGAAGTGGACTTTAGAGTGGATATGAAAATTACAGTTTCAGTTATCAAAGCAGATGTCGGAGGCATTGGAGGACATACAAAACCAAGTGATGGATTACTTAAAGCAATTAAAGATACAGTAAAGGGTTCAGGAGATTTACTAATTGATAATTACATAGGATATTGTGGGGATGATTCACATATTGTCATGTCACATACAAACGGCGTAGACAGTAAAGAAATCCACCAATTAGCATGGGATGCATTTATGGCAGGAACTGAAGTTGCAAAACAGGAAGGATTGTATGGAGCAGGTCAAGATCTCTTAAAGGATTCATTTTCAGGAAACATCAAAGGGATGGGTCCAGGCGTTGCAGAAATGGAGTTTGAAGAAAGACCAAATGAGGTCTTTACAGTTTTTGCTGCAGACAAAACAGAGCCTGGTGCATTTAACTATCCGATGTATAGATTATTTGTAGATGGTATTAGCAACACAGGATTAATCGTTAACAAGTCACTTGCAAAAGGCGTTGACATCAATGTGATGGATGTTGAAGAAGGCAAAGTTGCAAAGTTATCACTATGGGAAGATAAACCAATCATTGAAGCTGCATTAATGTATCCTGGCAGATACGTAATTGATTCAGTATACACAAAAGACGGTGAACCAATTCTTTCTGCATCAACTGACAGACTACATAATATCGCAGGAACCTATGTTGGAAAAGATGATCCAATCTGCATGGTAAGAACACAAAAGAACTTCCCAGCAACTGAAGAAGCTGGTAGTGTCTTTAATAATCCTCATTATGTTGCAGGCAATACAAGAGGCAGTCACAACATGCCACTGATGCCAGTAAAACTCAATTCTGCTGCATCAATTAATTATTGTATTCCAATTGTTGAAGCACTAGTCTTTAGCATGCATAATGGAAAATTCACAGGACCATTTGATGGATTCTCAACACCAGACTGGGATTACATCAGAGAAATTGCAACAAAGAGGGCTTTGGCAATGAGATCACAAGGATTCTTCCATCCAGCAACACTTGTTCCATCAGAACTAGAATATGCTGAAGGATACAAAGCAGTAATTAACAAAGTCCATGAAAAGATGGTTCCAATTGAAGGCACCCAACAAGCCGGAGAAAGAAAAGAATCTTACGAAGATCCAGATTAGACGATCTCAAGATAATTTTCATTTCTAAATTTCTCATAAATGGTTAAATCCTTTATAGGCGTAGGCTTTTTGTGGACATTTACAGAACCATTCTAGATTATAAGACTGCAATAATTTCAGGAATATTTTTTGTATTTGCAGTAAGTTTTTTCATCGTACTATTTGGGCAGACCATCCCAAATGTATTGACTGCATTTTTTAAAAGTGCAGGTGAATCAATTATCTTAGGAATTGTATTTGTATTTTTTATTTCATGGATACTAAAGGCAAGGCCTCACAACAAACCAAAAGACTTTGCAGTACAATGCTTTGATGTATTTGGTAAAGAAGTGACAATTGATGGACTGCGTACAAATTTCAAATCACATGATGTAGCCTGGAGCTTTATGAAAGAATACAAAAAATCATACCCGTTGTATAATTTTGCATTAACTGTAGATGATACAAAACAAGAAAAAAAGACCATTTTCAAGTATATTTGAAGCGATTAATTTTCAGTTAGTTTTGCCAGAAGATTTCAATTTATCTTGCTCAAGCATATCTGTTCGAAGCTGACCGCATGCAGCTGATATCTCAGAGCCCTTTTCTACTCGCACTGTACAGTTAACACCTGATTCAGACAAAATTTTTTCAAATTCAAGTACTGCATTTCGTTTTGGTCTGTAGAAATTTCCTGCAGTAGGATTAATCGGAATCAAATTAACATGTGAGCCATTTCTGTGTAAGAGTTTTGCCAATTCTTTTGCAATCTTTGGTGAATCATTGACTCCACGAATTAATGCATACTCAAATGTTACACGCCTGCCAGTTTTTTTAAAATATCTTCGTCCTGCCTCAATTATTTCTTGAACAGAGTTTGGTCCAGCAGTTGGTACAAGTTTTTTTCTTAACTCATTATTTGGTGCATGAAGTGAGATTGCCAGTCCAATTTGCAAGTTCTCTTGAGCCAGTCTATCTATTCCAGAAGTGATTCCAATTGTAGAAATAGTAATTTTGCGTTGCCCTAATCCAAAACCTCTATCATGAGTAAGCAATCTAATTGCACGAATCATCTCATCATAGTTTGCCATGGGCTCGCCCATTCCCATAAAGACTAGATTAGTTACATGTTCTCCGCGTTTTTGCATCATCTGTTCAAAATGGATTACCTGTGCAACAATTTCTTCAGCTTGTATATTTTTTTCAAATCCCATTTGACCTGTAGCACAAAACACACAACCCATTGCACAACCAATCTGAGTTGAGACACAGATGGTTGATCTTGGTTCACCTGTGATTTTATCAGAAGGATACTGCATCAAAACTGTTTCAACAGGAGTGCCATCTGTAAGATTAAGTAATAATTTTGTAGTGTTTCCATCATCGCTTTCAACACGATGAATCTCTTTTGTTGAACCGATTGTATATCCAGCTTCAATTAATTGTTCACGCATCGCTTTTGGTAATTGTTTTAGTTCAGAGATATCTTTTGGAAATTTGTAATAAAGTGGTAGAAGAATTTGGTCTGCTCTGTATCTTGGATGACCCATATCCATTACCATTTTTTCCATCTCTTCAGGTAATAATCGATAAAGATCAGTCATGATATCACTATAATATCATCTCAGAAATAAATCAAATCGGTATTGAGAACTATCTACAGATTATTTTTAAAAAATGGCTCAGACTTATTACCTAAAAAAGAAAAAAAAGTTTGAATGAAATTTTCAGTAATTTCAGAAATTTTTGAAAAGATGGAAGCCACACAGAAACGATTAGAATTAACGGACTTGCTTGTATCACTTTTTAAAAATACACCAGAAGATGTAATTTCAAGAGTAGTTTATCTATTACAAGGAAAGATTCGACCAGATTTTGAAGGCATTGAACTAGGTGTTGCTGAAAAACTTGCTATGCGAGCATTATCAAAGTCAACTGGAATTGCATTAAAAAAAATCGAGCAGGAATATAGAACAGATGGAGACATAGGAAGTGCATCTGTAAAAATACTAGAGCAAAAGACTCAGACAACATTTTTAGCTGAAGAAATTACAGTTGAGCGCGTCTATGAGACTCTTTTTAAGATTGCAGAATTAGAAGGTGCAAGATCACAAGACATGAAGATGAAATACATCTCTAGTCTCCTCAATGATGCATCACCGTATGAAGGCAAATTCATTTTGAAAATTTTACTAGGTACATTACGATTAGGGATTGCAGAAAACACAATCATGGATGCACTTGCCATATCATTTACTGGTTCAAAAGAAAATAGACATACACTTGAGGATGCATACAATGTTTCAAGTGATTTAGGACTAGTTGCAGAATCAGTTGTAAAAGATGGTTTGCAAGGTATAGAAAAATTCCAAATCACGCCTTTCAAACCAATTCGTCCAATGTTAGCTGATAGAGTAAAAAGCGAAAAAGAATCAATTGAAAAGCTTGGAAACCGATTTGCTGCAGAATACAAATTAGATGGCGAACGTGTTCAGCTTCACGTAAATGATAACCAGGTAAAATTATTTTCAAGAAGATTAGAAAACATTACAAAATATTATCCAGACATTGTAGAAAATATTTCAAAATCACTAAAGACACGAAATGTAATTTTAGAAGCCGAAGCTGTGGCAATTAACGAAAACACTGGAGAGTTTCTACCATTTCAAGAATTAATGCATAGAAGAAGAAAATACAAAGTTGAAAAAGCAGTATCAGACTATCCAATTACTGTAAACTTTTTTGATGTGCTATTTCTTGATGGCAAAAAATGTTTTGAGATGCCATACTCACAAAGACGACAAACTCTTGAAGAAATAGTAATTGAAGACAAATTTGCAAAGATTATCCCCATGCAAATTGTATCAAATGAAGATGATATTGAAGAGTTTTTAGAAAATTCAATTAATTCTGGATGTGAAGGAATTATGCTCAAAGTTTTAGATGCACCATACAGAGCAGGTATGCGCGGTAGCAATTGGCTAAAACTAAAAAGAGAATATCGAAATGAGTTAGGAGATAGTTTAGATTTAGTGGTAATTGGAGCGTTTTTTGGAAGGGGTAGAAGGACTGGAAAATATGGAACTCTGCTTCTTGCAACATATGATGATTCACGAGATGAGTTTCCAAGCATATGCAAAGTTGGTACAGGATTCACTGATGAAAGCCTAGATCAATTATATCAGATTTTGACTAACAAAGTAACATTAAGAAAAAATCCTCGAATTGACAGCGATATGGATGCAGATGTTTGGTTTGAGCCCGAATTAGTCATCGAAGTAGTTGCATCAGAAATTACACTTAGTCCAATTCACAAAACTGCCACAGATGCCATCAGAAAAGGCAGTGGATTGGCTTTAAGGTTTCCAAAGTTTACAGGTAAAATCAGAGTTGAGAAATCAGCAGAAGATGCATCAACTGATGAAGAAGTAATTACACTGTACAATGGACAGACAAAAATTTCTCAAACCTCAAATTATGAGTGAAATGGAAATTATGAAAGGATTAATTAACCGTATCACACTTTGTTAATTTCGTTATGTATAGTGGAGAATTAGAAGTACAAGCAAAACGAAAGGCAATTGCTGTTTTGCAAGACGAAATTAATAGAATTCTAAATGCAGGAAGAGCACTTGCAACACTGCCAGATCTTATGTTGAATAAAGACAAGGCAGGAATTAAAGACGCACTTGAGCAAATTACAAGTATTGAAGAAGAAGTAGAAAATCTAAGAAGAAAGATCACAAGAGATGTAGCTGACGTAGGTGGTCTTATCATGAACAGAGAAAATCTACTAAACACATCATATACGATGGATGAAATTGCAGGGTATATTACTGGAATTTCATTTAAGCTTACAAACATCAAGGCAACAACTCTTAAAAAATCAAAGCTAGACAAAGACCTTACAGAATTAATCGAACTAGTAGTAGATGAAATTTACAAACTAAATGAGATTATTCGTAGCCTCAATACAGATTCTGCAAAGGCAATTGAATTGGCTCAAGAGACTCAAAAAGTTGAAAGAGAAATTGACCTAAAATACAGAAAAATGTCAATAAAGGCACTAAATGAAATCTCAGACACAAAAGAACTTTTGCTAATGAAAGATATCATAGAAGGTATCGAAGAGATGGCAGACAAGTGTCAAGAAGTTTCAGACTCTTTCATCTTGCTTGCATTGAGCTTGTAACTTGAAAGGCGAACTAGTAGAAAACCGAATTATCATTTGGAATATCGAACATTCTCGAGAGTTGTTTAGCTCCGGCTATTATGGAAAACCAATAGGCATTCCAAAACCAAAGCCTGATGAGATTAATGTTCCATTAATTTTAGATTTGATTGAAGGATTGTACCTTTTACAAGAATCTAGAATCAAAGTCTACAAAGATAAAAAGAAAATAACAGACGAACAACTAACTCAGCTCTGTAAAACTGAATACCATAACTTTGAGAAAAAATATCAAGTGTACAAATATTTCAGAGATAAAAAATACGTCATCAATCCTGGATTAAAATTTGGAAGTGACTTTGCAGTGTATCAAAGGGGACCAGGAATTGATCATGCACCATTTTTGATTCAGGTCTATAACCGCACAGATTCCATTTCATCGACAGGAGTAGTCTTAGCAGGAAGATTAGCAAGTAGTGTGAAAAAACAATTCATTTTAGCAATTCCTAAGAAAAACGATATAGACTTTCTAGCACTCGATTGGTGGAGAGCGTGAAACTATCTTTACGTGTCCTGCAATTCGATCAATGATTTCAAACATCTCTTTTGTAATGCCAAAGTCAAAATGATTCTTCCATTTTCCATAAATTCTTACGTTTCCATCAACTGGGTCAACAAATATTGTTGCATCATCAACTGATTGTTTTGAGATCATATCATTTAGTGCAATATCGCCATTTAACTCATCAGCCAAACGTCCACCATTCCATTCTACTTTGGTAATTTTCTTTGAACCAAAATGTCCACTGGTACTTAGGATGGTTCTTGCAGTACAGAGTGAAGGGTCTGAATCAGGATCTTGTTTTACAATGAAATGTGCTTGGAATCTGTCTTGTGCACCCCATGGTAATGGATTTGGATCTTGCATTACTATCATCCCTTCTGTATGATATGAACTGCGTCAATGTTTGTCTCAGAGACGTTTAGTGAGCCCTTGTTTGTAACCATTCGGGTGGTTTGAACAAAGCATCTACTGTAATAATCTCCATGCTCAACATCACCTTGTCCAATCTCATTTGGAGTAGCATCTACTCCGATCTCCTTTAGAGAATCACAGAATTTCTCAGGCAATGTCTTCCAAACAAATGTGTCTGGTTCAGTATCATGCATGTTCGAGATGAAATTCTTCCTCAATTTAACATTTTATAAGAAATCAGTATATCATATGGAAGTGATTTGTATTTCCAAGAATGATTCGAGTATGGATTATTTTAAAAATGAAGCAAAATCAACTGCTTTTATAATTTGAATTTCTCACAAATATTGCTGATGATTATGAGTGATGGGGTTCTCTCTGATTTTCCGAAGAAA